>CAZXTJ010000053.1:0-21309 GCA_964643655.1 uncultured bacterium
GCTGACATAACGGTGTTGCCTTTTGACGATGACTTGCTGAGTAAGGATAAAAACAGGGCGATTGAGCCTTCGCAAGAGAGGTAATCGAGGAAAACAGGTTGAAAAAGGGTGGCATAAGATGGCTTCGTTCGAGTTGAAGAGACATTTTCCATAACTAGAGAATTTGTTGAATGAGCAATCTTATCCAAAAAGCAATCACTGATCTTGGCTTGGTTGTAATTAGCCCAACCTTCAGCCATTGCCAAATCCATTGATGTAACTTCGTTCAGACGATGTACTCCATCTGCACCAAAGTCGCCTGGAAGACAGCGTGCACCGCTGTCAACGAGGTGAGCGACTTCATGCAAAAACATTGAACGAAGTGTTGTGCATGGATCGTTTGTTTCTGGTTCCCAGCTGTCAGGAATGGTTATCTCTTCAGTGAAAGGACTGCTTACAGGAAATTTCTCTGTGGCAGGATAATCAGTGACGACTGTTGCTGTGAAGTGATCGCCCCGTCGAATGAGAGCGGCAAGATTGCTAGCAAGTTCTTTGTCGTTTTTTAACATTTCAGATACTTGCCAAGGCAAGGAGGGTTTCCACTCTTTACCGTAGGCAATTTTCAGAATTCTGCGGCGACGAGGAAGACAGTTGCTTTCGTCTTGATATTCAAAAAGAACTGTAATCGATTTGCGAACGAGTCTGAGATTTTTGTCGGCTCGTGCAGAAGCAAAGGTAGTCAAACTGACGATGATTGTCAGGATTACTACTGTTAGGCTTCTCATCGTTACAGTCCTTTCAATCACTATTAGTCAGTAACTACAGTCTCATTGATGCCGCGGATAACGATTGCAGTTTTCACAGCTGTCAGAGCATATACGTGGGGAATGTGTTTTTCCATCACTCGGCAGCAACCGTGAGAAGCTGGTTGACCCATTGACCACCAATAGGGAGTTCCGTGGATACAGATGTTCATTCCGTGCTTTACCCAATAAGCATCTTCAGGTCGTTTGGAGTTAACTCCCATACAGCGCACTGTCATTCCAGCAGCAACTGTACAGCCAGCGCGGTTGCCTACGAAAAATGGTGTACTTTCGAGAGTCTCTAGACCAGTAGGTACGTTGGGAGTGCGCAAGTCGCCGTTTCTCTGTTTCTGTCCCAAGTCTGGATTTGCACCACAGGCAAATGGAACTGCCACAAGGGTTTTGTTTGTTGTTTTATCGAGTACTCTGATGAGCATGTCGTTTTTGTCGATGTAGAGCCAAGTGTTCTTGTTGTCTACAGAAGCCCAGACGTTGCTCTCTTCACACTTGGCAAGGTATGCGTCACAGTCAGCAATGGCTGAGCTGTAGAGATCTTTGTTTTCAGTCCAAGCAGCTTTGACTACAGCGCTTATTGAAGCATAACCATATCGGCGGTAGTCATAACCGCTCTTGTATTTCTTGGCGATTGATTCGTTTCGTGAAGTTTTTGCTGCCTTGACATATTTTGCCCAGCTGTCAGTAAAGGTTTTGGCCTCAGCTTTGACTTCTTTAGGAAAGTCATAAGCGATTACACTTGCTGAAGCAGTCGTTTCAACAGTCTCTGTGTTCATCTGAGAGTATTGGCTGAAAGCGAAAGTTGAGCTAGCAGGACCTTGCAAAACTAGTGAGAACTGTTCGTTGGCTGGAGCGATATCGAGGACACCAGCGAGAGTGACATTGGTTCCCTCTTCGACTTGGAAGCCATCCAAACGAAGCATTTCGTCAGTTTTTTCATCAACCAGATAAAGGTAGGAACCTTGCTGTCGAACAACACCTTTTACGCTTACTACTGCGCCAGTTTCCCAGAATTCGCCATCTTCTTCGATGGTAGTCTCTTCATTCACTACTTGGTTGGTGCTGGCTAGGTCACCAAAGGCTTCATCAAGGCTTTGAGCCTGAACGGAGGTAAGCAGGAAGCTGACAACAAGGAAAAACAGGACTGTATTGAGGATGTTTGTTTTGTTGTATTTGGACATTTTTCACGCTCCTTTGCCATTGAATAAGCAGGAGACGTGCCAATGTTTGATTGCCTGTATTGATGGTGTTTTACGATGAGGAAGCGAGATGAATTCAAGTTAGCGGTCCATTTAGTGAACCATATGTGGTCCACTAAATGCCCCTCCTCACGATACAGGTATCTATATGCATGTTGTTAATCGGACCAATTTGAGCGGCCATAACGATCTTGCATGAGGATGCGACCAAGCCATGTAAAGAATCCGCTATAGCGGGACAACCCTGATGATTGAAAACTGGCAAAACGTTCAAGGTCAGCTTCCGTATGTTGCTCGTTTTTTGACATTAGAGCAGAGACTTGTTCCAGCTCGCTTTTGTCCAGCCAAAGACCTTGGCATTGTGGGCAACGATCCAGTTCAATTCCAGAGTCAAAAGCATAGATGAACGCCACCAATTGAACATCAGGGCATTTGGGACACTTCATTTCACCTGCAGGATTCTTGCTTTCCAATACTACAGCTTCTTCACACTGTTGCATTTTATTGCTACTTTTTTGGGCTAGCTCTTTCAACTCATCAGCGTCGAGCCAGGTTCCTTCACAACCTCTGCAGACTTCAATGTCGATACCTTCGGAAGTGCAGGTCGTCAGAATGTCAGAGCATCGTGGGCATTTGAACATCTCTAGCTCCGTTCAGTGGCTGCTCACTAGTTCGTGGAAAGCTCTGTGGGGCGTTCTGAGCCAATAAAAACTGCTCTATCGCCTTTTTGAATTTTTAAGCTGTCTTTCGGGTTGAGCAAGAGAGTTCCGCTCTCATGTTGTTTGATACCAATGAGCAGCAAATTTTTACTACCAAGCCAGTTTTTTAGTTCATCGATTTGCCATTTATCCATACTGACAATATGCTGAACAAATATTTGTTCACCCTTAACGTCTGTCAGTTCCTCTACAACTTCTTGAACGCCCGGATCTAGAAGCTCTTGCACTAACAGGCTATCGGAAAAACGCGACACACAAACAACGCTGTCACAACCAGTTCTCCGGATGATTTCAATACTATCTGGGTCCACACATTCGGCAATTGTTGTGATATCTGCGTGTAATGACTCTATTGCCAGATTAACTGCCAAGGTTAGATCGTCGCTGCGAACATCCTGTGGATTTTTCGATAATATGATGGCATGGGAAGCGCTGCCAATGTTTGCCTGTTCCAATGCTTGTTTTCGAGCAGGATTGCCGCGAACAAACTGTATTCCAAGCTCATCAAGTTCAGGAGGCAATTCCTCTAGTTCACTGTCAATGAGAACAATTGGTTTTTCCGCTGTTTTGGAGTCGGCTCTCAATTCGCTGATAAGTCCCAACAAGCGATTAAGGTTTGCATAGTGAACAAGCAAAATATGGTCAGTATCAGAAATCTGTTTCATACCTTTCAACTCCTTGGATTTAGCTTCTATTAAATAAGAGGCAACTGTCGACAAAAGGTATCCGAGAATGCTGATACCAAAAATCATCGTCGGCAGACCGACTGCAAATCGTCCCCAGTGTGATGTGGGAAAGTGATCTCCGTAGCCTACAGTTGTCATGGTGACAAATGACCACCAAAGTGCATCGCTCCATTTGAGGTCAGGTTTTTCAGCAATCTCGAAATACATGTAACCTGATGTGGAATAACAGACGATTGCGAATATAGCGATAAGCACCTTCATGTTAAAGGCAGATGAACGATGAACCAACTTGCGACGAAAATAGGCAAACAGTAATCTAAACATCGTTTTTCATCGCCTCCCAAGCTACTTTGAGAGCCAATGAACGTTCACGAGCTTTATCATTTCCCCATAGTCCTCGACGTTCAGTCAGAGCTTCCCGTTCAGTCGTCAGGTAAGAGGTCATTCGCTCAAATGGATATAGTTCGTAAACGATGGCCCAACCTGAACCAATGAGCCTCTTGCCAACGTCTTGACCTTCTAATTCAACGTATGCAAGCACTCTTCCTCGGCTGTCTTTTTTGAATTCAGAGAAGCGTAACTGAACATCTTTGCCTACTAATTGCTGCAATTCCGACATAGCGCGTTTGCCATAGGTCGATATCTGACGCTCTAGTCTATTGGCAGAGAAAGCTTTTATCCCTAAAATCCGTACGACGAATTCCTTAGTTGTTGCAGATTTGACAGTGACTTCATCTCCATCTATGACTGCAACTACTGTGGCCTTTGTGTTGTCAGCTATGCTTTCTGTCAACCGAGCCTTGGCCAACTGTTTTCGAGTGAGTTCTACGCTATGGGTAAAAAACACTGACGCAACCATGAGGGCGGCAATGAAGGACCAAAAAATTATGTTGCGAAAAAAGACCTTTCGAAGTCTCACAGCGGCACCACTCCCTTCTACACCATATTACTGATTAGGGAGCAAAAAGTGAATTTTCTCGAGAAGGTCTCGACGCAAGTATGGTTTCTGGATGAGAGTAACACTCTCATCTAGTTTGTTTGGAACTCCCAACAGTTAGTTTAGCAGCTAATGCGTTCTATACTATTCATTGGTACTACCTCTTGTCTTAATGGCTTTTGCTAGCAATTCATCAAACAACTGAGGAGCTTTGATGGCATTTGGAGATGTCCCATCTCCACCAACCTGGTTTACAAGGTCAGGTCGCTGCAAGAATATGGCACCACCAACTGCTAGTTGAGTGTTTCCATTTAGCCCCTGCTCGTCCATTAAATCGCGAAGTCTTTTTATGTTTAAAGCCGTGTGGTACATCATTGCAGAAGCTGCAATGATTGGAGCTTTTGCTTCGAGTGCCGTTTGAACGAAGTCTTCTGCTGGTACGTCCACTCCAAGATCGATCACATCCCAGCCATGTAAACGAAGAAAGACGACAACTAATTTGCGTCCTAATGAGTGGGAATCGTCTTCGATATTTCCAATGACAATGGGACCTTTGGTGTTCTCGAATTCTTGATTGGCAGCTGCTTGCTCTACTAAATCTTCTGCAACTTTGCCGGCAACGTATCCTTGGCCAAGACTAATCTCGTTACCCATTGACCAAAGTTCACCAAACCTAGCCATCACTGGCTCTAATATTTCAGTGACTGTGTTTTCAAAACTGTGCGTTTCTGCATATTCGGCCAGAATTTCGCTAGCGGCATATCGTTCGCCATCTAATATCAGCGATAATATTTTACCGCGAAGATCTTCGTGCACGTCTTCCCCCCCCCCGCAAGAGCTCTCTTTGGGAATGTTAGCCCATGCATCAAGCCATTACTAGAGGCGACGTTACATAATGTCACATTGAGATTTTACATGTGTCCAATTGTCACATTTTAAGCAGCTCTAAATCGTGAAAAGTTAGTATTAATGGTCTTTCTAGGGGGTGGCACGAAATTTGTTTATTAATGTTTGGACTGGGTGAACGCTCTCTTTCGAGCATAGACAATAATAATGAATTTAGGACTGGTAGTTACATGGCCATGACTCGTTCTCGATCTGCTCGTTCAGGAATGGGTATAACCCTCCTCATCATTGCCTTAATGGGGGCCTTCATCGCGATCATGTTAATCGCCTACGGTACCTCTACACATACAGCCTCTCGAACTCGTTCAACAGCCAAACTAGGTTACGAAGCCAAAATTGCCTGTACAAATGCTATTGAAGAAGCTGCTTATCATTTCATTACTCGTTCAAACTCACCTCGACTCTCAAAAAAGGACAAGACGGTAGACCTTTACACTGCTTTTCGCAGTTCTGTTGGTGACGATGTAAAACCACTCAAACTCGAGTATGAGCTACCTCCCATTTACGCAAGAAGGTTGGGACACCAGCGGCGCATTGCTATTTCTGATGTGAAGGTGCGTGTTGCTACTGAAGCGTACGAAGCCATGGCTAAACGTGTACGCCGTTTCACTTATTTCGCGAGAGATCTATTGGCTGCAGGACAGAATAGTGCAATACGAAATGTAAATGTGACGCTTAATGCGAGTAGCGCAGAAGAAGGAGAAAGGATCAGCAGAGAGGTTCGTGAAGCTCAAAGAGAAGGTACTTATGAAGCCTTGAGAGACAATGTTCTCGAGGGTGAAGGAGCTGAGTGGTGTGACGTAGCAGTGGATGTCATAACATTCGAACCCGTCAAAACAGTTGCTGGAGTCGTGGAGTTTTCTTGCACTGCTCGCGTAGTAGGGCCAAACAATGCTGTCGAACGTAGGATAGTGCAGCGAAGATCTGTAAATTTAACGCAGCTTACTGAACAAGCAGAATTGAGCGTAGTGAGGTTATCGCCAAATCGCATATGCACTTACGTTACAAGGCGAGTCTCTAGCAAGAAGGATGAGCCTAGCAAAGATGTTCTCGCCCAAGCGAAGAAGCTGAAGCGAGGTGCAAGATGGTGAATAGTCGTCATAAAGGGGGGTACACGCTCATCGAGGTAACTATAGCGGTTCTCATTTTGGGTACACTCTTCTCAGCTTTTTGGCTCTCCATAGGATCGGGAATGCGTGGTTTTTATCGAGGAACGAGTCATGTAACTGGTTTGCAAGATACTCTCGTTCTCATTGAACGCCTGGAATTGGACATCGATATGATGGCCACTCCACCATCTGTATTGACAACGCCTGTTGACATTGAAAACAATGGCGAATCGTTGAAGTTTGCAGTCGCAGTTTTTGAAGATGGTGATCCATCTAAAACTGACCTTTTGGATCCAGTTGAGACTAAGTGGGTGGAGTATTACCTGACAGAAGACAAGCAGCGTAAAGGCATTTTTCATCCAGTCAGGAATGGTTATGTTTTCCGCAATGTGGATGTCCGTTCATGGAGTTTTGAAGTTGGCCAAAACGACGACGCCGATGGTGGAATGCAGTTTTTGTCAATTGAACTAGAAGTAGATGGTGTCTTCAATAGAAAGCCCTTTAAGATCAGTCGTCGCAAGGAGTTGGTGGCAGCCACCATGGCTGCTCGCTACGCCGAAAAATATCCCTATGTAGCTCAGTTTGTTGCCGAACCTTCGCGCTCGACAGCACCAACGACATCTACATCATCAATTATGGCACGAAGTGTCTCAGACCTTGAAGTTGTTGAGCTCAATCCAACTTTTGAAGAAGAGGAGTAAGGCTGTGAAAAGACGAGCAATGACTCTCATCGAAGTGCTCATAGCCTCAGCTGTGATGCTTATTGTCGCCTTACTCATTACCAGCATGCTTGGTGGGACTGATAGGCTTCGACGCCATTCACACGAACACGTAGTTGCATCTACAGCTGTTCGTTCCGTGCTAGAACACTACGCAGCCTATCCCTTCAATTCACTCGACGGAATGCTGGAAGGTCACAAAGATTCAGATGAAGCACTGGAGATGTTTCTCATTGCCTTGCCCGGTGATTTGGCTGCTCAGACAGCTCATACTTTGAGACCCAAAGCCAAGATGCGTTTTCAGAGAATTCTGCCTTTCAATGAGTTGGGATTGCTTAGAGTTGGATTTGGTTGGAGAAGTCGAGACGGAAGACGAGGCATGTCTTCTTCTCCCCGTTTGGTGATAGATGAGAAACTATATGAACCTGTGGAGTTGCCACAGACAGCGAGACAGTTGGAGGCTCTTGCTGCACAGGACAGAGCGCGTAGGAAACTTGAAAATGCCTATACAGGCGATGGGGATATCATCACAAATAACGATGTCAGTTCAAAACGTCAGTACGTCAAAGTTCATCGGCACGGAGGTCATGGGCATGGGCACAGCCATGGTCACGGTCATTGGCATGGTGGGCATAACAAAGATGTGGACCCATTAAAGGAAAATGCCTTTACGCGTAGTCTCGATGCCAACAGCAGAGAAGTCAAAAAAAGGCAGAGAGCTGGTGAGCAGTTTGATCAAATCATGGAAATGCTTCACGACCAATATCATGGTGACGATGAAAATGTACAAGTAAGAGATTCGATACAAGCTCTTCGACGCTTTGATGGCATCGATGGAAAAGAAAACTACAATTGGGATAGTGTGCTCGACTCTCGATTTGATGCTGATTACGCTCTCGATCAGATGATTGATATGATTGGTAATCGTGCCATTCCAGATGGTGACTATCTTTATGATTTCCAAATGGAAAACACAACTCTTTCTGCAGGTTCCTCTGGACGAATTTTTCTATGTTACCGCTTGCGAGCTCTATATAGCCAAAAGACATATCTGTTGTTGAAGGAAGTCAAAACAGACAGTGAAGGCGACTCATTCAATTATCTCGAGGGAAGACCAGTGGTCGATTGTGGTGACAGAGAGTTGACGAACGTGTTTGCTTCAGGTGGTGGCAGTGCAGAACGTGTCGCTACAAAGGGGCTCTATGGCCACCTGGAAGCTACATCCAAACGTGTGTATTTCTACCGTCCATCTGTAGACTCTGATGGTGAGCCTGAGCCTATGGAACAAGTTATCTCAATTCGTAATTTCCCTAGCGAGTTGGATACAGATGAAAACAATGTTCCAATGCCACGGGAGTTAACACGTGCTCTAAATCAATCCCTGAAAGATCTCGGAGCAGACTCTGTATCACTCGATGCTCGAGAACGCGGTGTTGACACTAAACTGGAACTTGGTTGGTAAAGTGCCCTGAGCAAGGAACGTGGAGAGGTGGCTCTCGAGGTAAGGACCTCCTCAAGTTCATTGTCTTTGACCAAGGATACGAATCTTCTTACATCGCCTTTTGATTGTTTGTACGACGAGATGAGCTTTTGGAGCCCCACTCTTTTACTTGCTGCCAGCAGTGCAGCAGGAAGATATACATACCGATAAAAATCGCCACTTACTTTCACAGCCTTGTGTGTCAAAAGACGCCGCGCAAGCAAACCACGTAATGCACGAAAACTACTCAAGTAGCCGCTCCTCTTGAGTAGTAAAAGCGTTGCCGCTTGAGCAAATGCTTCTTGAAGCGGGTCAGTATCTTTGGGGGGACGACCACCATCAAGATAAAGATGGGCAATCTCATGGGCAACCATTTCGCGGCGTTGAAAGGGAGGCGAATGGGGATCAATCACGATGAATGCTTTTCCCAATCTTGCCCCTCCCACAGGTTTTGACGCCAGTCGTTCAGGTACATACAAAACAACAGTTAGCGGCGAAACAGGTGCTCCACATAGTGAGCGAGCTGCTGCACTCAGCGTTTTGATTTCCGCAGCAACACGCTGTGCAATATTGGGTTTCTCACCAAGCCACTGGATAGACAGTTCATCACTCTTTGCTGAACTCTGAAAGGAAAAGGCCAGAATTATAAAAAGAGACAATACTGACGGCTTAATCATTGCCTAACCTGAAACACGGCCAAGTTTGTATTCACCATCACGTGAATCAAAGTGGAGGATGATAACACTCTCTGTGCCATCTTTTGCGTAAATGCTTGTAGTCAGGCGGTAAGCAGGTTGTCCGTCAAAGTCTGTATATTTTTCTGGTCGAATAGTCTTGGCGAGTTTTAGCCTCACTTCAGGGCTGAATATGAGTGGATAGTAGTCCCTAAAGCGAGTGCGATTGACTCTCGTGTAAGGCACGTCATCAATGCCATCAGTAGGCAGTGGAAATCTAATCAGATCGAGGACCTTTAATCTGTCATCATTGTTGATGGCTCCACGAAACTCATTCCAAAAGAGAGTGAACCGTTCCTCATTGTCGTTGTTGTCTTTCGCCATCACAGGTGACGGTTCTGATGCAGTAGTTGGCTCAGCAGTGTTTTCCACAGGGGCAGCAGTAGGGGGTGGGGGTGATGTCGGAGCGCTTTCCTCAATCGTAGGTTCAACTGTAGATGCCATATCTGTGGTTATTGGTGTTTCAGGTCTTTCTGATACAACTTCTTCGTTTGGTTGTTTTCGTCTGCCACAACCAACGAAAATGAACGACAGAAGACAGATTGATAAAACGATTTGGCGCATGGCTTTGACTCCTTCGTTACATTGCTGAAAGGCTTGAAACCATTCTACTGATCAGCTTAATCAGAAGTCTATTCTTACATTGCTGTAAAAGAGTGAGTGACTATTCAGGTTTCAGTGAGCGAGTCATTAACTCATGTATTGCCTGTTTGGCTGTCAATTGACCATTGATAACAGAATTCACGGCCTGCGTAATAGGCATGTCAATAGCGTGGTTTTGCGCAAGGTGCAGAACTGAGGCACAAGTTGCAGCTCCTTCAATGACACTTTCAGTTGCCGCCAAAGCCGCGTCGGCCGACATTCCTTTGCCTATCCGCTCACCAAAACCCCTGTTTCGCCCCATTGAGGATATGCACGTTGTGACCAAATCTCCTAGGCCAGAAAGTCCAGAAAAAGTCTCTGGACGCGCACCCATTTTTTCACCTAAGCGACAAATTTCTGCCAATCCTCTACTGATGAGAGCAGCCTTAGCATTGTCTCCGAGACCAATTCCATCAATGATACCTGCAGCTATGGCAATGACGTTTTTAACGGCACCAGCTAGTTCTACACCCAAAACATCGTTATTGGTATATACACGAAGATAATCACAAGAGAAGGCTTGCTGTACCAACTCTGCTGCTTTGTTGTTTGTTGAAGCTGCTGTTATGGAGGCAGGAAGTTTTTTGGCCAACTCTTCCGCAATTGTGGGGCCTGATAAGACAACATAATTTCTTTGACCAAGCAGCTCCTCAAGGATTTGTGTTGGTCGTAGAAGAGTCTTCTTTTCAAACCCTTTTGTAACACTCGCTACTGGAACACTATCAGGGACAGAAGATTTTAGCTGCTTGAAGATTTGCCGGACAAACTGGCAAGGAACTGCGTTTACAATCAGGTCTGCTTTTTCGAATGCCAACTCTGCATTAGCCTCTAGTCGCAACGAAGCGGGGAGTGGGTAGCCAGGCAAATACTTGACGTTTTCTCTTGCCTCCTTCATTTCATGCAGCTCATCTGCAGAATAGCCCCACATTTTGACGTCCATATCCTTTTCACAAAGGATCATTGAACAGACGGTGCCCATGCCACCGTTTCCTATTACAGTTACATTCTTATATTGCATTGGTCATTCCTTCATTGATTAGCCTCTTCGTTGCAGGCAAATACATTATTTCATTTCTTTGCCGTCTTTCCAAGCGTGACCTACGCATTCACCGACTGACCAGTAGCGATTGTCTGGCATTGTAAGAAGAAAAGGATTCAGTTTTTTGATATCGATTTTTTTGTCTGTCATATATTTCTCTTCTGTGAAGACACCTACTATTTCTCCAATAAAAAAGGAGTTTGTTGGCAACTCAACATGTTTGAATAGTTTGCAGGCCAAGGTTAGAGGGCAAGATTGAATCAGTGGAGCAGATTTTAGCTCGCCATAAAACACTTCAAAGAGTTTAGATTTATCAACCTTTTTTGCCGAAACTATGCCTGTGTAGTCGGTAACGGTTACCATTTCAACAGATGGAAAGTTGACGCTGAATTCACCTGTTTCGACAATTGCGTCGTGGGAGCGGTTGATTTTATTTACTCCAACACCCAACATCGGTGGACTTGCATTTACTCGGGTCAACCAGCCTAGAGCCATGTAGTTTGGTTTTCCGTCTATGTGAGTTCCGAGAATAGTCTGGGCCATCGGATAGACAAAAGTCTGATTAGAAAGTTTGTGTTTCGACATCATTTCTCCCTATATTTAGTTGTACATACAATTAAAAGAAGGCAAGATTACGCAAAAGTTAATCTAGTGCTTCAGCAGCCTGATGAATCAGTGAAGTGAGCTTGTCTCCCTCCTTTTTACCCAAAACCTTGCTGTAGGCTTCATAAAGAGATTTCCAGGCTTTGCGGATTTTGGGTAACAGTTTGGCTCCGTTTTTGGTCGCCTCAACTAAGACTCGCCTGCCTTCACTTGTTCTTTTTACTAGGTCTTGTCGCTCCAATGCTTCGATGAAGCGAGTAACCGTAGAAGGTTTCAGAGCCATTGACTTTGCCAATTGCCCAGGTGTGATTGAGGGCTGTTCATTTACCAGCATTAGCAAGAAGGCATGAGAAGGCGAGAGTCCTGTTAACTTGAACTCTTGTTCTGCCATTCGTGTTATTTTCCTGGCAAGTTCATTTGCTGTGAAATACAAACAGCACTTCAAATATGTATCTGTTTTATCTGTCATTGCTTATTGATGTTTGTACATACAAACATATAATCATTTGGGAAAATTGTCAATATTAATGCAGAAAGTGCAATGGCGCGCTATCTTACTGGCTGATGAAATTTAAAAAAGCAGATATAGATGGCTGTATCAGCCTGCTGGAGCACTTCGTTGACTCGCCTCAAGAGCTACTTGTGTTGACTGAAAAACAACGCAGAGCTCTATTGACTGCTGCTGGGAAATTGACCAGACCTGGCCCTGAGGAGAAAAAGAAGCGACGAAGTGAAAAGCGCAAATTTAAAAAGCAACTTGCTTTGCGTGAAGAGAGAAAAGCAAGGGCAAATACGGGTATACGTAAAGCCAGAGAAGAAACAGTCTTTTCGGCTCCGAAGCAAATCACAGAGCAAGGTAGTGAACCAAAAAGATATTTGAGTTCACCGAGAAACTGTTATGTTTGCAAAGAAGAGTTTACGGAGCTCCATTTCTTCTATGACTCAATGTGCCCCAAGTGTGCTGAGTTTAATTATTTGAAAAGGTTCCAGAGCGCACCACTGATTGGTCAAGTTGCCCTTATCACAGGCTCGAGATTAAAAATTGGTTATCAAGCGACATTGATGATGTTGAGAGCTGGAGCAAGAGTCATCGCAACTACTCGTTTCCCTGTCGATTCTGCCAGACGATATGCCAAAGAAGAGGATTATCCACTTTGGCAAGATAGGCTACAAATATATGGTCTCGATTTACGTCATACTCCAAGTGTGGAGTTATTCACTCGTTACGTCATTGAGAACTACGAACGTCTGGATCTGTTGATCAACAATGCTGCACAAACAGTAAGACGTCCTCCTGATTTTTATTCACATTTGATGGAAGGGGAAAATACTCCTTTTATTGAACATTCCCCTGCAGTCCAGCATCTGCTGTCGAAACACAAAAAATGCGTCGATACTTTGACTCTTGCAGCGGCAGAGGAGGGGGGTGCGAACTTACCAGCCTCGTGGCATGGAGGTGCGCCTGGAATAGGACTTCGTGCTTCAGCCCAGCTTTCACAAGTCCCCTATTCTTATGACATTACTCTCAATTCTGAAGAGTGTTTTCCAGCTGGTCGACTAGACGCAGATTTGCAGCAGGTTGATTTACGCAAGACCAATAGTTGGAGATTGCGTCTAGGTGAAATAAATACGGCAGAAATGCTGGAAGTACAGCTCGTTAACTCCATTGCTCCCTTTGTTTTGTGTAACCGGTTGATACCTCTTATGAAGAAGGACAATACGGGGCAAAAACACATTGTCAATGTGACAGCCATGGAAGGTAAGTTCCATCGCTTCAAAAAATATGATCGTCATCCTCACACCAACATGGCCAAGGCTGCGCTCAATATGATGACTCATACGTCGGCTAGTGGATTGGCTGAACATGGCATCTATACAAATGCTGTGGACACTGGCTGGGTTACCGATGAAGATCCAGTTGAACTCGTTCGTTTCAAGGAAGAGTCTCATGACTTTCAGCCTCCACTCGACATCGTGGATGGTGCAGCCCGAGTCTGTGACCCATTTTTCGATGGCATTAACACGGGAAAACATTGGTGCGGGAAATTCCTGAAAGATTATTTCCCCATTGATTGGTAGTGAGTTTCGGTCTCGGTTTTATTACCGCAAACGGCACTAACAGTTCCGATTTGACTACGATACAAGAATCTTCAGGACCGATAATAAATGCCACGATTCCCTCGTTTCTTTATTAGAGGGCATTCACACTAATGGCGCAAAAGTTGCTGAAGTTCAGAACAAACAACATGTGATAGGAAGGAAAAAGTATGCGCTTTGTTGGACTGATTACAGTGTTGACTGCAGTAAGCCTGTGTCATGGGCAAGTACCTAGCTCTGAAGAGGCTGCTAAGAAGGTAAAAAAGCCCAGATGGCAGTATGGATTTGAGAAACGCGATAAGAACAAAGATGGAAAGTTGGACAAAGAAGAGCTGACAGGTAAGAGCGTTTGGCGTTATGACGCTGACAAAGATGGATTTATCAGTCAAGAAGAATACAAAAAAATGCATTGGACTCGTCGTAAAAACAGAAAGAAAAAAGGTCTGCGAAAACGACGAGTTATGAGTCCCAAACGATGGCTCAAAATGCGCGATAAAAACGGTGACGGTAAGCTAGGAAAAGATGAATACAAAGGCAAACATGACATTTTTGGCAAGTTTGATGTTGATAAGGATGGCTTCTTGACTTTAGAAGAAATTCGCAAAATGCCACGCTTCAAAAAAAGGTGGAAAGCGAACAAACATAAATGGAGAAAGAAGCACAAGAAGTTAGAGAAAACAAATTCGTCTGAAGAAGCTGACGAAGCAACTAAGCAAATCAAGTAGTTGATTTGCCGCGACGATTCAGAAAGGAAGCAGAACAATTCCTGCTTGGATTGGCGCACAAATAAACCTACTAACGCAGTGTTAGTTTTCGCTGTTGGACAAAGGTGGCATGCTAGGCAACTGCTCTAGCATGCCACCTTTGTGTTTATGCACTTCAGATTTTACAGCTGTATCATATAATAGACGGTTTTTAGATGGTTATAGACCCCCCATAGAGCCGAAGGCCGCTCCAGTAGCTCGTTCTCTAAAACTGGCACTAAAGGTGCAAAAACGTGACAAATTTAGAATAAATGAGCAAGTAACTATTCACTATTTTGAAGAGGAGTGTATGGAGATGTTTTCAGTTGGTAATATGTTTTTCAAACGAGCGTGTTTGTCTTTGACTATGGTGTTCTCAGCCACACTCATTGGGGCTGTTCCTGTCCAGGCTCAAACAAATCTGAAACTTCGCGCGTCATTGCTTGGAGAAGTTGGCACTTTCCTAAAAGATGATTGGGCACAGACCAAAGACGATTTCGTATCACTAAAGCAGTTTTTGAAACGTGACTGGGAACGAACTCGCCAGGACTTCAGAGCTATCAAAGACCGAATGAAGAGAATGCAAAAGTCACTAATGCGCAGCAGAGTCATTGACGACAAAACGTGGTCACGATTTCGCGAACAAGCTCTTGGTTTGGCCAATCAAGCCATAGATGAGGCTGGCGCAGAAAACGTTGGCAAGATGATGCACGAACACACAAAGGGCAAAATGGGATTTTCTGAAAGTGCTGGAAATCCTGAACTTCAGAGGGCAAAAATCCGAAAATCAGTTGTAAACATGATAGGAAAAATGCGTACAGCTGTAGAAAGTCTGTCAAAAGACAATCTTGAAATGGCGCTAGCCAAAGCTAACCAGATTGTAAAGGAAGTAAAAAAGGGAAAAACCATAGATGAAGTGTTGGCTGTGAGAAACACCAAAGCTAGTGCTCCATTTTTTGGTGGTTCCTTCTTGTCCGTAGGTGAGAAAATTCTCTGCGCTGCTCTGAGCATTGTCGTCTTTGCTGGTGTTATTGGTCTTCCAGCTTTGGGCGCGTTTTACCTTGCGACTGGTGTGCTCGGCGCAACTACAACAGTTGGGTTTGGAGCAGCTGCGGGTGGTGCCGCTGTTGTCTTTGTAGGCTTCATAGGTGCAGGTAACAAGGTCTTGGATAGCTTGTTCAATATCTTTGGTTAGTCTTCAGTTCGACTGCAACTCTCGTCTGACCTGTTCTGGGGTTGCTCCCGTCCAGCCACGGAAAGCTCGAAAGAAGGAGTTAGGATCTTCAAAGCCTAGGAGGAAGGAAATCTCGGCCCCTGACAGTTTAGAGCTCTTGAGGTAATGCTTTGCCAAGCTTTCCCTTGTTTGCTGTAGCAATGCCTGATAACTTTCACCTTCTTGCTTGAGTCGACGTTGAAGAGTTCTCTTACTTACATGCAATTTTTCTGAAACAGGACCTATAGAGGCGGCGCCGCTGGGTAACAATTCTAGTAGCGCCGCTTTCACTCTTTCTGCAAATGTTGCCTTCTGTTCTAGATCTGAAAGTCGCTTTTGCAGTACAGGTTCGAAGAATTTCCACATTTTCTCATTGGCTGTCAGAAAGGGACGTGAGGCATCGGCGGCACTAAATGTAATAGCGAGCTTTTTGCCAACCTTTGTCTGTATTCCCAAGAACTTGGTCATTGCTTCTTTGACTTCTAGCTGGCAAGGCGACACGACCTTTGTCGGGCTCATTGTTGTTCTGGTAGCCATGCGAGCTATTTGAACGAAAAAGACTATTTCGGCGGCAACGAGGGAGGCAGGTGGATGTACATCAGTGTCCAACCAATCGAGTTCCAAGGTCGTCGCTGTTTTTGTGATAGTCAATGTGAGGTTCATAGGGCACATCAACTTTTTGTAGCGTCCAATGCGCTCAATCGCAATATTCAGGTTTGAACTGCAGAGGGCGGCGAATACTGCTGGATCAAAGGATTCAACAGACATTACTTCGCTAAGAGTCAATGGCCAGTTAGGGCTACTACTCTCAACTTCAATGCTACTCCACAGAGAAAAATACTCATCAGTTGAAATCGATGCTCTTTCTCGACTGAAAAGATCTTCTGGCAATCCTGCTCGTTTGAGTACGATGCGATGATTGAGTCCCATATCTTTTAGTATTATTCGCCAGCCAGGATTTACGTAAAAGCGCTTCATGACGCCCATTTGTCACCTCGAACAGCTCTAAAAAAGTCAAGTTTTGCACTACATCTGTAACAGAGTATAGGATTTACAATGTTCATTCTTTATAGCCAACTACGCCAGATTATATGCAAAAGACGCCACATCTGATTGCTGTCCAGAAGCAACTGGTTACAACGTGTTGGTCACTTGTAAGAGCATAATAACTAGAACGATTGACGTTGCCATTATTCTGTTCATGATCACCCCACACTGGTTTTTATGATGTATACCATTCACGTGCTACTGATTTCGCACGTTCACTGGCTTTGCTGACAACCTCTGCTTTGTCAACGTCTGGCATATTCATACCCGCTGCACTAATCCCTCTAACGTCACTAAAACCCATAAAGGTGAATTCAAATTGAGCTAAAGGTTGTAGGTGATCCAGAGCGGCCATATCTCCTTCATAAATGCCGCCG
Source organism: uncultured bacterium (assembly GCA_964643655.1). Classification (GTDB taxonomy): domain Bacteria; phylum Muiribacteriota; class UBA6191; order CAZXTJ01; family CAZXTJ01; genus CAZXTJ01. The sequence goes on from CAZXTJ010000053.1 coordinate 17,048, forward strand.
GACGCATTGATTACTATTGCCTTTTTACCCTGTAGCAAACCTCTGTATCCTTCTGGACCAATGTCCCAAGTGTGGTTTTTTAGCATAACTGCGTCAAACCAAGCTTTGACCAAAGCAGGCAAAGAGAAATTGTGCATCGGTGTGGCTAGAACGACCACATCAGCAGATTTTAACTGCTCGATGAATTTGTCCATACCAGCAAGTTGCTCAGTCGTTTCAACCGTTTGGGTTTCTCCAAGATAGTCTCGACCGATGTAGGCAGCAATCCTGTCGGCTGTGAAGACATCTGCAGGGGATTCGAGCAAGTCTAAGCGCTCAACATCTCCTTTTATTTCCTCCTCGAATGCTTTGAGAACTTTTAAGGTGTGAGATCGTTCACCTCGGGGAATGTATTGAACTATGAGAGTTTTCATCGCAGCAACTCCTCTCTCGTAAAAATCCAAGATGGTTTAACGTTAAACTAGTCGGTGTCGAGCTCGATTTCCTTACATGACGAAACGGTTGTTACATAACAAAACACCTAATGTGGTTTAAAAACGTAACACTTCTTGGCTCAACAATTGAGCCAAAGGTAGTGGGGTGCTTGCTTGAAAGGCTTCTAGAAAGGAACTTCAAGGTTGGCACGAGTCATGCGTTGGAATAAGCAGGAGGTCGAAATGAATAAAAAAACAAATCTAATCATAAAAGTGGTAGTTCTCGTTCTCGTTCTTTCCAGCAGTGCTCATGCTACTCCTCAAACAGTCTCTCTCCTGGGCCACGATGGTATCGAAGTAACGAATGAAACAGGATCTGTTGCCAAGTCAGTAAAGACGACTGTTGGCACAGGTTTCTGGGCTCAGCTCAAAAAATGGAAAGAAATGCGAGAAGCCAACTGGCCTTCAAAAGAAGAAGTCGTTGCAACACTTGGTAAAACAAACACCCTGTCTCGTGCAGGTTTCATTGTTTATCTGCGAGCTGTTGAAGAGATGAATCCCAACATGGGCTGGCAGCAAATCATCACTAAACTCCATGACGAGTCTTATCCCGCTGACTCTGTATGTAAAGTTGCTGGAGTACCCCTCTTCGTAAACGGTAAAGACAACGAAGGTTGGGAAAAGGTCAGGCTTCCTAACTGCCAAGTTCCCAAATTCGTTAACGACAGCAAAGGAAACAAAGTTGATGTTGCCCACGCTTATGCTGGTATTCGTGGAGGACTCAATCGGTCTGGCGGAACTCGCTGGGCAATGACAAACGTGAACACTGGTTGGGGCGACAGTCTGCAAGTAGCGAGTGCTCGTATTCAAGCTACTAAGAGCTACGTAGCCGGTGCTTTTACTTTTAACTATAGAAAAACTGACAAAGCTATCGACAAGTTCAGCAATGCTGGAAACTTCAAGCCAAAAGACCAGGTCCTAGGAAACAACCTCGGCCAAGAAGTACAGAAGACTCTTCGCACTAGCCCATTGACACTCTCCTGTGCATTCGACCTCGATATGGACTAATCCAAGTCTTTGACTAGTTGAAACTCAGATTAAAGTAGGAGTCATAAATGGGCAACTGGAACATAAATACTTGTGTTTTATGTGAAGAGGCAATCAAAGATGGTCAGGACTACTGTTGGTCAGATGAGCTGGATGCCTATTTTCACGTTGATTGTATTCGCAAACGTCTTAGTGATGATGAATACAACAAAGATCCTGAAACGATAGCTTTAAAGAGAGAAGCCCGTCAGGCTGGTTTCTCATTCAAAAGATATGATCTCTGTACTCATTCCAGAAGTACTTTATAGTTAAAATTTGTGTTAATAGCCAAACGACAAGAAAGCTAGATAGCAATAGCGTGCCGGGACCAAATATGAGCAGTCCTAAGAAAAAGGGCAAAAAGACAGCATAGGTAACTATTGCAGAGAATATTGAGCATAATCCGCCATAACCAAATCCACACATGAAACAATATAAAAACTGCGCACGGAGTATGGCGAGAAGCGCTGTAATCCCCATAAATTTTAAAAGGAAAGGACAAATTGTTACCCAAAGCGCAGTGTGGAATATCATTATTTGCTGCAAGAGCCATGTGCCAGTGGCCGTGGGATAAATCCACCACCATAAAGCAGTGACCAGCAACAGTGGTATGTATATGACGAATAACGAGCAAACTAACCAAGAAAATAGAGCTAGAGGTAGTTTGAGGAATAGAAAGTTGACGATGCGGTCAGATTGTTCTCTTTCTTTCTCGTCCTTCTCCTTCTTTTGCTCGTTGAGCAGTTCTTCATAGACTAAGTTGAGATTGCTGAGAACCTCATCGTTGCCCAGTAGTTCTTTTTTCAATATGGCGAAAGTTTCGATCTGTTTGCCTCGCCAGCCTGCATTTGGTGTCTCTATATTGAACTCATAACCTTTAGGAAGTTTGGGCTTTTTATCGAATTCTTTGAGGATTTCAGCGAATTCGATCAGACCTTCATTTGCCCAATACATGAATCGGTTCGTCCACAACTTGTGAAGGAGATGGATATAGAAAGTTTGTGCTGCTGTGTCATTTGATAAAAAGTCCTCACCAAAGAGGTAGTTTTCACGTCTTTTTATGTCATTGACGATGAACAGAGCACCCCCTGAGATTTCTTTCAGGTCGCTCCAGTCATCGCAATTATGTGGTTCGAGGCTGCGAATGGAAGCGATAGCATCGTCTTTGGCGTATTCAAAGAGTCTCTGTGCAAGTAACTTTGAATTGCCTTTTTCGACAAAACATTCAACAGTTTCTTTGTCTACGATGACGTAAAGTAGCATTCTTGTTCTCTCTTGCATCCAATTACCTGTAATATCTTAAGGTCACAGTATTAAACCTTATGGAGAGTGGCAGTGGCAAAGTTAGACTCCAAAGAAGTGCGTAAGAAGTTAATCGACTATAGTCGAAAACCACTCGATGAATGCGAGCTGACGAAATATTATCATTCTGAGATTCAGGCTGCCATAGAGGGTCAGTATGAAGTTTTGGATACTGATTTACTGTTATTGGCCCAGCTCTATTTTGACAGAGGTGTTGGATCATTGTTGGATGACAATGCCAATGCTAATGAATGGTTGCAATCAGGGCTCCATCTGTTGGTAAAAGGGCTCCAAGTTTTGGATAAGAGTGATGGAACCAAGCAGAAATTCGATTGTCTTTGGCCTTTAGGGGCAATGGCCTTGTCTCTTCAAGACGACCTATTGATGTACAGATACGGCAAGTTCATCGCTGATGATTGTCTACCGAGTGGTAGTCAGTTCTTCCATTTTTTAAGATGTTTGTACGCTAAGCTTTTTGGCTTCGAATTTAATGACAGTTTGGCAGTGCTGGCCGAACCATATTGCACTGTGTTTGAAGCCTGGGAGCATCCTCTTGCTTTAAAAGAAATCCTTGCTGAGCTCTGCAACTATCATCAAGGCCCAGAGTTGCTGCCTGAAGAGGGAACTTTTTCAGGCAGCGCATTTACGCGAACTCCCGAGCACCACTGTTGGGCGATTTTTCCCCTTGCGTACAATGTCACGAGAGTTTGCCGTGAGCGTCTGGGGTTGGTTACTATTCCCCCAGAGCACCTTCTCTTGGATCCTGCTTTAGTGAACCTACCAACGTCAAAAACAGCAGTTGGCAATGAGATAAGGTCGATTGCTGTTGAGGCAGAAGACTGTAATGATTTGGTCTTGCCTGAACTTAGGGCTTTTGATGAGTTGTTTCATTGTAAAGAGACCTTGACTCCCAAAGAAGTAGTCAGGCTAGCTAGGTTGGCTGAAGTCATAGGTAAACGTCAACTCGAAGGAGCAGAATCTGCCAATGGCTTCAGAAGAGCCCTTCACTATCGCTATTGGGGATTACGTATTCTCCATCGTGAAAGAAGCAGATATGCTTGGAGAAACAAACCTACTGTCGATACTGCGATGGTGGCTTCGATTTTGTCGCTGGCTAAAGGACTCAAAGAGTTACCAATCGTTGAATGGATAGAAAGTGTGTTTCCAGATGTGCAATGCGAAGCGCAATTGCATATGGAGGGTGATACATCACCAATCAACGATCCCCGCTTGGATTATCTGATGAGATATGGTCATCGACCGTTCTCACGTTCATTCGGGCAGTATGATTCTATCGAGCCATTAGTTGTCCTGGAGAGTGAAGAAGATATAGGCTTAGCAACGCTTTCTGAGTTATGTGAAGGCTATCAGCTTTTCCTGCAAGAGCAGCGAAACTCAAGTCCCCACAAAGATGAGGTAATCAAAGAAGTCAACACTATCTTGGCTTATATAGGGCAGGAG
>CAZXTJ010000054.1:0-21215 GCA_964643655.1 uncultured bacterium
ATGTGCTGGCCTATTTTGTCGAGCCAGGTGAACATCCACTTGGTCAGGCATTGAGAAAGCTACAGAAGGCTAAGGTTGATTGGTCCCGTCATCAAGTAGAACGTCTACAAAAAGAGGCATTTGTATTACCATATGACGAAGTTTTGAAGGTTGCTGAAGGAAGCCCTACAGTTAGACGTCCACATATATGGAAAACCCTCAACAAATACAACCCTGGTCGTTTGGAAGCTCAAGAGTATTTCGAAAAAACGAATTTCGGTGGTCCTTGGTTCGTTCAGAAAGCTTTCGAGATGACCATAGAGGATACTGTCGAGCGAATTACTGAGTCAGGGGCCATTCCCGTTTTGGCCCATCCTGCTTTTTATGGCTCATGGCCTGAAGGTGCCCTCAATGTGTTGGATATTGCTCAAGCAGCAGGAATAAGAGGAGTGGAAGCCATCTACGCCTATGATGCCATTTCGGGTGACAGAGGTTTACCCAAAGAGAAAGATGTGGCTGAACTACTGACTGCCGAAGCAAAAAAAAGGGGCCTAGTCATCACTGGAGGGAGCGATTTTCATGGTGCTGTTACCAAAGCTGTGAAAATTGGCTCTGTAGAGGTGCCCTATGAATGTCTCGTCAAATTGAGAGAACTCAAATCTTAGTTTTGTACCACTCGATGTAGGGTCTGATAGTACCTTCATAGCGGATTTTGGTCATCTTTTGCCAGGCACCGATAATGGCAAACTCCATTTCGGCGAAATGGTCTTCATTTCTATGTTCGAGGGCGTATTTCAATGCGCTCAATATTTTCTTGTTCTCTTTGAAGCGAATGAAAATCTGCAATAGTTCGCGATGTTTGTCGCCATAACCCTCACGGAATGGAACTGTGAACTCTTCAATTATGGAGGAGGGGTAGGCTCTGAAGAGTTTGACGAAATAGGCTATCGCATATGCCTCATCGAGTTGATAAATAATTAGAGGGATATTGATTGAAGGTCTCATTTTGGTGAACATGACAGCCAAGAAGAGTGCTTGCGCATGTTCCTCTTTGGTTCTAGCCTTTTCAACGAGTTTATGAATTCGGATTTTGAGAGAACGGGGAACCTTTTTAAGCTTCAGAGAAGCTTTCACATATCGTTTTGCTTTCAGAAGTGAGATGAAACCTTTGACTAGCTCACTGTTCTCTTCTCGTAAAAAGGCTCTTAGAACAAATTTGACAGGTGCAATCTCTTTTTGTGTTGCGAGATAACTGATGACAAAAGAACGTACCTGCGGCAAATCGTCGAGCATGGCCCTTTTGAGAAGGGGCTTAGGTAGACGAACTGATACTGAATACTCCTCACGCTTCAACTCACCAAACTTCAAAGAGAGGAAACGTTCATCTTTTAGTGTGAGTGGATCAAATATCCAGTCATGTGCGCAGCCTGCTGGGGGGCGGAAATACCCCTTGCTCTCTAGTTCTGATAGTAACTGACGAGGTGTCAGATTGCCCAAGGAGACCTTGCCATGGAGTAATCTGAGTTCAGCCAAGGCTCTGTTGGCTTCAGCGATGGTCAATGCAGAGTGGCCTTTGAGGCAATATTGCCTGAGTTCATCGTAGGTGCGGAAGCTAAGAAGATCTTCGGCCAGGGCAGAAGATGTTAAAACTACAAAGAGACAGAGAGTGAGCCTGCCAATAATTCTAGGCATCTTCGCTCTGAGATGCTTTCACTTCATTGATACCAGTTTGCAACTTGGACTCTTGAGGTGGTGTCAATTCCAAGAAGACAAACTCCACTGTGTTGGATATGAAGTTTCCACCCTCTTCGTTGGGTGTGATTCTTTCAATAGCAACTGCCAACTCATCAGTGGCTACATCACCAAGATTGAGGGAAATCTTGATTTTATCTCTCGTCGAAAGATTCTCTTCTGGGGTTTCGAAAATTCCACCTTTGAGCGTCAGTCTGCGTAAGGTGCCTCGTTTCATCGATGCCGTCTTGCGCCACGACATGACGAGTTCGACATTTGCAAGGCCATCGGCCATTTTTACTGGAGTGACGGTCACTTGAGGGGGCACTTTGATGATGACGCAGGGATAAGTCGTTTCACCAGAATTGAATATTTTGTATATTTCGCCCTTGAAACTCACTTCGGCACGGAGCCCATAAGAGATAATCTTGAACCACATAGGCATCTCTGGGACGAGTGTAGTGCTTACATTTGGTGAACGGAACAATAGGTAGGAGCCTTTGTTCTTTACGTATGTGATGGGGATAGCAGGTTCTACGAATTCAGATGTAGACAGTAAAAACGAGTCGTTAGGACGTAACTTGACAATGGCGTCCATCGCCGCAATTTCTTTGGGTTCGCTTTGTTGGCCCGGTTGCGCCTGTGCCATCGAGCACTCCCTCCCAGAATAGAAAATATTTTAGTGGCCCCGATGTGATAGGCAACCTTTTGTCGTTCTTATTATTGTTCTCTTATTATTCTTGATTTTAATTTATTTTTACATGATCACTTGTCACTATACAATCTTTTCCTTATACTTGTAGGCTTTATTGCTGGAGCGCCAGGTAGATGCACGTTACAAGTATAGGTGCCCTCAAGACCGGAGGTCAGAGAATGTATAAGCTCTTGGGACTTCTTTTAACACTCACCATAGTATGCCTCACATCTTCTTCATTGTTATTGGCCAGTGATGATGGTTATGTTCCTCCGCAACTACTGCGTGTTTTCTTTACGGACAGGAACAAACTGAAAGCTCTTGCCGACTCGGGCATTGATTTGCGCTGTGCTGGTCGCGGACCAGGTTACATCGATGTCATCGTCGAAGCTGGCCCACTGACCAAATCTCATCCAGCCCACAAAGTGCTGAAGGGATTCCAGCGTGTTGACGTTCGCGTAGAGAATCTCGACAAAGTTGCTGAAAAATATCGAGATAAAGCTGATTTGGGTCTTTATCACAACTTTGAGGAAGTTGTTGAAGAGCTGCGAGCTTATACAAATGATTATCCAAACTTGGCTCAGTTGCATGAGTTGGGCAAGTCACATGAGGGGCGCAATGTTTACGCCCTCAAAGTCAGTGGTAATGTGACAGCCGATGAAGGTGAACCAGGCTTTCTGATTTGCGGTATGCATCACTCACGCGAGTGGATTTCCGTCGAAGTAGTTATGGCTTTTGCCAAAGAGCTACTTGAAGGTTACGCCAGCGATAGTCGCATCAAGAACATCGTTGATAATCGCGAAATCTGGCTCGTTCCAGTGCAAAATCCTGACGGATTTGTTTATTCCACAACCAAATATAGGATGTGGCGTAAAAACCGAAGGAAGAACAGTGGTAGCTCTTATGGTGTGGATCCCAACCGTAACTACAGTTACGAATGGGGTGGCGCTGGTGCCAGTACTAGTCCTGGTTCTGATACTTATCGTGGTCCTTCTGCTGGTTCTGAACCGATTACCCAGATTATTGAAGGTTTTGTAGCTTCTAGAAAAAACCTCAAAGGTTCAATTTCATTTCACTCTTATGGACAGCTAATCCTGTGGCCATGGTCATACACCTATGATCCTGCACCAGATGACGCTATCTTGGGTGATTTGGCTCGTCAGATGGCCAAATTCACGGGTTATAGTCCAAAGCAGAGTTCTGACCTCTATCCATCTAGCGGTGACTTTGATGACTCCATGTATGGTGGACGTGGTTTGGCTTCCTTTACTTTCGAATTGGCCACGAGTTTCATTCCAGATGAATCGAAGATTGCTCCCATCTGTAAAAAGAATGTGAAAGCTCTCACGTGGTTCGTGGAAAACGCTACTGATCCATTTCCAATTTTGCGACATCAGCCTCTCGGTGCTACGACGGATAATGGTCCTTATGCACTCTCCGTTGTGTACAACAAAGGTCATCACGCCAATTTTGGTTTGAAAAAAGTACTCATCAATTGGAAGAAAGATGGTCAGTCTCAAGGCCAGCTAACTCTCAAAGGCCAGGGCAGCGACGCTTATGGCGTTGAGCTTCCATCAGCTGGTCTTGGTACTTATAGCTACCATTTTGAGGCAGTAGGCAAAGATGGTTCAGCTGTCCGTTTCCCAGCAGAAGGCGAGTTTTCTTTCCAAGTCGTAGACAGCCTCTATTTGCTCGTTGATGACGACGGTGGTCGTCAATATGAAAGCTATTATACGAATGTCTTTGAAGAGCTAGGTTTGCCCGTAGCTGTGCACGACCGCTCCAAAGGTGCAGTGACTGCTCAGCAGCTTGCTGGTGCCACTGGTGTCGTTTGGTTCTGCGGTTCTGAGTCATCCAATACTCTCGACTCCAAAGACCAGAAGGTTTTGAAAGAGTATCTATCTACTGGTGGAAAACTACTACTTTTCGGTCAGGACGTGGCTTACAACTTGAAAAACAAATCTTTCTTGAAAGATGTTCTCAAAACCAAGTTTGTCAAAGACTCAGCTAGCTCGAAAGAGCTGCAGGGATTGTCTGGTACTTTCTTGGCTGGTGTAGATTTCTCTATCACTGGTAGTGACAGTGTGAGTCAGAGTTATCCAGAGGTAGTCAAACCTCTCGAAGGTGCATTTGCTTTGGCCAACTACAAAAATGACACTTGTGGCGCTGTTGCTCGAGCAGATGAGAACTGCCGAATGGCATTTTTCGGAATTGGTCTCGAGGGTATTGATGGCGGGGAAAAACGCAAAGAAGTTCTGGGCAAAGGTCTCGAGTGGCTCGTTAGTGATAAAGCTCTCGAGCTGAAAGCGGGAACTGCTCTTCACAGCAAAGGCATCAACCGACATTTGGCTATTACTGGTGCAGCCAGAACTGAGAATCTCGCGTCCGAGCTCCTTCAGGCTGTTGAAGAGGGACGTTTCGAAGAGGTTACTCAGACACTCGAAAGTGTAGAGAACAGAAGCTCCATTCGACCAATGCTGAGAACGCTGAGAAGAAGGCTCGTTGGCGACGAACGTGAAGGCGCTCAAGAGCTACGACAGCAACTCATCAATTGGATGGAATAATCTGGCTCAAATCTCTATGAGCTCTTGCTGAGCGTAAAAAGCCACTTTTTCAAGGGCTGTTGTCATGTCCAAGTCTTCCACGAAAACGTGGTCGGGAACGGATAAACGCAGTGGAGCAAAGTTCAAAATGCCACGAACGCCAGCTGCAAAAAGACTGTCGGCCACTTGCTGTGCTTTGGCACCAGGAACGGCGACGATAGCTACTGTGATCTTTTCTTTTTTGATGACCACTTCTAGCTCTTCCATGGGGTAACAGGGGCAACCATTGAATTCTTGCCCAATACGTTCTGGTGAGATGTCAAAGGCTGCCACAATTGACAGGTTGGGGCGTCGGCCCACAAAATAGTTCAAAAGAGCGGTCCCAAGTTGTCCTACACCAACCAAAGCAGCGCCTACACCCTCTGGTTTGTCCAAAAAGGCAGCAAGGCTCTCGATAATTCCTTCAACTTCGTAACCACGCTGTGTTGAGCCCGAATAACCAACATACATGAGGTCACGGCGGACCTGTGCTGCTGTCACACGAGCGAAATCAGCCAATTGGTGGGAGAAAACGTGGGTTATGTCTTTCTCAGCCAAGTTGATGAGAAGGCGGCGGTACAAACTCAAACGTTCTATGGTCCTAGCCGACACGACTAGGTTGCTCTTTTTCCTCGCCACCAGAGACTCCTTTATTGTCCTCGTTTTCGTAACTTCCGGCTACAGCGGGTGTATTCGGGGCAGTTGGAACAACAGGTCCTGGCTAGGTCTAACTCACCGCGTCGCCAGTTGATCCGACATGTTTCAAAATGCGGGCAAGCTTCACAGCAACGTTTGAGTAGACCTAACCTATGCCTGTCTTTGATGAATTCGACGAGTAAGACGATTTCAATGCGATTCCACCGATCATCTCGGTTGTGCATCAAGTCATCGAAACGTTCGTTTTCCTCGTTCGTACCATACATACGGACGATCCACGTTTCTTCGACGAAAAGGGGGTCGTATGGCTTACGCCCCGCCCCCTTTCCAAAACCGTCGAATTCTCTCGTCATTTCTCAATCAACGTGAATGCACGCAACGAAATGGCCCGGCCGTTTTTCCTCAAAAGGCGGCACAATGTTGGCGCACTCTTTAGTGGCCATATGGCACCTCGTTCGGAAACCACAGCCCGAAGGCTTTTTCATTGGGCTGGGCACGTCACCTTCAAGAACGATACGCTTCTTGTTCTCTTTGGCTCTGGGGTCGGGTAGAGGAGCTGCAGAGAGTAGAGCTTGCGTGTAGGGATGCAAAGGTGCGCTATAGAGACTATCGGACTCAGCCAATTCAACCATATTGCCAAGATACATAACTGCAACACGATCACTGATGTGTTCAACAACGGAGAGATCGTGAGCAATAAATATGTAAGACAAGCCAAACTCTTCCTGCAGATCCTGCAGCAAGTTGATGACCTGTGCCTGAATGGACACATCAAGAGCTGACACTGGCTCGTCAGCAATGACTACTCGTGGATTAACGGCCAAAGCGCGAGCAAGACCAATACGTTGCCTTTGTCCACCAGAAAACTCGTGGGGATAACGTTTGGCTTTGTCTGCACTGAGGCCAACCTTTTCGAGTAGCCAAGCGACTCTATCTTGGCGCCACTTATGACTACCCATGTGCTGAATCTCCATGGGCTCGGCAATAATGTCTCCGCAGGTCATACGGGGATTGAGCGAGCTATAGGGATCCTGGAAAATCATTTGGATTTCTTTGCGGTAAGGACGCATTGCATCCCTATCGAGGAAAGCCAAATCAACTGCTCCATGCTCTTCTGAATGAAGAATGATCTCACCAGTAGTTGGTGGGTAGAGACCGATGATTGCGCGACCAGTCGTTGATTTGCCACAGCCCGATTCGCCAACGAGACCGAGTGTCTCTCCGTCTTTCATTACAAAAGAAACACCGTCGACTGCCTTAATCGTAGCGACTTGCTGTTGGAAAACACCACCATAAACAGGGAAGTGTTTTCGCAAATCCCTGACTTCGAGTACAGGGGGCATCGATGCCAAGTCTTTTTTGACAGGAGCATCTTTTTCATTGGTTTTTACTTCTTTTTTATCGCTCATCGTGAACTAAACCTCTCTCACGACTTCGCTTTGCAAAGGTGGCAACGGGAGAAGTGGCCTGGACCAACTTCTATTAGTTCCGGTTCTTCCTCTGCGCATATGTCAATGGCTTCGTCACAACGTGCTCGGAACCGACAACCTTTGGGCAAGTTGAGGATATCGGGAACCATTCCTCTAATTGCATTTAGGCGACGACTCTTCGTGTTGGGACGAGGGATTGATTGCAGCAAACCACGAGTGTAGGGATGGGCTGGACTGTCGAAGAGTTCGTGAATCTCAGCCACCTCTTGGATTTTTCCACAATACATAACGACGACTCGCTGGCACATTTCGGCAACAACTGCGAGATCGTGTGTGATCAACAGAATAGCTGCTTTGTCGTGCTTTTCTTTGACGTCAATCATCAAGTCCAAAATCTGAGCCTGAATAGTAACGTCAAGAGCTGTCGTTGGTTCGTCTGCGATGAGCAGTTGAGGATCACAGGCCAAAGCCATAGCAATCATGACACGCTGTCGCATACCACCAGAAAACTGGTGAGGATAGTCGTGCAGACGTGCTCTTGGTGAGGGAATGCCTACGAGATCAAGCATTTCGACTGCTCTGTCCTCTGCCTCTTTCAGAGATACGTTCTGGTGTTCGAGGACTGCCTCAGCTACCTGGTAACCGATTGTGAAAACAGGATTGAGACTAGTCATCGGTTCCTGGAAAATCATGGAAATTCGGTTTCCACGAATAGAACGTAGTTCATCATAAGGTAGAGAAAGGATGTCAACACCATCCATGGTGATTTTACCTGCAGCAATTTCACCTGGAGGATTGGGAATGAGGCGCAAACAGGAGAGTGCAGTAACTGATTTACCAGAACCAGATTCTCCCACTAGGCCGAGAACCTCTCCTTCCTTGATATGGAAAGAGACGCCATCAACAGCTTTGGCCAAACCAGCTTCAGTGCGAAAGACAGTTTTAAGACCTTCTACAGTAAGCAGGTTGTTAGCTTCTTTTGTCATTGCTTTTCACCTGCCTAACGTAACCGAGCGTACTGTTTTGGATCGAAGGCTTCTCGAACAGCCTCGCCGATGAATGAAATCAACAATAGAGTTCCAAAGAGAGCACCGAATGGTGCCAAGACCAACCACCACGAGGTTAGGTTGGCAAGTCCCTGACCCATCAATTCACCCCAACTTGCAGTTGGTGCTGGCAAGCCGAAGCCCAAGAAGTCGAGGCTAACCAGTGAACTGATCGAAGCTACGACAGCAAAGGGAGCGAATGAGATTACAGGAGTCAGAGCATTGGGCAATATGTGGCGGAAGATGATTGTCTTGTCATCTGCACCAATGGAAATGGCAGCCGACACATAATCACGCGATTTCTCTCGCAGAAACTCACCACGAACGTAATATGACATACCCATCCAGCGGAAACCCGCAAGAATGAATGCCAACATCATGAAGTTGGGCTCCCAAATGGAGGCCACAATCATGATTGTGTAGAGGAATGGCATTGATGACCAAATCTCGACAATACGTTGTCCAAGGATATCGACTTTGCCACCAAAATAGCCAAGGCATGCTCCAATTGTAATGCCGATTGCATAAGACATCGAGACTACAAAGAGAGCAAACAAGATGGAAATTCTGAAACCATAGATCAAACGTGCGAAGACGTCGCGACCCCTATCGTCAGTTCCCATCCAGTGAGAAGCTTCTGGAGCTGTGGGAGGTTCTCCTTCGAGCTCATCGAGCAAACTCTCATAAGGTCCATAGGGATAAGGAGGCATGAGCACCCAATTGCCTTCTCCTTCAGCGGCGTATTTCTTTTTCAACATGCGATAGTTGAGTTTTGCACCTTTTTCGAGACCAAAACCCTTGCTCGAGTAATAGTCATTGAAAGCACGCCCGAAGAGGGGAATGTTCTTGAGTAGGCTTTTGAATGCAGGCGCAGAAATTCGACCTTTATAACTAACCAATAAAGCTTTGTTGTTGATCAATACCTCATTGAAAAATGAGAGAACAAACAAAGTAAGAATGATTAGGAAGGAATAATATCCACGCTTGAGATTCTTGAACTTTTTGACTCGTTTGATAGTAACAGGAGAGTCTTTGAAACTCTTCACTGTGTTACGAGTGTTGATAATGAGGCCAATGAATATTGGCAAGTTGACAATCAAAAGGAAGAAGACGATTACGCATTTGGCGAAATACATCAGATTGTAATGCGCCAGTATGAGCGAAGTAAGCAGTGCGAAACACAATGCATAATACTTGAACTCTAAGCTATCGAGTTTCTTTATTAAACTGGTCAATTCAGGTGATGTACCTTGATTACTCATAGTCAAAGACCTCCTTTCCTAGGAGAACCGGATCCGAGGATCGATAATGCAGTACAACATGTCCGAGATAATGTTACCGATTAGCTTCAGCAAGCTGGCGATGACCAAGATACCCAGAGCAACTGGATAATCTCGGTCAACAATCGAGGTGTAACCGAGCATGCCAATGCCATCGATGTTGAACACCTTCTCAATGAGATATGAACCTGCGAGGATGAGTGAGAAGATGTGTCCTAAACCCGTCGCAATCGGGATGAGAGAGTTTCTCAAGGCGTGCTTGAAAATGACGACTTTCTCATCGAGACCTTTTGCAAATGCTGTACGCACATAATCAGCACCAAGGTTTTCCATCAAGGAGTTCTTCATCAGAATAGTCAAGGCGGCAAATTGGCCAATGACATAACAAAGAACGGGCAAGAAAGTGTGGTGGAGTTGATCCCACACTTTGGCGCTCAAGGACATTGTTTCCCAAATCTCTGGGGGAGATCTCATTTCACCCAAGGGGAAGACATCCCAGAATGAACCACCACCAAAGAGGGTGAGCAAGACGATACCTGCTGCCCAACCAGGAATAGAGTAACCAATAAAGACGAGTACTGAGCTTCCTGTATCAAAGAGACTCGAGTGTTTGACGGCTTTCCATACACCGAGAGGGATACAGATTGAATATGAGAGGAAAAAGCCGATTGCTCCAAAGTAGATGGAGATGGGAAACCTCTCTTTAATCATTGACCAGACAGGTTCGCAGTAACGGTAGGACTCACCTAGGTTAAAGCGACAAATATTGTAGAACCACTTGGCGTAGCGGTAATACATTGGTTTGTCAAATCCATAGAACTTTTTGATTTCTTCTAGGGCATCTTCAGGGATAGTTGCTCCCATCCCCATATCTCCGCCAGCGCCACCGGCTTCTCCACCAGACATGGCCGACATCTGCATGCTCATGACCATTTGCTCTACAGGGCCGCCAGGCACACATTGCATGACGCCAAAAGAGAGCATTGTTATGCCGATGAAGGTCGGAATGATGAGAAGAAATCGGCGAATGAAATAGGCAATTGTTCCGTGCATGTCTTCCTTTCCCTATTCCTGGGCTTCAACTTGTTTCCAAGATTGCTGGAGCTTTTTCCAATTTTGACCATCATTCTGGCGATATTCTTTCCAGAATTTGTTGTCCAGTGGACCAACTTCGAGCGGACCATCAGTTTCGATGGCATTTTTCAAAGCAGCCTCTTTATCTTTATCAACCCACCAGTAAGCAAAAGAGGGCCAAATGTAATACCCCGTAAGATCGTAGATGTATTCGGGCATTCCGAATTTGTTCCAGTAGAGCAAACGAACGTAGGGGCAATGCCAATCGAGTATGTAGTGGCAGTTGTTGAAAGCGATGTGATCGATTTCCTGCATTAGTTGGACCTGCCGCTTGGGATCAGGTTCCACTTCATATTGTTCGATTAACCTGTCAAGTTCAGGTATGGCAACACCACTTACGTTTGAAGTACCTTTTTGAGTCGAAGACTCTGTGTGATAACCACCACGAGGCATTGGCGGTCTTGGCGATGTCCAGGCAACCTTGGTTATTCTGAAGTTACGTTCGAGCATCATCTTGAATGTTGAAGTTCTTGTGGCCAGCTTCAGATTCAAGCGAATACCAGCGTCCTGCAGGGCTTCTTTGTAAACGGTGAAAATCTTCTCGGAAGACTTTGCAGCGTATTCCAGGGTCAGATCGAGAGGGCGACCTTTGCTGTCCACCAGAACACCTTCATTGTTTCGTTCAGAGTAACCCGCTTCTTCGAGTAGTTTTCTCGCTTTGACGGGGTTGTATCGCATAGATACGTTTTTGGGGCTAGCAAAAGCAGAGGCGGGCCAATGGGAATCCATGTGGACATATTGGTTGTAGAACAGTTTGTCAATGAGCTTCTGTCGTGGGTACAGGTAAGCAAATGCCTTACGAACACGAATGTCGTCAAAGGGCCACTTCTGTGTATTGAGGGCAAATCCCTGAACTCCTTGGGCACGTTCGTTCCAAATTTGCCTTTTCTGAATCCACCCTTTTTTGATTTTATCGAAGTCACAATCTTTTGCCCAACGCTTGGAAATGTTCACGGCAAAAATGTCCAATTCGCCCTTTTTGAACTTTTCGAAGGTTAGGTTCTCATCTTTGACAACGATGAATTTGATACGTTTGAAATTGTAACAACCACGCCATTGTGGCAGCTTTTCACCCCACCAGTCTTTTCGCCTGATGAGAGTTACATTTCTACCCCTTTTGGTGTAATCAAGGGTGTAAGGACCAGAACCTGCATAATATTTCCAATTGTAAATTCTGTAAAACTTGGAGTGCATGTAGTCGCCCATTATTTGATGGGCAGGCATAATATAAAGTCCATCAGACAGGTAGATGTGTTTTACTCTTGATGGACTTTTTACCTTGAAGCGGACGATGTCTTTGGTTACTGCTTCGGGCACTTCGAAATTTTTAGGCCAGAAACTGTTATGCCAAGCAGAGCGAAGGCGTTTGTCCGAAAGAAGTTTGAAGCTTTCGACAACATCAAGGGCAGTTACTGGTTTCCCATCAGCCCAACGGGCACGGGGATCTATTCGATACCAATAGACTGAACCCTCGTCAGTAATTTTCCAATGACTTGCCAACCAGGGTATGTAGGTGTTTGTTCGTTCATCCCTAAGCAGCAGACGTTCTCCAACGAGCTCGTGCATCTTGGATATGATGTTCAAGCGTGAGTTAGGGCCAGCAGGACTCAGTGTGGCAGGATACTCGTTGCAGTAAACACGTAGTAGTCCGCCTTTTTTTGCATGAGGGCTTCCATAACTCGGTGGATTGTCATTCGTTTCCCAGCCTGTTGGATCAAAGGGAACGTCCTTCAGTTTTGCTAGGGCTTGGGCAGCAAGTACTTCAGGACCAGGACCTTTGTCGATTTCCTCTTCCTCGTCGTCGAAACAGCCTGAAATGTAAATACTCAAGCTGAAAACGACCAGAAGTGCGAGGAGATTGCGAAGCTTCATAAACTGAACGTCCTTCCTCTCCGTTAGATAGTAATTACACATACGTTATGAATACGATCCTTATATACTAGTAGGTTGCAACCGGTCAGGGAAAGAGTTCTCTGCAATGTCAGCGCCTTTTTACTTCAATGTCTGCCTATTGACGATGAGTTGAGCTTCTGTTACCTTCTTCGACGGAGAGATGCGAGAGTGGTTGAATCGGCTCGACTCGAAATCGAGTGACGCTCCAAAAGGGTGTCCGTGGGTTCGAATCCCACTCTCTCCGCCACTTTACCCCCCTCCTGTGTTATCATTCCGCTTCGTTATGTCCGTATCAATTCATGATGTCGAGCATGCTCTAGAGTTCGACGACATAAGAGAGCGTGTAGGCCGCGAATGCCGTTCGGCTCAGGGACGCAATGTCCTTCTCAAACTGGGCCCCTTTCGGAAACGTGCCGACGCTGAATCTGAGTTGGATGCAGTTCAGGAAATGCGCCGACTGTTGTCCAACGGTGTTTCCCTGCCTTTTTTTGCAGCAATCGGCTCTGATGTATTGCAAAGGCTTGGATTGACAGGCGCTGTTTTGGCTGCAGAAGCTCTCTGCGATCTGCGGGCAACCCTAAGAAACATCAAAGAGCTAAAAGATGCTCGAGCTGCAGGTTACCTCGTTGAGTTGGAGCGTTTGTGCCAAGAGGTAGATGAGCTGGCCTTTGACGAAGTGCTTCTACGAGAGTTGGAACGTGTACTCGACGATGATGGCACAGTCAAAGAGTCTGCTAGTCCAGAGTTGAGAAGTGCTCGTAAAAGGCAGAAAGAGCTCGAGCGCTCTATAAACTCTTCTCTCGAAAAGATGATGCGCTCAGAAAACAACAAAGAGTGTTTTGGTGACACTTACGTCACTACTATCAATTCACGCTTTGTCATACCTGTTTATGCTGATTTCAAAGGCAGGATAGGGGGCGTTGTTCAAGGAACCTCCGGTTCAGGACATTCTGTATTTTTGGAGCCTTTCAAAGTCGTTGATATGAACAACGATTTGCTTGAAGCCAGAGCAAAAGAAAAGGCCGAAATCACACGTTTGTTACTCGCTCTCTCTGACAAAGCACGAGAGAACCTGCGGGGACTCAAAGAAGCAAATCGTTCTTTGGCCTGGCTCGACAGCCTCCACGCGCGAGCTGTTTATGCCAATATCACTAACTCAACAAGAGTTGTTTTCACAGATGATGGCACTCTTTCGCTGAAACGAGCTCGTCACCCTCTCCTTGAAGGTGAATGTGTGCCCATGAGCATCGATGTATCAGAAAAAGAGAGAGTCATCGTTTTATCAGGAGCCAACTCTGGTGGCAAGACGGTCACGCTGAAGACTGTTGGGTTGTGCGCCTTGATGGCACGTTGTGGTTACCATGTCCTTGCTGAGGAAGGAACGAAGGTTCCATTTTTCAAAAGAATTTTTGTTGATATTGGTGATCAGCAATCCATCGTCGAACATCTGAGTTCTTTCTCTTCTCACGCCAAAAGTGTGGCCAAGATTATGGCTCGCACGAAACGTGGGGATTTGGTTCTCCTCGACGAACTCATGTCTGGCACCGATCCTGAAGAGGGCGCAGCTTTGGCTGAAGCTGTCGTGGAAGAGTTGGGTAAACGTGGTGCAGTCGTTGTGACGACAACCCACTTTGGCGGCTTGAAAGTACTCAGCCAACAGTCCAAGATGTTCAAAAACTGTGCCGTCGAGTTTGACGATGATACATACAAACCTACTTATCACCTCATTTCCGATATGCCAGGTGCAAGTTATGGTTTTGAGATTGCACGTAGATTTGGTATTGCTCCGGACATTGTTCAACGTGCCCAAGAGATCATTGGTGGTGGCCGTCACCGACTGACAGAGTTGATTGAAGATCTCGAGCAAGAGCTGCGACGAGTGCGAGAAGCTGGTGAACAAAGAGAAACAGAGCTCAGAAAAATCGAGAACCTACGCAAAGATTTGGAATTGAAGGATAGAACCTTCAAGGAAAAACGTCACGAAGAGTTGACCAAAGAGCTCGAAGAGACACGCCAGTCCATGCTCGATTTCCGCAAGACTGTAGACGGTCAGATGAAAGCGCTCGTTGAACGTGGGCAAGCCCTCAGTAAAGACGAGCTGAAAGAAGAGGCTCGCTCTATTGTTCGTTCTGTTGATGTTCAACTGAAGAAGTGCGTTCCTCCTCAAGCCCAAGTTGAAAAACCAGACCGTCCACTGGCTGTTGGTGACAGGGTGAAAATAGAAGCTTCGACTATGACTGGTCGAATAACTGATATCTATCCCAACAAAAATAAAGTTCGTGTCGATGTGAGTGGGATGATCCTCAGTGTGAGGATGGATGAAGTCTCTCATGTTGATTCGGGTTCTAGCAAAAAAGCTCCTGGTAAGAGCAAAAAGAAGAAGAGCAGTTTTTCTGGTCTCAATGTGCGTACGACCTATGAATCGGAGTTACCTTATGAGCTCGATTTACGAGGCAAAAGGGCTCATGAGGCTGTTGAAGAGTTGGAGCGATATCTCGATTTGGCTATTGCTCGCAACGTAGAGATATTAAGGATTATTCACGGCAAAGGTACTGGGACTTTACGTCGTGAAGTTGAGAGAATTCTCCGCCAATCTCCTGCTGTAAAAAAATTCCGCGCTGGTGGCGAGGGAGAAGGGGACTTTGGCGTTACTGTAGCAACCCTGAGATGATTTTCTGAGGAGTGATGATGGAGAAGTTCGAATTTCAGGCCGAAACACGTGAACTTTTGGATCTGATGATCCATGCCATCTATTCAAATAAAGAGATCTTTTTACGAGAGCTCATTTCTAACGCTTCTGATGCGCTGGACAAAATCAAGTTCGCTTCTTTGACAGATGAAACTCTGTCTGAAGCCGTTACTGATCTACATATCAGACTGACGGCAGATAGCGATGGACGTACCTTGACTGTTTGGGACAATGGCATTGGCATGAGTCGCGACGAGGTCGTTGCCTACATTGGTACCATTGCCAAATCCGGCTCTAAAGAGTTTCTTGCAATGTTGAAAGAAAACAAGGGCGATGTTCCTCCTGAATTGATTGGTCAATTTGGTGTAGGTCTCTACTCTGCTTTTATGGTTGCTGATGAGGTTACTCTCATTACTCGCAAAGCTGGTGAAGAGGCTGCAGTTTGTTGGAAGTCTAGTGGTGATGGTACTTATACAGTAGATGAAGCAGAGCGCGATTGTTATGGAACCGAGATAGTTCTTCATCTCAAACCAGTCGACAGAGAAGACGGCATCAGGGATTACACCAAAGAGTGGGTTATTAGGGACCTCGTAAAGAAATATTCTGATTATGTTGCTCATCCTATCGTCATGGCCATTGAACACTCTGAAATGGAGCGTGATGAAGAGGGCGAAGCACAGGAAAAGAAAACTGTAGAAGACGAGACTCTGAACTCAATGAAAGCCATATGGAGACGCTCTCCAGATGAAGTAACTGAAGAAGAGTACACAGAGTTTTACAAGCACATTGCCCACGACTGGAATGAACCTCTTCGCCACATTTTTTATAAAGCAGAAGGAACTGTAGAGTTTCGTTCTTTATTGTATTTTCCCAAAAAAGCACCTGCCGATCTCTTCGCTCAAAGAGAAGGTGAAGAGGGACGTAATGGTGTCCAGCTTTACATAAAAAGAGTCTTCATAATGCAAGACTGTAAAGACTTGATCCCAACCTATATGCGCTTTGTTCGCGGTATCGTCGACTCTGAAGATCTCTCCCTCAACATTTCACGAGAAATGTTGCAGCAAGACAGAATGATCAGGCTCATCAGAAACAGACTGACAGTGAAAGTCCTCGATACACTGCAAGAGATGAAAAACAAGGAATACGACAAGTACCTAGAGTTCTGGAATGAGTTCGGTTCCATTTACAAAGAAGGTATTGTCCAGGAAGCAAAACACAAGGAAAAGGTCCTTGATACTTGCCTCTTTTATTCCACTTACGGAAAAGAATACATTTCATTGCCCGATTATATTGAGCGAATGAAAGAAGGCCAGGAGTTCATTTATTACATGACTGGCTCCACTCGTGAAGCCGTTGAGAACTCTCCTCATCTCGAAGCTTACAAAGCCAAAGGTTATGAAGTTCTCGTGCTCACAGAGGCTATCGATGATTTATGGGCAGAGACAATCTTCGAATACCGTGATTTGAAGTTCAAATGTGTCGGTAAAGGTGTTGCAGAGCTGGGTTCCAAAGAAGAACAAGAAGAAGCACGCAATGCTCTCGAGGAAAAAGAAGAGCGTTATGGTGACCTTTTGACCTTCATAAAAGGTGCTCTAGAAGAAGAAGTCAAAGAAGTACGCCTTTCTACGAGATTGACAGAATCTCCTGTTTGTCTCGTTGGTGAACAGTCAGATATCACTCCTCAAATGGAAGAGCTCCTGCGCAAAATGGGTAAAGATGTGCCCAAAATTAAACGCATTCTCGAAATCAACGGAGACCACGCTCTTCTTGAGCATTTGCAGACAATCTTCAAAGTAAACCAGAGTGATCCTGATTTAAGAAACTTCTGTCATCTTCTGTATGGCCAAGCATTGTTGGCTGAAGGCACTATGCCGCCAGATCCAGGCTCATTGAGCAAACAGATAGGTAAATTGATGACTAGAGCTTTGGAGTGTCAGAACTTCGACCGTAGTGGTTCCGACGAGGTGAACTAGTCCAGCTTGTAACGCTTCAACCTAGTGTCTAATTGTCCGCGTGTCAGTCCGAGTCGTTTTGCTGCACGCGTTTTAACACCATTTTCTAAGTCCAAGGCTTTCAATATGACGGACTTCTCCATGTCTGACATGGAAAACCCTTCAGGTGGGATATCAACGTCATAACGTGACTTTTCTGCCCACCCTTCGCTTCTGAGTCGAGGTAGAGCCAGAACATCGACCTTTTTGCTGTTCGCCAAAAAAGAGGCCCTTTCTATTACATTGCGCAGTTCACGAACATTGCCAGGCCAAGCATAGTTGGTCAATGCCTCAATGGCTGAACGTGACAGCTCTTTGCTGCCATGAGTGAATCGCTCCAAGAAAAAGTTTGCTAGCAATTCTATGTCGCCAGGTCTGTCGCGAAGGGGAGGGATCTTTATTGTCACAACGTCCAAACGGAAAAAGAGATCTTCCCGAAAAGCACCTTCGGCAATAAGGTTCTCGAGATCTTGGTTCGTGGCCGCCAATATGCGAACATTGGCCTTTATAGGTAAGCTGCCACCGAGACGAGTAAAGGTTTTTTCATCGAGAAAGCGAAGAAGCTTGGCCTGCAGAGGTGGAGCAAGTTCACCTATTTCATCGAGGAATAAGGTTCCTCCACGGGCATATTCAACACGGCCTCTTTTTCTCTGTAGAGCTCCGCTGAATGCACCTCTTTCATAACCGAAAAGTTCACTTTCCATCAATTGAGCAGGTAAAGAGGCACAGTCGACGCAAACAAAAGGACCATCTGCTCTTTCTGATGTGCCATGAACGAAACGGGCTAATAGCTCTTTGCCAGCACCTGTTTCGCCTCTTATCAGTACAGTGGCATCTGTAGCCGCGACTGCTGTAGCTTCGTCGATTGTTTTTTGGAAAGAGGCTTCATTGCCGATGAATTCGCCAGGCCCAATGGCTGTTGAGAGTTCGCTTTCGAGCAAGTGAACTTGATCTCTCAAACGTCTTGTTTTGTCCACTTTCTCGACAGAAAAACCGAGTTGCTCCATCGTGAATGGTTTGGAAAGAAAATCCGCAACTCCTAGGCGGATAGCTGTAATGGCGCCGTCCAAGGTCCCAAATGCCGTCATCACAACGAAATCGGCCTGTGGGCAACGCTCTCTTATTGCAGGTACTAGTTCCAATCCAGACATTTCGGGCATGCGAATGTCAGTGATAACGAGATCAAATAGGTGTCTGTCCGCCTCGAGCAAAGCAGCTGATGGTGTATTTGCTTGAGTTGGTTCGTGGCCCAATTCGTTGAGGGCGTCAGCCATTAAAAAAGTAAGATCTTGTTCGTCATCTACGACTAAAATACGCATTACAAATACCTCAAAGAGAATTTATCGATGAAAAGAGTTTAGCACCATTGTGCATTTTGGGTAGTTCCGAGGTATGTTTTAAGTACGGAGAAAGTTGAGCGGCCCAGGAATCGTGCGGTCAATGACAAAAGACCTTACATTTTTGGTCCAAAACCTTAACGTTTTGACTTTCCCAGCTTGCTACCGCTATAGTAGTAAGGTTCACAGGTCGCTCGGAAGGAGGCGCTGAAGCGCTATGCAGCTGAAACAACAGCTTGTTCTGAAAATGCAGCAAAAGCTTCAACTAACCCCGCAACTTCAGCTTGCGATGAAGATGCTTCAGTTGAATCATCTCGAACTATCCGAGTTGCTCAAACAGGAGGTCGAGCGAAATCCGTTGCTCGACGCCGATGCCCCTGAAGGGGCCAAGGACACTGTTCCTATTGCAGATGGTCAAAAGATCCAAATGATCAGCAAGGCCGCTGAGGAACACAAACCCAAGTCCGAGGTCAAAGAGCAAGAGTTCGAGTTTGACTGGAATGCTTACCTGAAAGATTCTGAGACTGGTTGGTATGCCGAGAGGATGCCATTGCGCTCTTATGATCCTGAGCAGGAAAGCAATATTGAAGAGTATGTTCCCAAAAAAGGTTCATTGACCGAACATTTGACAATGCAACTGCGAATGCGTCGGCTCAACGAACAAGACAAAAAAATCGGTGAATATCTCATCGGTTTGATAGATAGAGCTGGCTATCTTCGCTACGACGAAGAGATGGTTCTCGAAACATTGGGAATTGATGAAAACCAACTCGAGAAGATGGTCAACGTTCTACAAACGTTTGATCCTCCAGGGATTGCTGCACGTAACTTGCAAGAGTGTTTGCAGCGACAATATCTGGCTGAAAGAGATCAAGATCCTTTCGTCTCTACGTTGATTTCCACTTATCTAGAGGATTTGGGTAACAACAAAATCAAACAGATAGCTCGTAAAGAAGGCGTAGAGCTTCAGACTGTTCTCGATGGTTATGAAGAGATTAGACGTCTCGATCCAAAACCTGGTCTCCATTACGAAATCGGTGGGCATGATACCCAATACATCACTCCTGATGTTTTTGTGGAAAAATCGCAGGGTGAAATACAGATCACGCTCAATGACAGATATATTCCGAAACTGAAGATCAACTCCTTCTATCGGCAGATGATCCGAGCTGAACAGGTTGCACCGAAAAAGACAGTCTCTTACATCAAAGAACGTCTCAATGCTGCCAAGTTCCTCATCGAATCCATCGAAAGACGAAAGGATACGATTTTCAGAGTCACCAAAAGAATCTTCGAGATTCAAGGTGGATTTCTCGATCACGGTGTGCGCGGTTTAAAACCTTTGGTTCTGAAGGATGTTGCTGATTTTTGTAACCTTCATGAGTCAACAATTTCCCGTGTTACCAACAGTAAATATGTGCAGACCCCTAGAGGCCTCTTTGCTCTCAAATTCTTCTTCTCTTCAGGAACGACGACTTCGAGTGGTGAAGAGATTTCGTCCAAATATGTGAAACAATTAATTCAAGAGATAGTAGATAGCGAAAATCCCAAGAAACCTTTCAGTGATGCCAAGATCGTAGATTTGCTCAAAGGCAAAGGTATCGATCTTGCCCGCCGTACAGTGGCCAAGTATCGTGAAGAGCTGGGAATTCGCTCGTCCTCCAAACGAAAATCATTCGTTTGAGTTAAGCGGTATATCCAGGAGGCCCTTCCATGTCAGGTCATTCCAAATGGCATAGTATTAGGCATAAAAAAGCAGCCAAGGATGCCAAACGTGGCAAACTCTTCACTCGGTTAATCAAAGAGCTCGTTGTTGCAGCCCGTATGGGTGGCGGAGATGAAACTATGAATGCTCGTCTTCGCACAGCCGTGGCTACGGCAAAAGCATCAAACATGCCCAGCGACACTATTAAAAAGGCCATCATGCGTGGCACTGGTGAGCTAGATGGTATTGATTACGAAGAGGTTTTCTACGAAGGTTACGGTCCTGGCGGTATTGCACTGCTAGTTGAGTGTCTTACTGACAACCGCAATCGAACAGCTGCAGAAATGCGTTATGTCATGTCGCGTAACTATGGCAGCTTGGGGTCTCCCGGATCTGTTGCTTGGAAGTTTACTTCCAAAGGGATTCTCACCTTCTCCAAAGAAAAAACAAACGAAGATCAGCTCATGGAAACCCTTCTCGATGCTGGTGTGGAAGACATTACGGACGAAGGAGATTTTCTACAGGTTACCTGCGACCCAGGTGATTTCGAAGAAGTCAAAAAGGCTGCAGAAGAGGCCAGCATTGAGGCTGATTCAGTAGAGTTGACCAAACTCCCTGGTGACTGGGTCAAACTCGAAGGTGATGATGCCATCAAAGCTATGAAGCTCGTTGATGCTCTCGAAGATCACGACGATGTTCAGAACGTTTATACCAATCTGGATGTTCCTGAGGAGATGCTCGAAGAGTGATTGTACTTGGCGTCGATCCGGGGATTGGTACGACCGGTTTTGGCGTGGTCGAGCAGAAAACCCTCAACTCTTTTGTTTATATTGAGTGTGGCACTCTCAAAACTCCTCCACGCACTCCGTTAGAGCAGAGACTTTTGCAGCTTTCCAATGAGTTTGGTGAGTTGCTCGATCGTGTGAAACCTGATACAGCTGCTGTGGAAAAGCTCTTTTTCGGTCGCAATGTGACGACAGCTTTTGCTGTTGGCCAAGCTCGTGGCATTTTGTTGTTAGAGTTGGCTAGGCGTCACATTCCCCTTTCCGAATACACTCCTCCTCAGG
>CAZXTJ010000055.1:0-20883 GCA_964643655.1 uncultured bacterium
GTGCTCTGGTGAAACACGGGCAAAAACTTGGACTTGCTCGAGTTTCCTTTCCAACTCTTGCACGGACATGTCATTGAGATCACGACCCGTAATGACCTCAGGGTTTTCCTCGTCTACCATTCCTATTTCGTGGGCGATGGCAGCTGCTGTGAGGGGATGGTCACCTGTGATCATGATTGGGTGGATACCAGCAGAACGACAGATTTCTACAGATTTACCAACAGTTTCGCGTGGTGGATCTTGAATACCAACAAATCCAACGAAAGTCATATTGTCTTCGAGATTGTCGTATGTTGCTTCTGGCTGTTTGTCACCGTGATCTTTGTAGGCAGCGACGAGAACACGGAGCCCGCGAGCGGCCATGGCTTCAGAAGCGTCGATGACTTTCTTTCTTTTATCGTCATCGAGTTTGATGTCTTTGCCTTGGCAGCGAATGTGAGTACATTTGGGCAACATTACATCAAGGCCACCTTTAGTGAATGAAACCCAAGCTTTGCCCACTTCAATCCAGTGGACAGTGGACATCATCTTTCGGTCTGAATCAAAAGGCAGCTCATCCCTGCGGGGATATTCATTATTTAAATCTTTGACGTGGTAACCGGCTTTTGCCGAGAGTGCGACGAGGCCGCCTTCTGTGGGGTCACCTGTCACATCCCATTCGCGCAGTTGGCCCATAGGCGGAATGAGTCGTGAGTCATTACAGAGCCCCATACAACGCAATAGCTGTTGCAGGTCTTCATTGCCATTTTCTTTTGGTTCTATCTCTTTGCCATTGGCATCTTTGAAACTACCTTTTGGTTCATAACCACGACCAGAGACATCGAAGGTTTTTTCATCTACCCACACCTGGCGTACGAGCATTCTGTTCTGAGTGAGCGTCCCTGTTTTGTCAGAACAGATGACTGTAACAGAACCGAGAGTTTCTACGGCAGGAAGTTTACGAACGAGAGCGTTCAACTTGACCATTCGGGCAGCACCAAGAGCCAACGAGATTGTGACAACAGCTGGCAGTGCTTCAGGAATGGCAGCAACAGCCAAACTAACGGCTGTCATAAAGAGCTCGAGAAGAACTTCGTGTGTGACTTTAGTTGCCTGGTAAAGGCCCATCGCAAAGAGAAGCCCACAAATAACGAGAGCAAACCAACCCAAACGTTTACCTAGTTGCTCGAGGCGTCTCTGCAATGGAGTTTGTTCTCGGCCACGACTTTCGAGCATTTCAGCAATGCGGCCAAGTTCTGTCTGCATACCAGTGGCGAAGATGACACCAGTGCCACGACCATA
Source organism: uncultured bacterium (assembly GCA_964643655.1). Taxonomy (GTDB): domain Bacteria; phylum Muiribacteriota; class UBA6191; order CAZXTJ01; family CAZXTJ01; genus CAZXTJ01. The sequence goes on from CAZXTJ010000055.1 coordinate 1,282, forward strand.
AGTAACGACCGTACCCATATAACCAATGTTCACACGATCGGCCAATGGAAGGTCCTCGTCACTGAGAGGTGCCTCCTGTTTTTCTACGGGGACAGATTCACCTGTGAGGGCTGCCTCATTGATACGTAAGTTGGCAGCTTCAATGATACGCATATCAGCCGGAACTACGGCACCGGCTTCCAGGATTAACATGTCACCTGGTACCAAATCGGCAGCAGGAATAATCATGTCTTGGCCATCACGAATGACATGGGCTTTCGGAGGTGACATCTGACAAAGAGCAGCCATGGCTTTTTCTGCCCGCAACTCTTGGATAAAACCAATGGCGCCGTTGACTATCAGGATGGTCATAATGGCAACACAGTCACCCAGTTCACCAAGGTAACCAGAAATGGCAGCAGCACCAATCAAAATCCAAATGAGAAAGTCTTTGAATTGATCGGTAAAAATCTCCCAAGCAGAACGTGTTTCTGCTGCACGGAGTTCATTGGAACCCATACGGGATAGCAGATCGGCCGCGTCCATTTTGCTCAGGCCATGGACGCTCGTGTTGTATTTTTCTAGAAGCTCGTCCTCGTCCAGAGTATGGGCTGGACGTTCTTCGTTGTTTCCCTTTTGTAGCTCTTCGTTTTTTACGGGCTCGTCCGACATCGAACGTTGTCCTTTCTTGGATAAAGCTTCGTCTATATAATCAACGAACTGTTCTTAGTTTTTTCATGACATCATTTTTATCGAGACAATAGGCCAAAGCCGATTCGGCCGTAATCGTATGTTCACGTACCAATCGGACCAAATGGTCGTCACGTGATTGCATACCCAACTCTCGACCAGCAATGATAGCCTGATCAATTTGGTTCAGTTTTTCCTCACGAATGAGATTTGCCACAGCATAAGTCTTGAGCAAAATTTCCATGGCTGGGCAACGTTTGCCATCAACTGTAGGTACTAGTACTTGCGAAATGATGGCGCGCAAACTATCAGCCAATGCTTTCGTAATTTGATTGTGTCCACCTGGAGGGAACTGACTGAGAATACGATCGATAGTCTCAGAGGCACACATCGTGTGCAAGGTAGAGAGAACCAAATGGCCAGTTTCCGATGCGACGACGGCCAAGTTGATAGTATCAGCGTCACGCATCTCACCTACGAGAATGACATCGGGATCTTGGCGCAGAGCACCTCGCAGCGCATTGCTAAAAGCGTGTGTATTTGTGCCCAATTCGCGATAAGTGATGATGGATTTTCTATTCTGATGTCTGAACTCGACGGGGTCTTCGATTGTGATGATATGTTCTTCCCTCGTCTGATTGATGTAATCAATCATTGCGGCGAGAGTAGTACTTTTACCTGCACCTGTGGGACCCGTGACGAGGACCAAACCTTGGCGGTTGTTGCAAATATCCTTGAAAACTTTGGGCAAGCGCAAATCAGCCAAAGAGAGAACACGACTGGGAATGATACGGAACGCAATGCCAGGACCATCTAATTCTGAGTAAAAATTGACACGAAAACGACAAACATCGCGAATTTCATAAGCCAAATCGAGTTCTTTGAGTTTGTCGAATTCTTTCAGCCGTTCTTCACCGGCAATGCGTTTCATGAAATCGCGCACGCGGGCAGGTTCCATGGGTGGAAGATCTGTCTGAGTGAGCACACCTTGAATACGGAAGATTGGAGGAAGATTGGATTTGACGTGAATGTCCGAAGCGTCCAATTCGAGGGCAGAGGACAATAACTCGTCAATTTCTGGGTCACCTTCACCGGCAACGGCTTCAACCTCTTCGCCACCAAGGCCCTTCTCTTGTCGCCTTTTGGCTGCAGCCTTTTTCAGGTCCTGCAGGTCTTTGTCAGAAAGTTTGAGGTTGAGTGTACTCATCGATGGGAGAGCACGGGATTCGAGGGACTCGGCCAATCTGTGTACTTGGCCCAAATCTACTTCCCCACCGAGGAGGAGATCTTTCAAACGTTCGTCTGGTAAACGAGAGATATCTTCGAGCAATGAATCGAATTCGCCACGAGGACTGTTGTCCAAGGTTTTCAACAAACCACCCATTGCTGGAAATCCCATATCCAACAAAATGCCGCGGGTGAAAGTTTTCAATTCGCGGTTGGGACTTTTGATGTATTCGAGCAGCGGACGGACGGCAGGAACACCAAAGTCGAGGAGTTTGTTGCGAATGAATTCGCCGTGGCTGGGGAACTCATAAGAAGCTTCCACGAGAATTCGGGCCGTGTAAGCCGTGCGGAAGGTGGCCAAAGAGGTCATAATCCATTCGATGACCTGTTGATTGGTCGACTGATGAAGGAGGCTTTCGAGAGGTTTGAGGGCCCTTTCGTCACCAATGGTGGCCAGAGCTTTGATGGCCCAATAAATGACGTCGAGATTGTCACTTTTCAGACAGTTCACCAAATCGCTGACAGCTCGACGACCACGAAGCTGCAAAATAGTAGCAGCTGTTTTACGGTTCGCCCAGTTTTGGTCAGCCAAAGCCTCTATCAGTAGTCGATGTGTCCAATCGTCATGTACGTCCTCCATGGAGCGGATGACATAGTGGCGAATTGATGGATCATCACTTGAGAGACCTTTGCGCAAGAAACCCGTTGCTTCTTGGCCACAGATTTGGACGAGAAGACGCAAACACCAATATTTCAGGTCACCGCTGCCCTCCATGAAACCCTTTTGCAGGTATTTGAGGATGTCTTTACCTCGTCGTTCGAGGTAACCGGCAGCAGCAACACGATTGAGCCATGAATCGTCTTCCAGAGCAGAGAGAAGGAATTGGGCCGACTCTTGACCTGGAATGAGAGAACAAGCCTCTAAAACACCTGCTCTGAAGTTGTGTTCACGTGATGCATAGAGTTTCTGCAACCAAGGGATACACTCGGCACCTTTAATGCGTGCCATAACCTTCAAAACCCACGTACGTTGATCTTCCGTACCGTTGACAAAAGTCCGTTTGAGCGGCTCGGCTACAGAGGGACCAATGGCAACGAGAGTATCGGAAGCTTCTTTTTTAACTTGCCAATGTTCAGACGATAGGGCACCAATGAGAAGCCCAACAGTGGCTTCATCACGCTTACCTTTGCAAGCAGAAAGAGCTGCTCGCGCCTCTTCGAGGCTCAAACCAATAAAAGAACTGAGTCCTGACACCAGAACCTCCACCTAGGTTGTAAGCCATCCTAGATCGCGGCCGTAAGGCGTATCAATGCCCGCGTCGGGCGTGCTAACATTGTTTTACTTCGAAAAATAGTGAGAAGAGAGTTATTGCATGGAGCCATATAAGATTCTCATCGTCTGCTTGGGAAACATATGCCGCAGCCCTATGGCTGAGGTAATTATGAAATCACGGCTGGAAAAGATGGAACTCAAGAGAGAAGTCAAAGTGGGTTCGGCTGGCTTTTTACACAGCGGAGAACCGGCGTCACAGCCTGCAGAAACTGTTATGAGCGAACGCGGCATAGACTTGACCAAACACCTCTCTCGTCAGATTAGTCCATATTTGGTGCAGCAGCATGACCTAGTAGTGACAATGGTACGCGAGCAGGCGGGCGAAATCATCCACATGGGGTCCGGTGACGCCCAAGTAGAGTCCATAATCTCTTATGCTTCACATGGAGAAAAGGACGGAACAGTCTTTGATCCTTATGGTGAGCCCATTGAGGTCTACCGACGAGTGGCAGATCAATTGGAAAATCTAGTTGATGAGGTCTTGGCACGCCTTCAAGAAGAGGGCACAATCTAACTTCTAGGCAGGCTCTTTTTATCCTGCTTTCTTCTCTCACTTTTGTAAAAACCGCATTATCAGCTGATTTCATTTTTGGTACAGAACCTGCATCGGTCTTACCAAGTGGCTGAGAGCCTGTCTCAGCGTACTTGCGGAGGGACTGAGATGGAACGACCAAACGTTTTTGGGCAGACGGATGAGAGCTCATCCAATGGCGCCATCTCTCTTTATTTTCAAGGTGAAGACTTGAGACAACAAGGAGAGCTGAAAAAGGCTCTTGCTTGTTATCTAGCAGCAGAACGAATTGCACGCGCTTCTGCTTTACATGACACAGTCATTGATTGTCTCAATAGGCGAATTGACCTTCATCTCAAACTTGGTGAACATCGCCAAGCGCAAAGAGCTTCCATTGAGGGACTCACCTATGTTCGCCTCATTGAAAAATCGGATGCAGAGCTGACCTTCATCCGCCACCTTGGCCGTACTCATCGGGAGTTGGGTCATTTCTCATCAGCCATCGAGACCATCTTTGAAGGCCTCGAATTGGCTCGCGATCAGCGGAATGTCTTGATGGAGCTCGATTTCATCCTCGATCTGACGGAAGTAGCCCTCAGCTCAGAGGACATTGAAGGAGCTCATCGCCACGCCAAAGCGGGCTTGAACAGGGCAATCCTCGTCAAAGACTCAACACGTGCTCGTGCTTTTGCTTTCCTCATCGAAGAGGTAAAGGAGCGAAAAGCAGAGGAAGAACCAGTATCACTGCTCTCGCGAGCAATGGAGCTTCTGCCTCCCCTGCGTTTACCTTTCAGCAAGGTCTAAGTTAGTCCAGTTTTGAGCTCAAGCCATCTTTGCTGCTAGCTCTATGGCCGACATCATGGCTGATGGTTCGCCTACTCCTCGACCTGCTACGTCAAAGGCCGTTCCGTGGTCTACGGAGGTACGGGCAAAGGGCAACCCAAGAGTGAGTGTGGCTCCGCCCGTAGACTCCCAACGCTCTTCTTGGCGGTTATAAGAGAATGAAGCTACCTTGATGGGAATATGGCCCTGATCGTGATACATGGCCAAAACTGCATCCCACATGCCGCCAAGAGCTTGGGAGAAGACTATATCAGCGGGAATGGGGCCTTGGGCATTAATGCCCTGCTCCTGCAAAGTAAGGGCGGCTGGAGCAATCTCCTCCGCCTCCTCCGTACCGAATAGACCACCGTCACCACCGTGAGGATTGAGACCGGCGAGGGCAATACGCGGCTCCTCTATACCCATAGTTTTGAGAGCTTTGAATGCCAATTTGGTCATGGCAACGATACGGTCATGTTTGACGAGGTCACAGGCGTCGCGAAGGGATACGTGAGTGGAGAGATGAACAACGCGGAAATCGCCGTGCATCAACATCGTAGCCACCATTTTAGCTTTGGCAAACCCAGCAAAAATCTCGGCATGGCCTGGAACTTTACAACCAGCCATGTGGAGAGAAGTCTTGGAAACAGGAGCCGTAGCCACGGCCTGAATTTTACCCTGACAGACCATCTCAGCAGAACAAATGATTGAGTCGAGAGCAGCTTGACCAGCTTCTTTTAGCTCTTGGCCAAATCTGTCACCAACAGCCCCAAAATCCGAACAATCGTAGACAACAGCTTTCTTCGTATCGTCAGAGGCGTCTTCGATATCTTTCGTGGGAATGACCTCCAAAGGAAGCCTCAGCTTCTCCACCATCTCTTTGATGACAGCAGGTGCCCCAAAGACGATAAATCGGCAATCGTGGCGCTGCAGCTTTGTGTCAGCCATTGATTTGACGACTATTTCAGGGCCAATACCACAAGGGTCACCCATTGTTATGCCAACGATAGGTTTTGACATTCATTTATCCTTCCAACAAATGAAAGCTTGTCTGCGAAGTTGCTGCCAAGGTGGTCAGATATTGTTCGCAAGGCTTTTGAAATTCAAGGGGCACTTCTACCAGACAAGTGACTTTGGCGCCATAGTCTTGCGTACATTTGGCTGAAAAATTCTGGATCTGGTGCATAAAAGTGCCTACGAGGTCATAGGGTAATTCCACAGAAAAGGTCACAGTTGCAACGACAGGCAGAAGTTTGGCTTCCGTGATGGCACTGTTCGTGGCCTCTTCATAAGCCTCGATGAGGCCTCTAACGCCCAATTTGACGCCGCCATAATAACGGGTGACAACGGCAGCAACATTGGTCAAATTGGCACTTTTTAATGCATTGAGAATGGGGCGGCCAGCAGAACCCGATGGTTCGCCAGCGTCAGAGCTGTGGCAAGTTTCGCCCTCATATCCGAGCACATAAGCCCAGCAATTGTGAGTTGCGCGACTGTGCTCTGCCGAACGTTGGCTGATGGCCTCTTTGGCTGAACTCAGATCCTCGACGGTTATTACGTAACCGATGAAAGTGGAGCGCCGGATTTTGAGCGTTGCTTCACAAGCTTTGCTTACAGTGAATAAATCCATTGTCATCTCAGTCGTAACTTGGTCCCCTCGATCGTCATTTGGCCCAGTTTTTTTATTGTGTGAAAGGGATTTTCACCTAGCTCTTGAAGTTTCTTCTGAGCAACACGGGCCTTGCTGGGTAGAGCAGTTTTGAGCTGCTTGAGGGTAATTCGAGGTCCAACTCGCTGAAGGAGAAAAAGCTCTACTTTTTTCTCTTTTGGTATGGCAACGACAAAGTCTGTGCGCAGCTTTTTATGGGTAAGGGCAGCGCCATATTCTGCAGTGCCATCACAGTGTAAAACTGTGCCGTCACGGTTTTCTTGTATAGCTTGCAAATTACTCCCTGGAGCTTTTTGCGCAACATCGTACTGATGAAAATCCATTTCGGGCAGTGCACCTACTGAACCTTCTGGCGGAGGGGCAGCCCGTGTAGTGTCAACTAGTGGAAACCACTGGGTTGCAGGAGCAACTGAGACTCCTTCTTTGACGGGTACAAAATTGTCGCCACTCACAGAATTGCCTGGTTTCAAGATGGCATTTTGAGCCTCTTGCTCCATTTTGAAAAGTCCATCTTGGCGGAGAAGGTAAAGTATCTCTCTTCTGTTTTTGTCTTTTGCCAAAAAGATGGCCTCTTTAGTTATATTGACTTTCTGCAAGAGGATGCCAAGGGCTCCAGAACAATCAGTGGGAATGAGTTTATGTGGTTTGGCAGCATAAGCTGTGCTCGTAAAGACGACGAGCAGCGTAATCAAAAGAAGGCGCATGCTTTTCTCCAATCAAAGATAGCTCTGTGGCCAATGATAACAGAATTTATCTTATTTGTTATCTATCTAAGCTTAGTTGTTACTCGTCTTATTAAGTAACCAAATGGAGGTTCTCGTGCCTGGTCGTTTCGACATTCTCAAAAAGGGGGGCACGCTGACCGTAGGCCCATACGTGCTGACCTTTGAGATAGCGCATGGCAGCATGGGGATTGTTTTTATGGGTTATGAAGAGGCGAAGGATCGCCTCGTAGCCATCAAATTCCTCAAACCAGACCTCTGCATGGATGAGCGCATCATAGAGCTCTTCCATAGAGAAGCTGCAGCAACTGCGCGCCTTCACCACCCCAACATAGTCACCATTTTTGAGCAAGGTATGCATGAAGGATTGCCCTATTTTGCTATGGAGCTCATTGAAGGTGAGAGTTTGGCAGACATTGTCAAACAGGAGCTACTCAATCCTTTGCAAGGTGTTGATTATCTCATTCAAGCGGCCTCAGGTTTGTCTGCTGCTTGGGAAATGGGCCACGTTCATCGCGACATCAAACCAGAAAATTTGCTGCTCAATGGCAAGGGACTTTTAAAAGTCACTGACTTTGGTTGTGTCACTGATTTGGGTTGTCGCCCTTCTGAAGCTTCTAGCTGTTTTGTTTTGGGTACGCCACACTTCATGGCTCCTGAACAGGCGCAGGGAAAAGGCGTCGATTGCCGTAGCGACATCTACTCTTTAGGAGCCTCTTTTTATTATCTCTTTACTGGTAAAGTTCCTTTTGATGGACCTTCCGTCATGGATGTTTTGCTTCATCAAATCCACACACCTCTGCCACCAATGCGTAGCCTCTGCCTCGATTTGCCCCGTGCTTTGTGTTGGGTAATCGAGAGGATGTTGGCCAAGTCTGCTGACGATAGGTATCAAACATACGCCGAGTTGTTACACGATCTGGAAAAGCTCCGTATGGCCCTTCATCGCAAAGCACCAGTAACAGCTGCCTGCGGTATGAAGAGGCGAAGGCGCTCTGTGGATTCCACTCCTGAGACTCCCCTGCCTTTATCAATTCCTACGGCTGCCTGAGCTGCTCCAAAGGCGCGCCACCTTACTCCACACTGATTGTCACAGGATTTGATAACTGCGAGCTGCCAGGCAAACCCACTTGGAAATAATGGCGTCCCAACTCCAAGGGCCAACGGGCAGTGAATGGATATTCCACCAACTCAAAAGGCTCACCATTGACATACCAAAGGAGCTGCTCAGGCTGAGGAGAAACGACTGCTTCAAGGGCAATAGTGGAGCCTGCTTTCGGTGTTTCGGGACAGCGGAGAAGGCGAATGCCATCTTCAGGAGCAACGATGACAAAGTCGTGATTGATTATTCCTTTTTGGGGAGCTTTTTTTGTTTTCGTTTTTGTGGCCAAGCCCTGTGAAGAGGCCCAGGAAGCATATTTGGGAGCAAGGGCCAAAACTGTTCGTTCTTTTCCGTCAATGACCATGCGGCTGTGAGCCTGGCATGTTTCTAGAGGAGGAGAGTTTTTGTCGAACCATTCGACGAAGGAACGGGGACAATCTTTATGTGCTTTTTTCCCTGTGGCAGCACAGACTTGCACTGGAATGTGACCGTGAGGAGGTGGAAAGTTTCGGTCTTCCAATTCGTCGCCACCATCTTCGAGTTTCAGAAAGATGTTTTTTAACAAACGGCCTGCTGCGCCATAACCGGAGACGGCGTTCATTGGCCTATAGTCGGGCCTTCCCAACCAGACTGCAGCTAAATATTTGCGTGACCAAACGAGACACCATGCATCACGACATTGCGATGAAGTACCCGTTTTGATGGCAGTGGCAAAGGGATATTCGAGATAACCCATTCGTTTGAAAGTTGGTAGGCGAGCAAGGGGATCGGAAAGGAATAGCGTGATGTGACGAGTGGAATCTGATGAAAGGACAGTTGCTCCATCTGGCAATTCTTGCTCTTTGTACCAACGCAGAGGTGAATAAAGGCCTTCGTCTGCCAGAGTGCGATATGCACGCACGAGAGCCGTCAAGGTAACGGGCATGGTGCCAATGACGAGCCCCGTGCCAAATTGAGAAGAAGGTGTGTGGCCATCATGTAATTTGATGGTGGCCGTCAAATCAAAGAGACTATGGACGCCAAGTTTGTCGAGCAAATTTGCAGCAGGCACATTGCGTGAATTAGCCAATGCTTGACGGGGCAAAAGGGGTCCAAGGAATTTGTAATCAGCATTACGAATACCACCACGAGCACGGCGTAAATCATCGAGGATGGAGGCTGGTTTGATGACTGACTTTTCCAGGGCCAGAGCGTAAACGAAAGGTTTGAGCATGGAACCTGGCGAACGTTTTACGCGAGTGTAATCAATGGCTCCTGCCCGTTTTTTGTCGAAATAGTCAGTAGAACCAACGGAAGCAACGACATCACCTTTACGAGTAATGACGAGAGCTGCGCCATTGTCTACACCTACGCCTTCCCATTTTTTCACAAATCGAGCGAGAATTTTCTGCACCATTTGCTGGCTCTGCAAGTCTATAGTCGTATAAACGATGGGAGAAGAGATTGTGGCTCTCTTGCTGTCGAGGATAGAGCGGTAATGTTCGAGCACATGGAGAGCACAATGGGGATTTTTGGGTTTTTCAAAGGGGAAGAGTGAGCTTATGTGTTTTTCTGAGATTTCGTACTCTGACTTGGGAATAAATCCTTCTTTATAAAGAGAATTTAATATTCTCTTTCCCCGTTGATAGGCCAACCGTCGACCTTTGGATGTGTAGAGGTTCATTCTTCCTGGAGATTGGGGAATGGCCATTAACAAAGCAGCTTCTGCCCAAGTGAGATCACAGGCTGGTTTATCGAAATATCGTTGTGCGGCATATGATATGCCACGGATGCGATTTCCAAAGGGGGCTATTCTCAGATAATGCGCTAAAATTGCTCGACGACCATATCTGAGAGTAAGCAGCAGAGCTGTTACTGCTTCGCCTCCTTTGCGTATGTAAGTTCTCGCTCCAGGGGTTTGTAGGCGAGCCACTTGCATTGCAATGGTGGAAGCACCAGAGACATGTCTGCCTGCTTTGTAGTTTTGGATGATTGCCCGTATGACTGCTCGAGGAGAAACGCCGGGATGGGACCAGAAACGCCTGTCCTCAGCAGCCAAAGCTGTAGCCACGACACGTGGGGGAATCTCTTTTAGGGGCCAATGGCCCAAAGGTGAAGAGTGAGAGTCAGCCACCTCGCCGAGGTAAAGACCATTTTTATCAAGGAGAAGGAGTGTTGGTGGTGGAGAATGGAGGGTTGCTTTGGAGGCACCGTAAATAAGGAATAGTGCTGCGGTCACCGTTGTGACCGCAACAACTACCTTTAGTGCTTTCCACAAATGACGACGCCAAGCCATGGCCTACTCCTTAAGCGCTAGTCTCAGCAGCGCACCCCATCACTTGAGGGCTGGCATCACTTTCACCTTTGCCCCTTTGGAATTACCACGAACTGCCTGACGGTACATCATCTCAGCCCAGGCTGCAGGCTGAATGAATGTACCTGGTGTCGTCGCCCTTACGCGATAAACAAAAGTGTAAGTGCCTTTGGGCAAGGTGTCGTAATAAAAAGCCACGTGGTCATCACGATAAGCCGCATATGTTGGTTTTAGCGTGATGGAACCACTTGGTTTTGCTTCAGGTGGTGCAGTTGCCAACCTTGGGTTGAGGGGCTCAAATCCTGCAGCCAGAGGTATGACAACGGCAACATAGTGGCGCTGTTCAGCATTGACCACTTGTACTCGTTCTTCCAATGTTTGGCCAACTTCGAACATATAAGGTTCTTTCATTACACCAAGAGCAGGCCAAGAAGAGCTCTTTTCATCAAAAGCTACTCGCAGTAGATCTCTTGTGACGGCAAATCCTTTTGCTTTGGCTTTCACTGTACTGCCATCACCTGCCGGCAGATAACTAGTCTCGAGGCGAGCGATGACTTCCGTGTCAGCTGATTTGAGAACGACAGACAAATCATCTTCACTTTTGTAAATCTGCTGGAGAGTAGGAGAGTCTTCAGAGATGTTTCTCTCGTCTCTTAGATCTTTGCCCTTGAAGACTACTTTTGCTCTATTACCAAAAGTATCAGTAGGTACCAAAGCTTCCTGCAGAGCAAGCAGAGCAGCTGAGTTGGCATTGGTAGAACCCCAACCATCACCTTGACCCAAGTTGATGAGTGCAGCGCGTAGAAGTTCGACTCGCTTGTCTTTTGGTGCCACCTTTTGTAGGGCCCGAAGGAGACGAGCCAACGATCTGGTTTCACTAGAAAGGATGACCGGTCCGCCACCAAGGGCTCTGTCCTGGAAACCACCATAGATACGTTTACCCTGATGGAGGCGGAAGAGCAAACTGTTCCACAGCTCTTCTGTTAAATCTGAAACCATGGAACTTCTGCCATCACCACCTTGAACAAAAGCGAGGACCACATTGGCTCTTGCTTCAGCGTCGAGATATTGTGACTTTCGAGCCAACTCAGTGGACCAAGATTTGGTGGAACGACCAGCGTCAGTGAGGGCAATGAGAGCCCAACATCTTTCCAACCAGCTATGGCCATCTACGAGCCACGAACAGTCAGAACGCAAACTTCGCTCGAGACCGCGCAGCATTTTGTCATAAGCTTTTTCATCGATGGGGTAACCGCTCTTGCGCACGTCAGCGAGGAACTGTACTACCCAAGAGGTGAGTGAAACAGAACCTTCTCCACCAGGCCAATAAGCACAAAGGCCATTACCATCCAATGATTTGGGAATGTAAGCCACAGTCTCTTTGACAGCTTGTTCCATCTCTTCTTTGGGGCCATCCATAAAGAGGAGTTCGCGGAAACCTTCCATAGCCAATTGCACGTGAGCACGACTCACTCGCTGCTCTGTACAATCGTGGGGGAAAGCCATCAACATATCCAAACCGGCTGCCATTCTAACAAGGGCTGGATGGGTAGAAACCAAGGCTTTGCGTTTGATTGTTCCTGGTCGAGCTTCCTCTTCTACTGCTGGGAACTTGACCAACTTGTTCTTTTTGAGAGTGGTAATTATCTGTTCAGTGATAGCTTTTCTGTCTTCTTTTATGGGCAAAGAAACTTGGAAAGCATCCATGGCTCCGTCACCCATACGCCGCACAGCCACCTTCACTGAAACTTCCCTGCGAGTCATTTCACCTTTTTTGTTCAAAGGTGGAGTGGGAACTATCACGTTCCAACTTACTCGTTGAGCTTTTGGCGGCTCCCAAGTGACGGACATTTTATTGTCACCACTAACGGTGAGACCTTGGGCAGAAATCTGAGCCAATCCAGGCCCTCCGTCACCTTCGACGACACGGCCAATGGCCAGAGCAGAAAACTTGTCACCTGGTCGCACGAATCGAGGCAAAGAAGGTTGGACGATGAGGGGCAGACGAACGGAAACTTGCCCCGTGGCAAAACCGAAACGGGAAGGTCCAGAGACAGCTTTTGCTCTTAGTTTGAAATTCGTCAGATTGTCTGGCAACAAAACTTTGATTGTCTTCTTACCTGAAGGTCCAACAATGATGTTCGGATTGTAAAAAGGAACCGTTTCGAAACGTTTGCGCACAGTTACCTTGTCCATCAGGGAAGCTTCGTCAGCACACTCTTCACCTTCGCAATAGTCACCACCTGGTCTTTCTGTGAAAGGCAAAAATCCAAAGGTCATAGAGCGTGTATCACGAACGAGGATGTATGAACTGACAGAGGTAATGAAGTCAGGAACGGGATCCAATCGACCTTCTGGTGCCAGAGCCAAGACAGCTTGGTCGACGAGCCAGAGGGTCACCTCACCGCTCAGGGCTTCGCCTTTTTCATCACTAAGGTCTATGTTCACTTCTATTGTCTGACCAGGTAAAGCTTTTTCAGGATTGTCCAATTTCACGGTCACGCGATTACGTACAGGTTTCACAGTGACCCACTTAGTCGATGCAACTGTGGCAGGTTTTCCCAAGTCAGTGAGTTTTTTGCCATTCAACTTGGCACCATTGACGCGACCACGCCAGAGAATAAAATGAAGGGGCACACGAGGAACGTATGTCTCACGGACTGGTAGAGTAAAAGTAGCCGCGCCACCCTTGATGACCAACCATTCATATCGGTTGTGTTCAGGTTCTTCAATGACAACTAGGGCACGACCATCTTGGAATGGACTTTTGAGAACGAACTGAGCTTTTTCACCAGGTTCGTATGCACTTTTGTCCGTAGAAATCGCAAACTTTTTACCCTCTGGTTTGCGCCAGGTAACAGCTGTGTCACCAGAAACATAAAGGTCTACAGAAACGGTCTGCGCCCTTCCCTGGCGATCGTGAGATTCCAATTCAACGATATAAACACCAGAAGCTTTGGCTGGCAGTTTTACGGGAATGGCTTCTTTGCCGCTTTTGAGTTCAGTCTCATAGATTTTTTCATCAACGACATCAGTCTGGTATTTCACCTCACCAGAAGAGAAATCACCTGCTCGCAAGTGGGCATGCCACTGGCGATGAAGGAGACGTACTTTCACTTTCTGCTCGGGCAGGAATTCACCTTCGTGATCCAAGACGAGTACTTCTGCTGGAATGTCTCCAGCTTTTTTCTGAATACGAGGAACCTTTAGACCAAGAACAAAAGCTGGCAGAGCACGGACACGATGAGTGGCCGTCACAGTCATGTCATCTGCACCAACGACTGTGGCTTCAACGACATAAGTACGTGGCTGAGCAGTTGGTTCGATGGCTGGATCGAGACTAATGTCTGCTCCGCCTTCGATGTCCGTTTTGCCCTCTTTGTATTTGCTGCCCGTAGAAGAGAAAGCACGTACAGAGGAATAACGACTATCAGAGGAGAAATAAAATCCTTCTTTTGCTTTGGGTGTCCAAGCAGAAGGGAATTGGGTGACACGCCAACGAACTGGTCTTTCGGCCACACGTCCACCTGCATAATATTTAGCCGTTAGTTTGACCTTGAACTCATTGTCCAAAGGCACCTTATTGGGTCCATGTAATGAAACTTCAAAACGAGGAATTCTGTATTCCTCCATCTTGAAACTTGTAGAGGCAAAGCGGTGACCTTTTTTGTCTTCCAAATAGACAGAATAATAGCCGGTTGGCAGTTTTTTATCTTTGAATTTGTGATAAAGGGAACCATGTTCATTGAGAGGTGCTTGGAAATTCCACCGCTTGCCACCTGGACCACGGAGACGCAACCAAGTGTCTTTTTTCACAAAACGCAGACGACCTTGATGGCGTTCACGTAACCAACCTTTGATATGGACTGCTTCATCAGGACGATAGATGGGTCTTTCCGTAAAGAGATGAGCCACCATTTTGGCTTTGGCACCACGAGTGCGCCAGCTCAACCACTGACCTCTATTACCCCAATAATTGTCTTTGAAACCTTTTGGCGGTGAGGTGGGATCGAGAACAAGAGAATCATCATCAGTTTTGACGACAATACGACGCAACCTCATTCGCCGCCAGATCTCTTCTGATTGAGGTTTCCAGAAATATGAACCATCAGAACCCGTCACACCGTCATACAAGGTAGCGAAAGTGGGAGGAGTCCATGAGTTGGCTCCTTCTTTTACTCCTTGTAACAGAACTCGCGCACCAGCCACTGGTTTTCCTGTTGAGATGGAAGAGACAAAGATTCTTGCTCCACCAGTCTCTTCCACTGTAGTCAGACAGAGATCAGTGATCTGCAAACGGAGCCAGAAACGGCGAGTAGAGCTATCGAGACGTCGGATACCAACGAGGTAAGTACCAGGTTTTTGAATGTGGTCAGAAAGATCCAAACCAAAGTTGGCAGCACCTTTTTGTTCATTCAAAGGCAAAGTGACAATGCGGGAAACATCGGGCGAACCAAGGTTTTTGATATGCCGCGAAATGACATCACGAGAAACGAAACTGGCGGCAGCAGTGTGTTTGGAAGGTTCTTCACCGGGACCAGGAGGACGACTCATTTCGTCTACTGTCACTGGGCTATTGGGGAAAGGCCAGAAGGTACGAGAGAGTTCATCGATTTTGTGGATACGTAAATCGACTCTTTCGTCACCACGTCCTTCGAGAGGAATCATTTTGGGACCATAACGTTCGAGCAAACCGTGTCCCGTAGTTAGGTTGAGATAATTTGGTTTGCGCGAGAAATGGCACCAAAATTCACTAGGCGCTTTCATCTCGAGAGTACGTCCCATGACGTCTTTGACGGCAACGGGCAAGATGGAAACACGATAAAGAGTTTCTGGTCTGAACTGTCCACGAATGTGCAGTTGGGAACCAGAAACACTGTAAGAAAGTTTATCTACTGCCGGAGAAAAACGGACGAGATTACGACCAATGACTGGTCCCAATTCGGCAGGTCGAGAAGAGAAAGAAACGGTGACCATTCGATTGGAATTACCAGCAGCAATGGCTTGGTTTTTGGTGTAAATCGTTCCTTCGGGACTAACAGGATATTGTGACCACCGTGTGCCCACCTTGGTTACGCGGAAAGGCTGGGCTGTCTTGAATGAATAGGTCATCAAAGACTTGGCACTCTTGTCCCTGAGAGAAAGACGCAGGTGAACAATTGCGCGTACACCGAGAGGAATGGAGTCTTTGAGTTGTATTTCGTATGTTGCCGGTTGGCTCATACCTGTTCGCTCGAAAGTTTTGATGTGATAATCGGAAGCTGTAATCCATCGAGCTTTTCGACCTTCAACGCCAGGCAAAGGTCTGATTTCGATAGTCAAGACACGAGCCAAGTCTTTGGCTGAAATGGGCTCGGGGAAAGTGAGCCGAAGACTGTCTACCTTGGCTAGTTCACTTTGCCCATCATAAGGCTCCATCTTTTTGGGAACAGCCATGAGTGTTTCCAGTTCCAGACTTTGGTCCTTCGTTTTCACGGCAAAAATCTGCAGAGGAGGCCATGGTTCAGCTGGTCTGAACTGCAAAGTATGTTCATCGAGCCAACGAAACGCACCAGGATGTTCTGGAGTGAGACTCATATAATGATTGGCCTGATCTTCTGGAGCACCACCTTTGGGACCAACGGCTTCGGTGAAAAAGACTGTTACGGGATCCCAACGACGTAAAAAGCGGTCAGGAACGATGAGGGCCTTTTTGGAGGCTGCAGTCGTTGGTGTTGCCAAAAGACAGACAGGAAGCAGATTGACGATTACACAGAGGAGTACGATTAGTTTTCTAGTATTCATTGGTTTCCTCCTGCCTTAGAGTATTTTTTCAGATACTGAGCAACCACTTCATCAGGTGGCCCCGTATCGGGCGGCGCTATTCCCGCCAGTGCAGGACGTGCTTTTACTGTTTGTCCATCTCTTTGTGTATGAAGTTTGAGGTAATAATTTCCAGGTTCCACTGTTGGCATTTGCACTACACCTTCTTCGATTACCCGGCCGCTGCTGTCGAGCAATGTGCAGGAAACTTCATCAGGTTCTGAACGAACACCAACACCAATTGCTCCTTTACGTTTGACGGCAAAGGAATAAAAACGACTATTGCCAGGAGGCAATAAACACTCAGGTCCGAGGCCTTCTCCCAGAGCTGTAATGGAAGAGCTCGTCACCTCGAGGGGACCATAGAGCTCAGAGGAGCGCAGAGGTCTGAAACCGATGGTTACGTCTCCTTTTGTGAGTAGCAAATCGAGGTCACAACCATCTTTGTGCACAGTGACGAACTCTGTTTTGTCTTTTCGTTTTATGAGGGTAATGACTGGCGCTACAGTGCGAATGTGGGCTACAGCAGGTGAGGTGGCTTTGATGGTAAAGACAGCCAACGCGCCACTCAGTACTCGAGCTACTGGAGGAGTAATTTCTTCTTCTAGGGTAGCTTTTGGTGGATACCACAAACTAACACCAAGTTCCTTTTCCTTTTCCCTCCAGAGAACGATGGGACCTGCTTCATGTTTTACAGTGAGCACACCACCCGAGGGAGCTAGAGGAATGTCCAAGCCCCGAGAGATTTTTCCTTCATTGGAAATGAAGACTGCTTCTTTGACTGCTCCGCGAAGATGGAGAACAGATTTTTTGTCTTTCTCTTCAGAGGCTGCAAAGGAATAACGGCAAGTTCCTCGAGAAGGAAGATAACGTTTTGTCAAACCATTGAGTTTTTTGTTCACTTCTTTTCGTGGGATTGGTCGCAGCAAAAATCTTTCTGTATTTTCCCCTTTGTTGACGAGATAAACACGTTCACTTTCTGTCTCGACTTTATCGACGAGTTCACTGCCATCACCCCAATGAACACTTTCCACTTTCTTTTTGCTGTTCAGCAAAGCACCAACAGTGTTTTGGCCAATGGCCAGAAGAAGGTTTTTCTTACCTTCGGGCAGAAGCAGTTCACGACAACCACCGGCTTCGATGGAGCCGCCCAAACCTTGCCACTGTACTTTCACCTGGTCAGCTTTGGTGAAACTTCGCTGGCGAACGATGGCCCGTATGTTTTTGCCATCAGCTGACCAGAGGGCTACACGTTTAGTGGCTGGTGGCAAGAGTGTGAGCGCAGCTCTTTGACCTATTGCCTGGGCTGTTTTGTTTCCACCTAGAGCTGCCACTGCAGGCTGACCGATGACAGAACGAAGTGAGACCACAGTGGGGCCATTTGGATTTTCGGAAATGTCACAACCTGTTGCTTTGCCTGAAGCTGGCAAACGAAGACGAATACCAGCAGCATTGTTCTGCAACTTCGTCTCTTTCACAGAGACCTTGGGTTCATCTGTCAATGCGGCAGCGAGCCAAAAACTTTTCCCTGATACACCAAAGGTCTTCTCTTCGGGCTGGCGACAGGCTACGAGTTCTTCGTCAGAAATCTGTACGGGAACGTTCGTTTTGAGCGTATAAACAGCCGATTGATCTGCTTCCACTTTTACGAGAGCCGCTGGAGGAGAGAGTCCAGGAATGGCTTTCAGAACAAGTTCCCCTGCTTTCACTTTTTCTGGTTTGACGATTTGCACCGTTACTTTGGCTGGATTACCACGACGGTCAACAGACCAAAGACGCAAAAGCCAAGGAGCTTCAAATCCCTCTTGCAAAGGCACGGCGAGCAAACAGCGACGAGCGACCTTGGAAGCCATCACTTGCCAATCTTTACCTGCTGATTTTTCTACGGCACAACCAATTGTCTCTGCTGATTGGGCGGAGACTACGAGGACGCCACCTTTGGCCGTTCCTTCAATGGGAAAGAGATGAACTGTTGATTGGAGATTGCTCTCTTTGGCAAAAGGCAAGACGAGCGTATCACGCACTTCTTCGCGAAGAGACCGCATGGAAATGACTGTTGGCTGCCTGTTTTCGCCCACAGCTTCAACTTGTAGTTCGTAAAAGCCTGGGATGAGACGTTTGGCGACGAGGAAGTTCCAATCATCATCGCGATCATCACTTTTGGCAATAATCTCGCCCTTGCTATTGAGCAAACGAGCTCTGGTGTCCACCTGTCCCAACGAGCCGAGCTCTACAATGCCACTCTTACCAACGGAAATCGGTATGTTGGCAGGTAGACGAATTATTCTTTCTTGACCATCGACGAGCTCTTTCACCTTCAAACCAACACGATAATCAACGTGATTGTTCTTGCGGGCACAGACTGTTTCGAAACGATATGAACCTCTTTGCAGAGTTCCCTTCCACCCTTTGAGCATGGGCACAAAAAGGACTTCTGTCTTTTTCTTGTCTTCACCGATCCGATAGAGGGTACCTTCCATTTTTTCCGTCAGAGTGATGGTGGCATTGACTTGGGCTGGCAAGTTGAAAGTCCACACATCAGGTTTTCGCTCTTGCCCTGGTACGGGCTCTTTCCACGTATGCTCGAGAGTTTGGTTGAATATCAAATTGTGAGGACCATGACCTTTGGTGGGGAATCTCATTCTTTCCCGCTTGAGGGTAATCACACGCCTCGTTGTCACCGCTTCAGGCAGAAGGAGAAGCGTGTATTTACCTTTTTCAAAGGGGCGGTCAATGTCCATGATCATTCCAGGTTTGTCCAAAGGCCAACCATCGGCGTCAGCCAAGATGGCAGGGAAACGACGGCCCAAGCCAAGGGCTCGTAAGCTATAACTACCAGCCTCTTTGATGGTGAAGGTATAACGAATGGCTTGTCCCGTTGCGAGGGTAACTCGGGCAGGAATACCAAGAGCCAATTCTCCACCTTCCAACAAAGGTGAACGACGCAACTCGAGACCAAGGTGCCCTGCAGATCTGCCACGAGTTTTGACTGTGACCTGATAATCACCTTTGCCCAGATAATGCTGAACGAGGAAGTTACGACCTACTCCATTTTCTGCTTTTTTAGCCAAAGAAGGGATGGTTCGAGTGCGGACAGTTCCTTCAGTAGCCAAAAGACCTGTCGTCTCAATACGAAATAGTGCTGCATTGTGGGCCTTCACCATAAAGGTTCTGTTTTCATTGCGACCCAAGTCAAAAAAGCGGGGAGCACCTTCATCGATTTGCACGAAAGGTGGTAACTGTTTGAGAACGTTTTTATTCAGTTGGGGCAGAGGAGTTGATGGCAGGTATTTCTTCGGCTGCATGTAGAGTGAATAAGACACAGCTTTTTTGCCAGAAATCTGAATTGAAACTCTATGTGTACCTCTGTCTACGAGGACACTCCTTTTCTTTTTTGCACCATTGACTGAAATGGGCAGCATTTCACCAGTCAATGACTCTGCCTGCAAAAA
>CAZXTJ010000056.1:0-20348 GCA_964643655.1 uncultured bacterium
CTTGCGGCTCGAGGAGAATATGAAAAAGCGACAAAATCACTTGAAAAAGCGGCAGCCGGAACAAAACAGAAGTGGTTAGCAAAACAAATCCAAGAGCGAATGCGACAGTTGAGAGACAATCCCCAGCAGATGAAACCAATGGTTTTTGATGGCAAGTTTGTCTACCGTCTGGCCAAAGCATTTCTTGACGATCCCTCGATGAAATCCAAGGTTGGCAAACAGCTGTCAGATTGGATGTCCCTTGCCCGCCGACTGAGAGATGAAATGTGGCAGCAGCTACCCAATCGTGACTCAATCGAGAAAAAAGGGCAGAGTCTGTGGAAACGTTTACCGAGCAGAGAAAGCATCACCAAAAAAATCACTGAGCTTTCAAAACCATAAGCTTCTCTGAAGCGAGAACCTACATCTATATGATACAATAATAGGCTAATATTGCTAATTTTTGGCCTATTCGAAAGCAGGCATTCCATATGGTAGGTTCTCTCGCGCTTGTCCTAACTCTAACCCTGGCTGCTCCCCTAACGGCAGCTCCGAGCAGCTCAGCTCCATCCATAGCTTCAGGCATAAAGTCAAATTTAGCCGCCTCGAAAAGAAGAGCCAAATCCACTCCCCTTCTCGGTTTGGGAATGATGCAGCTCGAGCAAGGCAATGCCAAAGAAGCTGTCGTTACATTGCGCAAGGCTCTGGATTTTTATAGTGGTGAAGCAGCAGAACCTGCAGCTTTGTTACAGCTTGGTAGGGCCTTTGCCGAACTGAGAGAACGAACCTTGGCTGAATCGGCCTATAACCTCTTACTGAAAAAGTTCCCCGTCGATCCTTTGGCTGACGATGCACAATATGGACTAGCCATCATAGACGCTCGCCATCTGTTGGCTACGGATCGTTTGCGTGAAGTCTTCGATGATTTTGTCTTTCAAGATCCACTCTCCTTGGATTTTGATGGTCTCATCTATCTCGTTGGTTTCTCTGATGGTTACCGCCTTGATGGCATAGACCGAGCTTTACAGGCCTTCCGCAAGACCTGGAAACAATATCCCGCTAGCTCTCGGGCTGCAGACGCCATAGCCCATGAAGCCATCAACCGCGCGTTTTTACTTGGTCGTCAGGATGAAGGCAGAAAACTCTTTGCCCTCTTGCGGCAGCAGTACAATGCTTCTCCTCATGTGCCATTGTCTTTGTTGGCTGAGGCTTTTCTAGACGCTGCAGTCAAAAACAACAAACATGCTCTCGAGCTTTTGGACCAAATCGAACCTCAGGCCAAACTGGCTCCTACTGCGGCTTTCTTGGCTGCTTATTTGACTGCCTATTATCAACACAACCCTCGCAAAGCGCTCATTTATCTCACTTCCATGGGGCGTTTGGCCAAAGACGATTTGTGGCGGGCAGCTGCCACGTACCATCAGGCAATGATTCATTTCGTTCATACCCACGATTTCAGAGCTGCTCAAAATGAAGCTGAAGAAGCACGTTCTCTCGCAGACGGTATTGATGGTGGCCGAGCGAAAGTCATTCGAGCAGCAGCCGACTATTTAGCTCAAACAGCTCGTGCCATCAATGAAGAAAAAGACGTCAAAAAGGCTCGTTTGCGTTACGCTCTTTATTTCCAGGGTGCTGGTCATTCCGTTCGCGCCGAAGAAGAGTTGCGCGAGATCTTGGGCACAGCCACGACACCCGAAATGGTCTCCCGTCTTCAGTTTGAGTTGGGCGTTACCCTGCACGATGATTTGTTGGCTCCTAGTGAAGCTGCCGAGTTATTGGAAGCTTGTTTGTCCACAGACACCCTCTCGGAAGACAGGAAAGCTGAAGCGGCTTTCCGCTTGGCTTCTCTCCCAGCTAAAAGTGGTGACCGTTCCAGCCACCTGGCCAATCTTGCCCGACGCTCTGGCACCTGGGCATCATCTGCCGCAAGAGAACTTGCTCGCCAGGGCAGGGTCGATGAAAACCTCAACAGAGCCGTTTTTTCTCGTGACCTCAAAGGGCGTGGCATAAGCGATCCTTCCCGAGCACCCGTGCTTCGTACTTTGGCAGAGATGTTCGAAAAAGAGGGCAACTACCTCCAAGCTTTGGAGTGTTATGGCCGTTTGCTCACCATTTGGCCTCCAGCCACTGAAGCCATGGAGCGCGTGGAAAGACGCCTTGCTCTAGAGAAGTTGGAGCAAACTTTAGGTGACGGCAAAGGTGGTCAGAAAGATGATGGCCCATTACTTTTTGCCATTGCTCGCCTTTTGCAGGAGTTCAAAGAAAACAAAAAGGCAACCAAATATCTGCGCCGAGCAGCAAGGGCTGCCAAAGGAACAGCAGATGCCGACCGTATTGGTTTGGCTCTCCTCAAAGCCAAACTGAAAGACGCACGCTCCAACGCTCACGGTGTCACACTTGCTGAGGACTTCTTGCAGGACAATCCAGGTAGAACAGCCGAAGCTTTGGAAGCTTTAGCCATCAAAGCTGATTTGCTGGAAAAACAAATTCCCACTCTCAGTGATGATCCTGAAGAGCAGACTCGAGTTGCAGACGAAGCTGCGGGTATTAGACGGTATCTCATCAAACGAGGAGTGAACGTCGCCGAGTCAGCACTAGTTTTGGCTAAATCATCAGTGGCAAAAGAAGAGTTTGTGGAGGCTCTGGCTGTTGTGGAACGTGGCACTTCCGTCAAACCGGCTCCTGCAACCTTGTTAGAGTTAAAAGCCGAGATTTTGGACAAACTGAAAAGAGAAGAGCAAAAGAAAGATGTTTTGCACACTTTGGTCACAGTGCACCCAGAGAGTGTGGAGGGAAAAAGAGCTGCAAAACAACTGCAGAAGATGAGATTGTCAGCCCTCAATCGAACTCTTTCCAATATCAAAAAACCTTCCATTATCCAACATCGTTTGGCTTTCTTTTTGGCAGACGCCCCCCCGGAGGATATGAAAGCTGCCAAAGGATTGCTCGAACACATTGTGCGTGCTTTTGAAAAAGCAAAAGTTCTGAATTCACGGACTGCAGTGTTGTTGGGAAGAGCGCTCATTGCTGGTGGCGCAAAAATCAATGGTGGGGGCCTTTTGAGAAAAGCTGCAGCTATGGAAGGACAAGAGCTGAAAAAGATCGCTCTCAAATTGGAAGCTGCCAAAGCCTATGCCGAGGGTGCAGATGCATCGACTGCTTACACAATCTTGGAAGAGATTAAAGACCGCTCTACTGAAGCCAAATATCTCATGGCCAAACTACAGCTCGAGAAGTTTCGCGATCCCGAGCAAGCGAGACCAATTCTCATTTCCATCATCAGAAATCCTTCTGCTCGCGATGAGATTTTGGCCAAAGCCTATTTGATGGCAGAAAGCCTCATCACAGGCCAAGCAGAAGATGAAGTGCTCAAGGAAAAGATCAGGCTTCTGCGCCAAGCAAGTAAACAACTACCTCTCGAGTTTCGTTTCGAAGTTTTGGAAAAATGCGCCCAACTAGAAGAGAGAAACAAAGAACAATCAGCAGCAGCCAACACTTGGCTTGCTGCCGCCGAAGCTGCATCTACTCCTGAAAAGAGTGCTCACTGTTCCGGTCGTGCTGTCTCAGCAATGATCAAAAGCAAACAATGGAGCAGAGCGAAAGGTGAATTGAACCGCCTCTTGGCAGCTGGTGTGGCAGTTGAACATCGTGAACAACTTCGTTCACTTCTGCGCCAAACAGCTGCGAAACAGCAGATTGCTACTTTGCGTCGTTCTATGAATTGGGACGATCCTGAAAGTGAAAAGAACTTAGAAATATTCCTCAAACAAGCCCGTCTTTATATGGGCCCCTTGGGTGATTTCCGCACGACAGAGTCTGTCTTGAACCAAGCTGCCCAGCTCTTCCCTGGCACTAGGCGACGTTTTGAAATCAATCTGTTGCGCAAGAAACTTCCCCTGCTGCGCAAGCTCAAAAAAATGTCCAATGAGGCCAAAGAACCAGCTGCAGTTTTCGAACTGGCACGTATGTATGAAGAGCAGGCTAGAGAGCCCGAAAGAGCTGCTCACTATTATCGAATGTTAATTGAGAAGTGGAAGACTTCCGCCTATGTAGTACCAGCTTTGATGTATCTCATTCGTTTGGAATCTCTCGTCCTCGACGAAGGCGAAGAAGCGAAGAAACATCTCGATAGGTTGGTGGGCCATCCTGCCGCCGAACGAATGGCACCTCGACTCATCTCTTTCATCAATTTGCGTGCTGCACAAGACAAACTGGGGCGACTTTATACACGAGCTAAGTTTGGCAAGGCCACTGTAGGTGAACTCGTAGAGTTGGGTGAAGCTGCCTGTCTAGAGATGTCCGATCCCGCAACAATTTCTCTTGTCATTGAAAGACTGAGAAAGAAAAGAGCCAATAGAGACGCTTATCGATTAGCCCTCCTTGCAGCCTCTTCTTTGAAACCACAGGGTTTGTTGACTCCCGGTGGCACGGACTCTACCTCTTTCCTCGAGAGTGCTCTCAAACTAGCCTCAACGGGCCAACAGAAAGCTAGAGTCCATCTATTGTTGGGTACCCATCTAGCCTCCATCAAAGCACCTCGTGAGGCTCATACTCATTTCCAAAGAGCCATCGAAGCAGCTCCTCGTAGCGCTGAAGGTGAAGAAGCTCTTTTCCGCATGGCGGAAGTTTTGGAAACTATGCTGGACGAAACAGACAGCGCTTTGACCTCTTATGAACGACTGGCCAAAGGTGGCACTAACCAACATCTCGTTCAAGTTGCCTCCACTCGTGCAGAGAGGCTGACGCAAAGGTTGGCCGTCCAGGGATTGATGAATTCTACGCACAATGACGCCGTGTCGAAGAAATCACCTGTTCTCTATTTTTATTCTGGTCGCCGACTACAGAAAGAACACAAAGATTTGGAAACAGCTCTAGCTGCTTTCCGAGCTTATATTCGCCTGGGTAACAAACCGCCATTGATTATCAAATCATACAGTTCTGCTGCTGAAATACTCGTTCGTTTGGAAAGACCCAAAGAGGCTTTGGACGAGTTGGACAAGTTGATGTCTGCTTACCCAGAGATGGTCGATCGCGAAGAGGTCATGTTGCGCATGGCTGAAATTCGTGAGGTCAATTTGGCTGATTATGATGGTGCTGCCCGTCTTTACAAGCAGGTTGCAAGAAGCCGTACTCCGCGAGCCAAAGCCGGCCAAGATGGAGTTACGAGAATTACCAAATTGCGCCGTGAATTGAAACAAGCACAACGTGTTGGTTTGGCTGCTGAAGCTGCCTCGCAAGATGTATTGGAAATCAGGACAGAGTTCTTGCGCGGTCGCAGAAAGAACTGGCGCGGTGCAGCCGATGCTCTGCGTGACAAGTTGGAAGAAGCTACAAAAGCCGAAGCACGAGCTCCCCTACTTCTCGAGTTGGGTTCGATTTTGGACAATCAGCTGAAGGATTATCGTGAAGCCCTAGAGGTTTATGATGAGTTCCTGACTGTCTCTAAAAACAAACGTCACCGTGGTGACGTCATGCTACGAAAAGGCGACATTCAAACTACGCAGCTCAACCTTCATCAAGAGGCTTTTGAGACTTTCGAAGTTTGGCTAGAGACTTTCTTTGGTCACCCAAGACGCGTAGAAGTAATGCTCAAATCTGCTGAATTGAAAGAGACCAAACTAGACAGAGTACAGGAAGCCCTCGATGGTTATCGTGTCATCGCTGATTCTTATCCCCGCTCTGGTTACGATGAAAAAGCACTCATGCGCATAGCTTACCTGCAACGTACATACTTTGCAGACTTCAATGCTGCCCAAGATGCTTATCGCCAAATCATCGAACGATTCCCCTTTGGCGAATGGGCTGATGACTCGCAGTATTACATTGCCAGAATCTTTGAGATCGAACTTGGTGATTTGACTCAGGCAAAAACTGAGTATGAGAAGCTGCTTTCCACATACCCAACTAGCCCCTTTGTCGGACCGGCTAGAGATGCCCTCATTCGTATAGAACGGCGATGAGCAAGGAAAAACAGACCATACCCGAAAAAATCGGGGATTATAAGATAAGCAAGCTATTGGGTCATGGTGGAATGGCCACCATTTATCACGGAGTAAACGACGAAGGATTAGTGGCTGCAGTAAAAGTCATTCGTTACGAATATGCAGACCAAAAGAAATTCATCGATCGTTTCCAAAGAGAGTGCAAATCTACGAGCAATCTGAACCACGCAAACATCGTCTCCCTCTACGAATATGGCACTTTTGCCGGCAATCCTTATTACGCAATGGAGTTTCTTCCCTACGACAGTATGGAAGACAGACTAGAAAACGACGAGCTCTTTTCAGAGAAAGAGCTGCTCTCCATGAGTAAAGACATTATGTCTGCCATCGCCTGTTACAGCCAAAGAGGATTGGTTCATCGTGATTTGAAACCATCCAACATCCTGCTCAAAGAAAGAAAATTCCCCATAATCATGGACTTTGGACTGGTCTTTGATCCCGATCAAACTGCCCTTACGAAAACGGGTGAAGTATGTGGAACGCCAGCCTATATGCCTCCTGAGTTCCTCAAAGGTTCCAAAGCTGATTTACGTTCGGACATTTATCAGTGGGGTGTCATCGTCTACGAATGTTTCTGTGGGGTTTTACCCATTGGCTCGCCCAACCCAAGTGAGGCCTTCTCCCTCATACTGAGTGGCAATTACACGCCACTCATCGAAAACAAAGCAGACGTATCTGTAAACTTTGCAGTCTTCATTGCCAACTGTATGGCCCACTCACCGGCTAAGCGGTACCAAACTCCTGAAGCTGCTATCAGTGACTTGGAACGTATCTCGAGAGGTGAGCGGATTTATCTTCTCGATAAAGATAGTGCCATTTGCCGGGGCTTAAAAACCCTTACGCGAAAGAGCCCCAAAAAAAGTGTCAAATCGGCGGCAATTCTACCTGTCTCTTCAGGGGACTCGACAACGACTTCTACGGTCATTCCCAAACAAGCCCAACGTCCAATTCTGCTTCTTCTGACAACCATGTGTCTTCTGGCCACTCTTTATTATGCCCTCAGTCCCCAGGTAGAAGATCCTACGCTGAGACCACGTATTACTGTTGGTTTCGAACGTGTGGTCGTCAATTGGGTGAGCAAAAGACCACTGAGAACAAAGGCCATTTTACGCTCACGCTCTGGTGGTGTCATTGCCAGTAAAACAGATGAAAAAGAGACAAGGAACCACCATTTCCTTCTGCCCATAGACAAAAATTCAAACAACTGTACTCTCGAGTTGACGGTTTTGCCAAATGGTCCCACCTCCCTTCCTAGGACGATAAAAGCAAAAGAGTTATCAATCAGCTTCGAAGATTTATCTGTCACTGATTTGGGTTTGAACATAAATCTGCAGAGCAGAAAAACCACTGGTGTTGGTTGCAGTTATGAACTATCAGCCGTAGATCGCTCAGGGCGTATGTCCAATCATGAACTTCAGTCTCAGGATGACGGCAGGATTATGGGTTTGCTCAATGGTATGGGACCCGACATCAAGTCAATGAAACTGAAAGTCCTTTTCCAACCAACAGGTGAAGAAAAGTCCCTGGACCTGAAAAGAGCTTTCACGACCTGGGCACGAAGTTTGGCTAATACCTTGGACCGGGTATCAACGAATGACATCATAGGTGCCATGGTAGTGCGAACGACATCTGCCGCTTTGGACAAAACTGTTGATAACACCAACATATTTAGTGCTGACGGTACTTACCGAAGTGGCAAAGTCGAAGAGATGGCGAGTAGCGACCAAATTGCTGCTCACCGAAAACTTGTTGCTTTACAGAAGTGGGCCAGAGAACAAGAGTGGTCGAGGGCTCTTCAGACCTTTGCCAAGAGACAGGAGATTTTACTTTCATCCTCTTTTTTTGACTTGGATGAACAGTTCAGGATTTGTCAGTCTGCCCGCCTCGTCAACATACTCAATCACTGTTTTCTTGCCCGCAACTGGCTGCCTTTTAGTGACAGACTCTATTCTTTTGGCCCCTTTTGGTCCTGTACGACTCGCTTTACCAAACCCGAAGAGTATAAATGGGAAAAAATCCAACAATGGGATTTTCAAAAGCCCCTCATAGTCGGTGAGAAACATCGATCTTTATTGAGTACTTCTGAGACAGCAGGCCAACACATCCTCTATTTCAATATGAAGGAAGGAAAACTCGCTGGCATCAAACGACTATTGGTCTGTGTTCGTTGCCAACTGTTAAAGAGTAAGGTTTACCTTCTGGGCGAATTGAATGGGAAATATGACTTCCTTCACTCTCGTTATCTCAATGTGCAGAAACGGCAGGACTTGAACGCAAAGAGTTATTTTTATCAATATCTCGATGGACGGACCTTAAAGAGTGGTAAAAATGAACTGATGCTCAATGCC
This sequence comes from uncultured bacterium, assembly GCA_964643655.1. Classification (GTDB taxonomy): domain Bacteria; phylum Muiribacteriota; class UBA6191; order CAZXTJ01; family CAZXTJ01; genus CAZXTJ01. Next base: position 8,330 of record CAZXTJ010000056.1, read on the forward strand.
AGAGTTTTCCCAGGTTTCTTGGAAGAAAATACAACTATCAAAATCCCATTTGTGGCTGTCTATGTTCAATGAGAAGATGAAAAATAGTAAAAACAGAGCAATGACTCTCATTGAGATTGTGTTGGCTGTTGTCCTCGTAGCAGTCGTTGCTGTGCCCATGTGGGACTTGCTAGTCTCCTCTCGCACAGTGACAGCTTCAGCAGAGGAACTGTCGAAAGCCGTCACCATAGCTTCCAATGGAATGGCCAAACTGCGGGCATTGCCTGCGGACTCTTTGCAGGAGTTACCAGAGACTGAAGACGAACAAACAAATTTTGGTTTTTCCAAACCAGCTGCCCCCTATCGCAGATTTATCGTGATTTCCGACACGGGGATAAAAGCCAGTAAAGGAAACTTCAAACATGCCAGAGTAATCGTTCGTTGGCAAAGCAAACGCGTGAAAAGAGAACTGGACTACACCTTGGAGGCTTTGTTGCAGTGAGAAAGAGAAAGGGCATCTATCTGCCAATTGCAGCAGTAATCATCACTCTGCTGCTCGTTTTGGCTGCAAGCCGGATAACTCTTTCTCGGCGTCATCTTTCCACTGTAGCCCGCCTGGCTGACGGTGAGAAGGCATATCAACTAGCTGCCAGTGCTTGCCAAATAGGTGTATCACTCATGCAGCAGACAGCTGTATATCTCAACGAAGCAGACGAGGAAAACATCCCCAAAGATTTACGACCACTCGTACAGGCACTGCGTGAAGATGGCAAAACAGTGTTGAAAGAAGCAGTCATTCCTTTGGAACCCTCTTCTCTGTCCTATCTAGAGAGTATGGCCTCACCAGATGATTTGGACCTCGTCCTTATCTTGGGACCAGTAGTCCCACTCTATACAAAAAGCAGCTCATCGACCCTGACCATAGACCCTCGCGAAGCCACAGTGACCATTTCCATTGTGGGCAAAGCCACTGTGGGCCAATCGACGAGAAAGGTGCGCTCATTCACTAAAGCGAGATTAATCAATGTGACACCACCTGTCGTAGGCAAGTTTGCTCTCTTCATCAAATCCTTTGGACCGAGGGCACTCAATTCCTTGGCTGATGGAGCAGATTCCAATCTAGTTGAAGAACTTCCCTTATCGGTATTGGCCGGTCAAACGGAAGTGCCAGCTGACACAGGCTCTAAGAGCACCTTCATTGGCAAACAGGGTTGGTGTTTTTTGGGTGGTCCCGATGACTGGAGATTTAACCTCAGTCTTGCTGGTGGTCGACCAGATGGTGAAGAAGGTGTTCTCTGCCGTTCCTTGGAAACAGAACCTCTCCCTGCTGGTTCTGCTTTGGCTGCTCGTGGTGACTTTGCCTTTTATGCATGCGAAACACCACTACACAGCGACCTGGGTCGGGAACCAAGTCGTTTCGTTTTTGCCAATTTGCCTGCCAATGAATATGAAAAGACCTCTTTGCTGAACATCTGGGGGACTGTCACAGAAACGACACCCACACTAGTTGTTGGTAAGGCCTATCGCCGCTTTGCCCAAATACGTGGTTTGCTCAATGAAACGACTGGTATTCGAGCACCCTTTCCAAACATCGATGAAACAGTCTTTTCTTCTTCTCGTTGGCCAGGCGGTGCCAGTGCAGGAACAATCAGCGTATTGCGCCAAACCTTCGATGATGACTTTTCCAAATATGAAGAGCGTATGTCCAGGATAGTGGAAGAACCCTACAACGGAGTTTTTGAACGTCTTGGTGATGGTGGTGTGGAGCCCATTGAAAAACTGGAAGTTGATGGTTTTCCAGCCACACCAAATGGTCTCGTTTCGGGCCAGTCTTACACCTTGCTGAACGACAAGAAAGAAAGGCTCTTTCACGGTGCCAGCTTTGATGATTTGTCTGACTTGTCTTTCCTCACACAGAAAGCTAGCCTCGTCTACAACTCGAGCGCTGATTTGTTCAAAGCCCATCGCAAAGACGATGGTTCCTGTTTTTTTGGTGGTGGCCTCATGGTGAGAGGTTCTCTGCAAATCAACGAAGCTCTCACTATTTTCCAAGGTGGCGGTGGTGTCATTTTGGCCTCGGACAATATCTCAATCGAATCCAATATCGAATGCCCCAGTGGCGAACCTCTTACTTTGATATCCCTTGGTGGAGACATTTATGTGCGTAACTGTGCCCAAGTTGACGCAGCTCTCATAGCCCTCGAAGGCACCATAGAAATGCAGTCTGCTACTGAGGTGAGAGGTCTGTTGGCAGCACGAAAACTGTCACTGCCCAACAAGACTTTGGACAAAAGATGTGTAGCTTACAACCCCTCTTTTGATCCTACTGACAGCGATAACTATGAAAACAATTGGCGGCTCACAGTGCAGAAGGAGTGGCAGACACTTGTTCACTAAACGACAGGGAATGACACTCATAGAAATCATCGTAGCAGCCTCTATCTCACTGGTAGTGGTTGGTATGCTTGCTTTCCAACAATCGACTAGCCGCCGGGCAGAAAAACGGATCGACGACAGACAGACATATGCAGATTTACAGGCACGGTTGGAAAGGCAATTGAAAAGAGATTTACGCTCTGCTGTGGGATATCTCAGCGAAGAGGCAAATAGTCATCGACTGACAATTTTGTATTTACCTTCAGAAGTAAGTGCACCAGCTTATAAAGACGTTACCTATAAAGTATCTGGCAAAGGAGTCGTCACGAGAGAAGAAGAGGCTCAGCGCAAGAGTTATGACTTTTCCAAAGTGAGCAAAGACTTCCTATTCACCATCAATGAACAAGGCGAATATCAGATAGGACAAGCTAAAGGTAAAGTTCACATTCCCAATGACTTTGGTTCTATGAAACCAGGTACAGCAATGTGGAATGACGTAGACCCCATACCAATGCCCAACATAGAGAATTAATAAGGTTCAAAACCTGCAGCTGCTCTCACTTGCAAAGACAGCTTGAACTTGTTTTTTTCCATCTCACGGGCAACTGTCGCTGCAGATTCTCTCTTCCCTGCACCGCCATAGGCCAGGACGAGACGAGCAAGAATCTGCCTATCAGTTGGCGCGAGTTCTTTGGCCTTTTCCAGGTATTTAATGGCTCCGATACAACGATTTGTTTTGATCATGAGCCAACCGAGCTGAGCCAAAGCTTCTACAGATTTGGGCTCTTCTTTGAGGTAGTTGGCCAAGGTGACGATGGCCTGCTCTTCAAATCCAGCCTCTGCCAAAGTACGCGCTAGAGCCAAACCTTTTTCACCCTTCCTTTTGGCCAGCTCCACGCTTCTTCGCAACTGAGCCACTTTAGCCTCCAGTTTTTGAGCCTTTTCCCTAATATCAGCTTTCCAGGCTACACGTTTTCGCAGGGAACGGTATATGGACAGAGCTTCGTCATATGACTTTAGCTCCTCCAAGACTTGGCCCTGAATCTCGAGCAGCTGTACATCCTGTGGTTCTTTTGTCAAAGCAGCTTTCACGTAACTGTCAGCCAAAAGGAGATTCCCCAATGGTAAGTGGGCTGAGACGAGCCTACGCAGATGAGTCACTGTGATGCCCTTGTTGAATTTTTGCGCCTCTTCTAATTGCCAAACTCCCTGTTCCAAGAAACCTTTGTTGATTAAGGCTTCGCCATAGAGCCAGTGAGAGACAGAGCAAGTAGGGGCTTTCTCTGTACCATCTGCCCATAGAGTCATTTCATTACGCCAGACACTATTTCTGCTCTGCGTAACGACAAAAAAGACGAATGAAACGGCCAAAAGGGCAAAGAGCCGAGGGTATTTACCTTTGTTCAGCTTCTCGCCCAAATGAAGTACTCCTTGGGTAAGGGCCAAGATGATGACCACTCCAGCCAAGTAAACTCGCTGCTCGACGACGGCAAATGTTTGAGGAATAAAAATGGACGGTATGAGACAAACAAAAAAGAAAAGACCACAGAATGAAAAAAGCGGTCGCTCTTGTTTCTCTTTGACCAATCGAAAGAGCAAAGAGACAACTGCCGGCAAAACGATGAAACTTGTGAGAGCAAACTTCTCCGTCAACTCGTGGATGGGAGAATACCCCCAAGGAATGATCATTAGGCTGAAATAGCGCAAAATGGCGTGCATTTGTAAAAGCAGATAATCAAAAAGCGATGGAGGAGCTGTCGTAGAAAGTGCAAGCAACAAAGGAGTCACTTCAGTTGTTTTCTGTAAATTATCTGTTAGAGCTGGAGGAAAGAGAAAATAACCCAGCACTAGTTTCCGTAAAAGCATGTAGAGAGCAAGAATGAAAAAGTGGGGGATTGCTCTCTTGAATGCGCCTATTGCGCCCCTTTGTTCATGAGCACCAGGTCCCATGAGCCAATCCCAGAGGACAATGAGCAAAGGAATGACGATGGCTGACTCCCCGCTAAACAGAGCAGCCGTCAGCGCAGCCAGAGAAATGAGCTGCCAATAAACTCTAGCCTTTTTCCCAGCTCGCGCCTCCAAATGCATAATGGACAAAAGGCAAATGAGAGTGAAAATGGCAGTCTGCATTTCCCCTCGGGCAGAGAAGTAGTTGAGGGTTTGGGAGTTGATTGGATGAAGGGCAACGAGCACTGCTGCGGCCATTGAGAGCACGAACTGGCAGGTGAGTTCGCGGAAAAAGAGAAAAACGAGGCAAATGAATAAGGAGTGAAGCAGCACCTGTACAAGGTGCCACCACCACAAAGAGTACCCAGCATAGCAATATGTGAGGCTCTGCCCCAAAAGCACTAATGGTTGGTAACTTTGCAGAGCTGGAAGAGAGGAGTTGGAAGAGGTGCCACCATCTGTGAAAAAACGAAAAACATTAGTGGGCTGCCTGATGTGTTCATTGTGAACTATGGAGTGAAAATCCTCGAAATGCCAACCATTGGAAAAGGAATTAGAGTAGGCAATAAAGGCCAAGGCAATCAGGATTAACCACCAGAGACGTTTCCACCCACTCATTATGAACCTCACATTGCTGTATGATACCACTGTCTCATATAGTCTGCTTTGCCGATACGGTAATATGGAGTCTAACCACGAAGGGGGAGTTTCTTCTCCTCGAGTTCACGTCACTGAAAGTGTTACTGATGAGTAAAGAAGTACAAAATCCAGCGGAAATACCACCAGAAGTCGCAGCAGCTGAACCGCTCTCAGTGGACGATCTCGACCTCGAGCAAGTGGAAGGCAGCCTCAACGCCAATCCCAAATGGCAATCTTTGCTGCGTTATCTTGCCGAAGAGTATTTCAATCGCGGTTATTTCCAAAGAGCAAATTTCGCTTATGGCACTTTGGCTGCTTGTGAACCGCCTGTTGGTGATGACCTCGTTGGTTTGGCTCGTTGCCAAATCCTCATTGGTAAACGCACTGAAGCCGTTGATTCGCTAATGAAAATTCTGGAAGTGGCTGACGCCAATAATGAAACTCGCGAATGGGCAAGAGCCAAAATTCGCACGCTCGTGGCCACTGCAGCGCCTCCCACACCTCACGAAGCTGCCGCTGGTCCACCACAGTCACCAAAAGCACCTGCTCCGGCACCGATTGTTGAACGGACAGAAAAGCCTGAAAAACCGGCAGAGATAACACCACCTGTTAATGAAAAAACAGCCAAGGTCATCACTTCTTTGGAGAAACTTGGTGTCGTCACTTCCCACGACGTTCCCAATGAAGAGCAAATAGTCAGCGCCAAAGCCAAGCTGGCAGAAGATCCAAACAATCCCCTCATATTGGATTGGTACGCATTTTTGCTTTACACGGCTCGACGTATTCCTGAAGCCATCGAAATTTACGAACGATTGCTCAAGAGTAACGAAGCCACGCCCAATGCTCTTTATTATTTGGGTAACGCTTACTTGAAAATGTCCGAGCTCAACAAAGCCATGAAGTGTTGGGATTGTTTGAAAAAAATCGATCCCCAAAATCCTCTCGTCAAAAAAGTTGGCCGGACCATCAAAAGACTGGGTGACCTTCGTGCCAAAGCAAAAGGTACTGAGGCTCCACCGCCACCAAAAGAGACTGACGAGATACCAGCTCCTCGACTGACAAATTCAGGATTGCACGAAGTAGAAGAGACTCTACGCAAATCACCCAACAAACCCGAAGTTCTCGATTGGGCGGCTTTTGCCTATTACACAGCTGGTCACATTGAAAAGTCACTTGCTTATTATCAACGTGCCCTGCTGCTCGACGCCAACAACCCTGAGGCTCTTTATTACGTTGGCAATATTTTCTGCCGTATGGGTCAATTCGACGACGCTGTGAAAACTTGGGCCAAGTTGCTGGCTGTTTTCCCTGAACACACTTTGGCTAAAAAAGTGAAACCCAAGTTCGAGTTGCTTGCTCAATCTGAGTAATAAAATCTGAGTTAAAAACAAAATCCCCTCCGTCCAAGACGAAGGGGATTTTTATAGGCTCTTAGCGCATACGATTACGTACTGCTCTGAGAAGATCTCTCACAGCTGGGCTGGAACCACGGCCGCCGAGGCGGATATTCAGTTGTTTCAGCTGCTCTTCACTCAAAGCGTCGAGTTTCGGTGCTACGACTTCGGCCCAACGAGTACGCAGTGCCTCATCCTCAAAGAGAGAGAGGCGAGCAACTGAGTCGATAGCTGCAGGTTCAACAGCTTCGAGAGCGCGCTGCAGAACTTGTACTCTGTCATCGGCGTCAACGATGGCTTCAACACCAAAGGACATGTAGAGTACTTTTCCAGGCAAATCGCTAACGAGAACACCAGCAGCACCAGTTGCTTCATATTCGAAGAATACTGTGGCACCTGGGAGAGCTTTGATGAGGTCAGGATATTTCTGGTTGATTGTGAAGCTGAGACCCTGACCGTTGATTTTTCTCGTGCCAGCGTCATCCTTCTGGAAAGAAGCCTTGAGATAATCACGATAGAAAGCAGAGCTCTTCAGATCGTAACCAATGTCTTGACCAGAAAGAACGAGGCGTCCACCGCTCTTTAGATAGGCTGCCAAAATTTCACAGTCAGTGTCGGTCAGTGTGGACTGATAATCTTCACCGGTGAACCATACGAGTGTTTCGTAACCCAAGATGTCCATCAAACCGAGCTGACCAGCTTTTTTGACATCAACAACGTCATACTCTTTGTTCAGAGCGTTGAGGGCATCTTTGAATTTGTTCTCGTAGGTTTTGCCTTTGTCATCATCAACGAGCAAGATGGGAGGCAGAGGCTGAAGAGCTGCTTCAAACTCTACTTCACCGTTTTCTGCAACAGTAATGGCTTCAGAAGTGAAGCTGGCGTAACCAAAGGCTGTCACCATCAAGCGGTAAGTACCACCAGGAAGTGTGAATTCGAAAGCGCCATTGTCTGTATCAACAGGAGCAACAGGCACGTCGAGGACACGGATTTTGGCTGGAACAGCAACACCACTGTCAGCACCTTTGACGAGGCCAAGGAGTTTACCAGTTGCTGCTCGAGTGAGCTTCAATTCGACGTTAGTTTCTTCAGAAGCTACTAGAGTAACTGCTTGCGGCTCACCATCGCGGTAACCAAAGGCTGTGGCCTGCAAGTTGTAGTCACCTTCGGGCAGAGTGGTCAAGAAACCACCAGTTGAACCATCAGTCTTGAGGCTGATGTCTTTCTCGATGATTTTCACATTACCCATGATTGGTGCGTTCGTTTCGCTGTCCACCAATTTACCAATGAGGCGTCCACCGGAGACTGCGATTTCCAAAGCTGCCAGAGCATTTACACGGCCAGCACCAAAGGTGTTGTCTTTGCCATTGTCACCCAAGTCTTTGGATGTTTCTTCGAGCAAGCTTCTTACGTCATCAATGGAGATGCCTGGGCTTGCCTGATGAATGAGGGCGATGACACCAGAAACGTGAGGACAAGCCATGGATGTTCCGGACATCTTGGTGTAGCCACCACCTGGCTTGGCAGAATAAACATCGTGACCAGGAGCAGAAACATCAGGTTTGATATGTTTCTGGCCATTCCAAGTAACGGGACCACGGCTCGAGAAATAGGCGATACCGTCACTGGCGTTTGTTGCGCCAACAGCGAAGCTTTCCAAGAAACCACCAGGTGTACCAACGGTACCTGCGCCTGGGCCAGAGTTACCTGCTGCAAAGCTAGGGAAGATACCCAGAGCGAGCCAGTTTTTTGTAGCTTCGAGGTAAGTTGTATTACCAGAGCCGCCACCCCAAGAGTTGGATACAATTGAAGGAGCGTCATTGGTAGCAGGATTGCCATCTGGATCTGCCATAAACTGCATAGCACCGAGCAGCCAAGAGGACTGAGCTGAACCAGAGGAAGAGAATGCTTTGGCTACGATGAGCTTGGCATTTGGAGCCACACCAATGTGTTTGCCAGAGGCGTTTCCACCAGCGATGGTTCCACAACAGTGTGTTCCGTGACCTTGGTCGTCATAAGCGTCAGTGCGATTGTTGACCATATCTTTGAAACCGATGACTTTGCCAGCCAAGTCGGCGTGGTCAGGATCAACACCAGTGTCGATGACACCAACGGTGACGCCATCACCAAGTAGGCCATACTGCGCACGCAGTTCAGGAACTTTGATCTTTTCTAGGCCGTATGTCCAATCGCCCTTTGGTGCGCCTTCACTGAGAGTGGTCTCAGGTAGACGGATTTCTTTGTCGAAATCAATTCGTTTGACGCTAGGCTCATTGGCCATAGCTTTGATGTCTTGGGCAGAGGCTGTGAGGGATACGCCATTAAAAATCCAGAACTCACGCAAATTGCGTGCTCTGTTGGCGAAGTTTTTGATGAAACTCTCTTTGCTCTGGCGAGCATTTGCTTGAAGAGCTTCAATCTTTCTCTGCGCGGATACATCAGAATTGACAATATCCATTGATTGGCTGTCCTGGAAAACAACAATGACAGGAATTTCGTTTTGACCGTCAGCAACGGCTTTTTCTACGTCAGGTGAGACCGTAGAACCATAACAAAAACCTGAAATTGTAGTGAGGAATAGGACCAAAATGGCCAGGGCAGGACTTCGGAACATACTCGGATCCTTCCTACGCACAGCAGTGCTTAATACTTAATACTTCCCCCTGCTGCAAAAAATCTTGCTCAATTGAGCCAACAACTATGCAGGAGCAGGCTCGAAATGTCAATCCCTTGTCTGTAATCTTTCGTGGTAATATCCGCCCGTTAATAATTAGGATAGGAGAATTGTTTCGTGGCTGTTCCGATCATGCAAATTGCCTACGATGGCAGCCGATATTTTGGCTCCCAACTTCAGCCAGAAGTGCCCACAGTTCAAGAAGCTTTAGAAAAAGCCCTGCAGGGATTTTGCATGCAAGAAACACCGAGAGTTCTAATGGCCGGCCGCACTGACAGAGGAGTGCATGCAACGGGCCAAGTAGTGGCCGTCAAAGGTGGTGTCAAAGTACCTTTGGACAAGCTGGCCCTCTTGGTCAACAGAAGATTGGATCAGTCAATTTCAGTGGTAGCTTCTGCCATAGCCAAGGACGATTTCTGTCCTCGCCACAACGCCACAGAAAGAACCTATCACTACGTTCTCAGGCCTGGTGACGGAGCCAATCCCTTTCTAGACAGTTACTCTTTGGCAGTTCCTGCTGAGTTGGATTGGCAGGCAATGAAAACAGCTGCCAGTCTCTTTCAGGGAACTCACAACTTCATCTCCTTTGCCACCTGCCCCAGTGAGCAAGTGCGAATAGAGCGTGAGCTGACGAGTATAAAGTTCATCACGTCACAGCAAAGGACTGTCATTGAGTTCAAAGCACGAGCTTTCCTCCGTGGTCAAATTCGCAACATAATGGGTACTCTTTTGGCCGTGGGCCGTGGAGAATGCACTTTGGATGAGGTTTCTACCTTATTAAATGCAAATGAAAAGGGAATAGTACCCAAACCAGCACCAGCAGCTGGACTCTATCTCACTACCGTACAATACCCGGAAAATTTGCTCCAAAAGCCTTTCGAGCCCCTTGATGAACGGCAAAAAGGCCTTGACCCTTTATTATTTGCATGATATCTTTCCTCGCTCTGGCGTCTGCCCCGTCGCCGGAACATTGGTTATGGTTGACTAAATTCGCACTGGAGTTTGAAATGAAACAGAAGACGTTTTTGCCGAAGGCAAGCGAAATCGAAAAGAAATGGTTAGTCGTTGACGCGGCCGACCAGACTCTTGGTCGCCTTGCCAGCGAAGTTGCCCAACTACTTCGTGGCAAGCACAAGCCCACTTTTACTCCTCATCTCGACACTGGTGACTTCGTAATCGTCATCAATGCTGACAAAGTAAAAGTTACAGGCAAAAAATTGGATCAGAAAATATATTACCGCCACTCAGGTTATATGGGTAATCTCAAGAGCACTCCCCTCAAGGACATGCTCGCCAAGAAACCCGTTAAAGTTATCGAGCTAGCAATCAAAAGAATGCTGCCGAAAAGCCGCCTGGGTCGCAAAATCTTTGGTAATCTCAAGGTTTACAAAGGCACGGATCATCCCCATGCCGCTCAGAAACCTGAGGAATACAAACTTCGTTACGCACGTGTGCGCAACGAAGCCTAGTGTGCGGAGGGATTAACGAATGAGTTCCGTTCAGTATATGGGATTGGGCCGCAGGAAGACTTCCGTCGCCCGCGTCCGACTCGTCCCTGAATTCAAGCAGCTGCTCGTAAACGGCAAGCCGCTCGAAGAATACATTGACACTACACACTGGCTCCTCGAAGTCCTTCGCCCCCTCGAAGTTACTGCCACTCGCGAACGTTTCGGAATGAAAGCTCGCGTACATGGCGGCGGTAAAAGGGGTCAAGCTGGTGCACTCAGCCTTGGTATCGCAAGAGCACTGTTGGCCGCAGATCCGGCTTTCCGTGGACCTCTTCGCGCTGCAGGACTGCTCACACGAGACTCTCGTATGGTCGAGCGTAAAAAATACGGTCTCCGTAAAGCTCGCCGACGTCCTCAGTTCTCCAAGCGTTAAGAGTTGCTTCGAAGAGTTGTTTCTGGAAACCCTCGCCATTTGTGGCGGGGGTTTTCGTTCTTATGGTGAAGGGATAGGGAATGGAAAATAGTATTCCCACTGATGAGCAGCTAATGAATATGGCTTTGGAAGCCAAAGAAAGAGCGTATGCTCCATATTCTGGATTCCGTGTCGGTGCAGCATTGCTCACAGAAAGGGGAACAGTTTTTACAGGATGTAATGTTGAGAACTGTTCTTATGGCTTGACCAACTGTGCTGAACGAAGTGCCCTCTTTGCCGCTGTAAGCCAGGGCTCTCGGCTATTCAAGAAGATAGTCATCGTCAGTGATGGTCCCAAACCTGCTACTCCTTGTGGTGCCTGTCGGCAAGTCTTGGTCGAGTTTGCCCCTGAATTGGAGATAATCTCCATTTCAGAAAATGGCACTACAATCAAAACCAACTTGAAGGAATTGCTTCCTCAACCTTTCACCCGACAGACATTGGCTGAAAATCTAGAAGACAACTAACTCATGGCTGCCAAAAAAAAGACTCGCTTGGACGTAGCTCTCGTCGAACAAGGATTGGTGGACAATCGTTCGGAAGCAAGAGCTGCTGTCATGGCAGGACTCGTTACAGTCAATGGAATGCCAGTGGACAAACCAGGCCGTCAAGTGGACTCAGAAAGCAAATTGGCTCTCAAAGCCCCTGCCCGCAAATATGTTAGCCGAGGTGGCGATAAAATAGCTGGCGCTCACGAGGTTTTCCAGTTTGATATCAAAGACAAGATTGCTCTCGATGGCGGAGCTTCCACTGGTGGATTTAGCGATTTTTTACTAAAACATGGGGCAAAAAAAATCTTTGCTGTTGATGTTGGTTATGGTCAATTGGCCTGGTCTTTGAGACAAGATGAACGTGTCGTTGTCCTCGAGCGTACGAACATCCGCAATCTCACCCCTGAAATGCTGCAAGGGGAAAAGCCAACACTCGTTGTTCTCGATCTGGCTTTCATTTCTTTGTGCAAGATTTGGCCAGCCATTGAGCTATGTTGTGCAGAGCAGTGCGAAGTCATTGCCCTCGTCAAACCTCAGTTTGAAGCAGGCCCTGGCAGAGTGGGCAAAGGGGGCATTGTCCGTGATCAAAAAATCCACGA
>CAZXTJ010000057.1:0-7011 GCA_964643655.1 uncultured bacterium
AGATATCATTCATTCAATTCCTGCTCGAACAAGGAGCAGACATTGATAGTAGAAATTGCAGCGGTGAAAGTGCTCTTCATTACGCCGCTTCAAACAACAATGTAAAAATAGGCCAATTGTTACTCGACAATGGACTGCCCATAGACGCACGCGATAGAGACGGAAAAACAAGTCTTCATGTTGCTGCCATACATGGCCACATTGAATTCATCGAATTTCTGTTAAGAAATGGCGCTTATGTAAAAGCTGCTAGCGTCTTAGGTGAATTACCCAAAGACAAAGCACTGAAAAGGGGCCACAAGAAGGCCGCAAGCCTTTTGCAATAGCCACTCTTAGGTAGTACACTCTCACCATGACAAAAGCGATATGGCTCAATGATGAAGCAAAGCTGAAAAAAACATTCAATGATCTCCTCAATGAAGAGCTCATTGCCATTGATGGCGAAGGTGACGGCATGTTCCGCTACCGAGCCAAACTATGTACCCTGCAAATCGCCACAAGAGACAGCATTTATCTCGTAGATACTCTGTCTGTGTGGAACGAAGAGCTCTTTGCAGCACTTTTGGGTCCACAAGGCCCCGAGAAAATATTGCATGATATGGCTTTCGATGCTCGCCTTCTGAAAGCGCAGGGCATCAAACTGGGCCGTGTCTTCGACACTTCCATTGCTGCGCGATTTCTTGGCGAAGAGGCAACGGGGTTGTCCAATATGCTAAAAAACCGCTGCAATGTGGAATTGTGCAAAGAGCAGCGATTGACTGACTGGGGCAAACGTCCTCTGACTGAAGCACAAGAAAAATACCTCGCAGAAGATGTGCGGTATTTACACAGGCTCTGTGCGAGTCTGCGCAATGACTTGCTTGCAAAAGACCTAACCGAAGAGGTGGCTGAAGAGTGTTTGTATGTTCTCGAGCAGGCTGCAAACGAACCTGAACTGATGTCGCCATGGATGCGAATAAAAGGTGTACGTCGTCTTCTTTCGAGCCAGCAATCTGTATTGAGAGAAATTGCACTCTATCGGGAAGGAATAGCAAAAGAGTGGGACAGACCTCCAGCTATGGTCGTCCACGACAAGGCTTTGTTTTCCTTGGCACTGAAAGGCTCACAGACTGTAAACCAACTGAAAAAGATCAAGCAGCTGAACAAACTGAAAAAACATGATTTGCTGCCAGGTTTGCATGAAGCTATTGAACATGGTTTGGCACGAGGGAAAGTCCCCAGAGAAGAGACAGAAGAGCTGCAGAAACCACCCATTCAACGTGGGAAAATTGCCTTACGAAAAAGAGTTAAAAAAGCTCTCACCCAGTGGCGCAAAGGCGAAGCAGAGAAACGGAATGTAGATCCACAAGCCATTTTGCCAGGGCATTGTGTGAGTGACCTTGTGGCCACATTGCCTAAATCCCCAAAGGAACTGGCCAAAATAGATGGTTTGGGCAGTAAGAGACAGAAAAAATACGGGGAGACACTCCTCACGTTGATTGCCGAAGTTTGATGGTTGCTTGCTCTTCGAGCTCGATTGTGGAATCATAGCTCCCATAAAAATACAAATGCCTCAGTTGGGGAGTGAGAAGTATGAAGGAGCAGAGGCCTGATTCAGCCTTGCCTGAAGACCAGTTGACCGAGTTTTTCCGTGACGACAGCTTTCATCGCCTTCTCACGGAAACAGCCCGTGAAGTCATCGTCGTGCACGATCTGCAAGGTATCGTCCGATATGCCAACGGTACCACTATTGCTTTGACAGGTGTCTCCGACAATGAAATCGTTGGTAAAAACGTCCTCGATTTGCTCACTCCCGAAGAACGTGTCAAAGCAGCTCAACGTCGAGAAAAGAGAATGGGTTTCGACAAAACTGTTTTTCGTTATGAAACTGTGATCATGACAAAAAACGGGGCACTTCCTGTCGAGGTTAGTTCAAGTCTATTGGTTCTCAACGAAAAACCTGCTGGAGTCTTACTAATAGCTCGAGACATATCAGATAGACTCAAGCACGATGAAGAAATCAAGCGATTGAATGCTGAACTCGAGATTCGTGTTCGCGCTAGAACTCATGAATTGGAGACTGCAAACGCAGATCTCGAGGCTTTTGCCTCCTCCTTGACTCACGATCTGAGAGCACCATTAGCTGCCATAGATGGAATGCGTGAAAGTCTAGAGCTGGATTACGCAGAAAAATTGGGCGCTGAAGGTTGTGAAAAAGTAAAGTCCATCAAAGAGTCAACAGCTCGCATGACGGCATTGATTGACGCAATGTTGGAATTGGCGCGAACATCACGTGCCAAACTCGAGAAGCAACAGTTGGATCTATCAGATATGGCTCGCGGAGTTTTCCTCGAGTTTCAGGCTGCTGAACCAAAGCGTCAGGTGACCATTGAGATAGAAGATGAGATTGTAGCTTTCGGTGATCCCACTCTTTTGAGATCGGCATTGCGAAACCTATTGGGCAATGCATGGAAATTTACATCCCACAGCTCTGATGCAAAAATTGTCTTCCGAACAGGTTGTTGCCACGAAACACCGGATGATTATGCCTGTTTCATCGTCGAAGACAACGGCATTGGCTTTGAAGAAAATGATGCAAACAACCTCTTTCATGCTTTCAACAGATTGCCAGGCAGCGAAGAGTTTGAAGGATTTGGGATTGGACTGGCATCTGCTGAACGGGTTATAACCCGTCATGAAGGAATGTTGGGCGCTCATGCAAAACCTGGCATTGGTGCCACTTTCTGGTTCTGTTTACCCAAAGGAGAATGATGAAGGGAATTATCCTCGCAGGTGGAGCCGGCACTCGCCTTCATCCCTTGACACGAGTGGTTTCCAAACAGCTTCTGGCCATTTACGACAAACCAATGGTTTATTATCCCCTGTCCACCCTTATGTTGGCTGGGATAAGAGAAGTCCTCATTATCTCGACGCCCCATCATTTACCTCAATTCAAAGAGCTATTGAGTGACGGTAAAAGACTGGGAATGCAGTTCTCTTATGCTGAGCAAGCAAAACCAGAAGGTCTACCCCAGGCATTCACAATCGGTGCTGATTTCATAGGAAATGACAATGTTTGCCTTATCCTTGGTGACAACATCTTTTATGGTGATAGTCTGACAAAACGACTTCAAGAAGCTTCTGATGGCGATACCGGTGCAGCAGTCTTTGCTTATTTCGTCCACGACCCTTCTCGATATGGTGTCATCGAGTTCGATAAAGATATGAAGGTTGTTTCCATCGAAGAAAAACCTGCTCAACCAAAGAGTCAGTATGCAATTACTGGCTGTTATTTCTTTGATGCAAATGTGGTCGAACATGCACGGTCACTAAAACCATCTTCTCGAGGAGAGACCGAGATAACAGATCTGATCAAAATCTATCTGGCCAAGTCCGAACTCAAAGCCTTCAAACTTGGTCGTGGCATTGCTTGGCTGGATACAGGTACGAATCGCAGCCTCTTGGAAGCTTCTAACTTCATAGCCACTATTGAAGAACGTCAGGGACTCAAAGTTGCTTGTATAGAAGAGATTGCCTACCGCCAAGGATGGATTGGCCGCCAAGAGATTGAAGAGGAAGCCAGACTGATGGGAAAAAGTGCCTATGGCGAATATCTGCGCTGGTTGTTGGAGTTTGGCGACATAGAGCAAACTTCAAGAGCTTGATTTGGTCAATCCCAATCGTTCACCGCTATAACGTTCTTCACGAATTGCTTCAGCCCACTTTTCGTTTTCTAGATACCACTGAATGGTCTGGCGAAGCCCCTTTTCAAAGACATACTTCGGTACCCAGCCAAGTTCGTTTTCTACGAGCTTTGCATCAATGGCATACCGCCTATCGTGGCCAGGTCTGTCTTCAACAAAACTAATCAATTCTCGGTAGCTCTTATTCTGTCGTGGTCGGAATTCGTCGAGTAAGTCACAAATCAAATGGACTATGTCTATGTTTGCCCACTCATTGTGTCCACCAATGTTATAAGTGCGGCCACTTTCGGCAAAGGTTATGACCTGGTAAATGGCACGACAGTGGTCTTCCACATGTAGCCAATCTCTTACATTCTTCCCATCTCCGTAAACAGGCAGAGTCTTTTCCACCAATCCACGGCTTATCATCAGAGGGATCAACTTCTCTGGAAACTGATACGGACCATAATTGTTCGAGCAATTGGTTATGGTAACGGGCAATCCAAAGGTTCGATACCAAGCACGGACCAAATGGTCAGACGAGGCCTTGGAAGCGCTGTAAGGACTTGATGGATCATAGGGCGTAGCTTCAGTGAAATATCCATCCTGTCCAAGTGAGCCAAAGACCTCATCAGTTGAAACGTGATGGAAGCGAACGTCATCTCTACCCTGCCAGGCAGCCAAGGATTGCTGAAGCAGTACATAGGTCCCCATGATATTCGTTCTCAAAAATTCTGCCGGGCCGTCAATGGATCTGTCAACGTGACTCTCAGCTGCCAAATGTACTACCGTATCGAACTGCTCTTCCACAAAGAGTCTTTTCACAAGTGCTTCATCGCAAATATCACCATTGACGAAACGATACCGTTTGCCATGGTTTTGCTCTACATCACTCAAGTTCAAGAGGCTGCCAGCGTAAGTAAGATTGTCGAGGACAACTAATTGGACATCTTTTACTTCTTCCAACAAATAGCGAACGAAGTTGCAGCCAATAAATCCAGCGCCACCTGTGACGAGAACCTTCTTTATAGAATGCTTTCTATCCAACATACTCACCTCATAAGCATTCTAACACGCTGGTAATATTTGATATTGTGTAAGTGGAACAGAGGATACTTGTTTAACGGGGGAGCACCTGAGAAATGAAAGACTACCTTGACGGAGTCTTTTTACAAGACTTCAAAGTCTTAAAAACACTAGGTCAAGGCGGCATGGGCGTTGTCCTGCTCTGCCAACAAAAATCTCTTTCCCGCCAAGTTGCTGTAAAAATCCTCTCTGTAGATGTTGTGAATAAAAGTTTGAAACGCCGCTTCAAAAGAGAAGCTGAGGTATTGACCAAGTTACGTCATCCAAACATAGTCACCATTTACGACTACGGCCAAACAGAACAACGTCCTTATCTCGTCCAAGAATACGTAGAAGGAAAAACTTTAGATGATTTGATTGGAAAAAGAGGAAAGCTTCCTTTAAAAAAGGTTTTAACCTATGCAAGACAGATAATCGGTGGTTTGATTCACGCACATGAACAAAACATCATCCACCGCGATCTCAAGCCGTCGAACATAGTCGTCCCAGAAAACAATGAGCTGAAGATACTCGACTTTGGTCTCGCTCGGGGACCGGCCACGATGACCAAATTGACAAAAACAGGCACAGTCATGGGTACCCCTTATTATATGGCGCCAGAACAGCTCTCTGGAGGGACTGCTTCCAAACAATCAGATTTATATGCTTTTGGTGTCATTCTTTACGAGCTTCTGTCAGGCAAGCTACCCATAGACACAAAATCGCTAGACCAGCTCGTTTTCAAGAAACTTGCAGGTAAACATACACCACTAGAAAAGGTACTCTCTCATAATATTCCTCGTCCCTTAATGGAACTAGTTGAAGAACTTCTCAGCCAAGAGGAAGACCATCGGCCAAAGAGTGCCAAAGAGGTAGCCAGAAGACTCGATAATCTCAACCTACCTCTTGAAATGGAAACTGCCAAGTCAAATGGCCAGCAGAGTTCTTTTCGTGGGCTTTTCTTTGCAATGGTCTCGATTATTGCTGTTGCGCTGTACTTGCACCATTTTCTCACACCCAAAGCCAAAGATTTGCCCTGCCAGTTTAAGTCATGGGACATTGAAACTACGCCACTGACTCTTTTCATCAGTGTGACCTCTTCCAAAGAGAGCCGCCTCTTGTGCCAAGTGCGCAATCGAGCGAGTGGTCTGGCCTACTCCCCTCTAACATTCAAAAACGGCACAAAATGGACGACCACTTTGGGCCCCTTGAAACATAACAGTCGTTACGATGTTGAATTGACATTACGCCATTTGGGGAAAGCTACTGACAGGAAAAAGCTATCTGTTCAGACAGCTAAATGGAGAGCCAAGACTCTTGTTACCAATAGTCCATTGCATTATCCACCTGTGAAGACCAAAAAGGATCTCATTGTGAGCTACGGTGACGGTCAATTGATTTGTTACAAACAAGAGGACTTTCAAGTCCGGTGGCAGCTCACTGATAAAGTCAAAGCAGGATTGCTACTAGCAGACGAAAGGAAGGTCTATATTACAGAGACCGAAGGGAAAACAGTCACAGCCCTAGACTTGGTTTCAGGCCATAAAGTTTGGTCCCATGAGGTGCAGGGTGAAACTGATAACGTAGTTTTTGCAAGTGACAAATATGTGTACGGCAGGACGAAAGAACGAGGAGTCTACTGTCTCAAAAAGTCGGACGGGAAAAAAAGGTGGCATAGCCACACACATGTAATGGCCCCCTGGACTGCCTTAGATAAGTACGTTATCTACAACTCAATGGTTCGTGTTCTTCCCTTTCAAAAGATAGCCAATGTTGAAACAGGTCAAATCGTCAATGAAGAACAACACCCAACGGCTGCAGCTCTGAGCGATTACGTCATCTACGAAAATAAACTCTATTACGTCAACCTCAACCACGAGATAACAGAGTTAATCCCAACAAAGAGCCCGAGAATGATATTCAAACCAAACAACAGAGCCAAGTCTTTGGCAGTAGGCCAAGGCTTGGTGTTTGCTCTCAGCAAAGTGCCGCCCTACATTATTGCTTGCCATATAAACAATGGCAAAAAGGCTTGGTCAGTTGATATTCCCCATAATGGAGACAGGACAGCGACGCTCTCCTATGGAGATGGCTTGCTATTTCTCACAATGCGCGACAAAGGTTTCTTTATCTATGATGCCAGGACTGGAACGAAACTCTATGAATCAGCAATCAAAACATCGCGAGGCTTCAAGGTTACTTCTTGTATATCTGGCGTTGTTTTTTCAAGAGATGATGAGACCATTTGCCTAATGCCTTATCCAAAACATTGGCCCCCTGAGCA
>CAZXTJ010000057.1:7021-20347 GCA_964643655.1 uncultured bacterium
CTTTTGAAAGTATGAGCGAAGCAAGACTGAATTTGCCTGAAGAATTCTTGGCCGAGTACGAAGTAGTCAGAGAACTCGGGCAGGGAGGTATGGGTGTTGTTCTGCTCTGCGAGCAAAAAAGACTCAAAAGAAAAGTGGCTGTCAAACTACTACTCGCAGAGTGTGAAGATGTGTATTACAAAAGAAGGTTCAGGAGAGAAGCTGACATTCTCGTCAGCCTTCGACATGCCCATATTGTGAATATTCTTGATTTTGGCATTGCAGACAAAATGCCCTATCTCGTTCAGGAATATCTGGTTGGTCATCCTTTCGACGCAGTACTTGCATCAAAGGCCCCACTACCCTTGCCCGTTTCCATTCAATTTGCCTGTCAAATAGCAAATGCACTTGCCTACGCCCATGAAAAGAAGGTCATTCATCGCGACCTCAAACCTGGCAACATCTTCGTCACGAAGAGTAACCATCTCAAACTCCTGGATTTTGGTCTTGCCTTGGGTCTAAACAATATGACTCGACTGACTGAAACAGGCACTATTGTTGGTACTCCGAACTATATGGCTCCTGAGCAAATGTGTACGACTAGTGTTGATGAAAGAGCAGATCTATACGCTCTGGGCGCAATCATTTATTACATGGTGTCTGGTCAGCTACCTTTTCTCGGCAGCACTCTCGACGAGATGATGAGCATGAAAATGATAGGCTCTTACACTCCTCTCGAGGCAGTAACGACAGGTGCTTTACCTCGTGACCTGATCACTTTGGTCGAGGATTTGATCCATGCAGATCCAGACAAGAGGCCTGAAAGTGCAGCTATCGTAGAGGACAAATTACACAGTATCAGCTCTTCTCTAAAACAAATAGAATTGCCTACAAAGGCAAAGAAGAATCCCTTGCGCCACAGGGCCCAAAACCAGGAAAAATCCATTGCCCTTACACCTATACCTCCACCACCCAAAAACAAGAGAAACTTGGCAATTGCTTCGATAACTGCTTGTCTTCTGTTATGCACTGTCTTTCTGTATCTGTCTTTCAACAAAGAAAAAGCTAATGTTGCGACTCCCCATTGTGACTTCACGACCTGTAGTGTTGAAAACGGTATTCTCACTATGGTTTTAACAGCGAGCTCATCAACAGAATGTAGGCTCCTTTGTGAAGTCCAAGGATTCGAACCACTCATCATGGCTCGCGGAAATAAGTGGCAAGAGTCCATTGGCCCATTGCAACCTGGCAAAAACTACGGTGTCACAGTTGGTCTACGTTCGAGAGGCAAGATTGTAGCGACAAGACGTTTCGACGTAGTAACCAAACCTTGGCAGCCTGAAAAAGTACATCAAACCACCAAACTCTATTATCCTCCTGCCCTTTCCGCTGATCAGCTCACACTATGCAACACGGCAGGCAAACTGACTTCACTCTCTTTATTGACTCGTAAGGTACTCTGGCAAAAGAGTCGTGACATTGGTCTCTGTGCCCTGAGAGCAGATGGGGACACACTTTATGTTGCCGAACGTGATCGTTATATTGTTCAGGCAAGACGTTTGTCTGATGGCAAACTTCTATGGAAGAAAGAACTCGCAAAAGATTGTGACGATAAGTTCTTCTTAACGGCTACTAATGTATATGTGCGAATCAAGGGTGTGGGTTTTCACTGTCTAGATAAAAGTAGTGGAAAAGTCATTTGGCAGAGCGATGAATACGCTCGTCCGCCTTGGTTTGTGACAAATGATTTCATTACACATAACGTAGAAGATTACACCCTGCCAAGCCGACTAGTTCGAAAGAGCTCTAACGGTGAAATCGTAGCCAAACGAACTAAAACCTCTTCATTGGCTGCGACAAACTATGCTCTGTACAAAAGAAGACTCTACTTCGGCACAGAAGACCGAAACATCGTTAGTGCCCCCTGGCAGGGAAATGAAACCAAGTTGTTTACACCTGGTGGAAAACCATCAGTTGTGGCAACTGGCGAAGGCATTGTGTTCGTTCTCACGTTCAGTCCTAACAGGCTACAGGCAAGACAATTGAATACAGGAGAAAAGCTCTGGCAGAAAAATGTTGAAGTCAAAGCAACTGAGAGTCACACCATCGCCTATGAAAATGGTCTTCTCTGTTTGATGACTTCAAGCAAAGGTCTTACCTGTTATGAAGCAAAGACGGGCCAAGTGCTCTTCAAGGCAAACAATGAAGCAACTGGTCAATTTGGGATTAGCTTCCACAATTCTGGAGTCATCTTCAGCCTAAACAAACAGACAATCGCCTTGTTAAAATATCCAAGGGACTGGCCACCAACGCGCAGATTAAGGATATAAACGTTTTCGTACCTCGACCCACGATGGATTGGCCTTCCGCAAAGTGTATGCATCCAAAGCCAATAAACCAACGAGAGAAGAGTTGCTCCGTTCATCTGTGGACCAACCCTTTATAGCCAAGGAAAGAAAAGCTACTTTTTTGCCATCATCTCTTTCCTGCTCAAAGAGGTGAAAATCCAGCTTTTTCAGTTTGATGCTTTTATACACTTTATCGTTGCGCTTGAGACAACCGTGGTCGCCATCCTTGGACATTTCTAGAGAAAAAATAACCTTCTCTAGCTCCGTCTTTGGTGCAACATTGGCAAACTCCACACGGCGCAAGCGCATGAGCCCAAGGACCTGTTTTCCACCCACTTCTCCGATTTCTATGGGACGCACATCGGTGAACTGCTCTGGCTGCACTCCAAAATATTCGTTACTACGAACGTCGTCTGCAATTATCTCCCAGGCCAACATTGCCGACTCAAGGGCATAAGTTTTTCCCTCGAGTCGCTTGAAAGTTCGTAGTCCGCCAAAGAGCATCTGGTGAAGAACATAAATCAGGACTGAAGCCACACAGAAAGCAATGATGACTTCAACGAGTGTGAATGCTCTTTTTCTCGTATTAGCCATCACATTCCTCCTTTGTCGTAAACAAAGGTTCTCAAAGACAACTCGCTCTTACGACCTTTACTTTCCCAAGTGACAGTGCAGATCAACTTTCCACAGCTCTCATCGGTGGACTCGAAAAGTACTTTACGAGCATACCTCTGAGAGTATTTGGCAAAACTCTCATCTTGTTTCAGAACATGATTCAAAAGTGAGTCATTGGCCAATACACTCTGGCTATCACTTTCTTGAGAGAAAGACTTTCGCAAATAATCAGTGCTCTCGAAACGATAACGTTCCATGACTTGCTGAGCCAACATTTGAGCAACTGCCCTATCGCTGTTGAAAGCAACGTGCTGCACATTTCCTGACAACATGCCAAAAATCGGAATGATGGCCAAGGATAGGAGGAGAAGGGTAAAAAGCACTTCGACAAGCCCCAATCCACTACGCCTAACCATTGCGACGCACCACCCTTGTTCCAGCCAAACAAGGACTAATAATAATCTGACACTTCTTCGTCAGTAGACTAGTACCCTTTTGACTCGTGTAGTCCAAAGCACTGTCATATGTAAGGGACCAGGGATAACTCGTTCCATCACCACGACCATCAATGACTTCCCGACTGAGTTGCCCCACAGCAACAGAGCCATGGACATCATAAAGATGAAGGTTTCGCACCATCCCAGTGACGGCAACTAATGCTGCATGTGCATTGCTCTCTAACTCTATGGAAGACCATCTGTCGCTCTTGCCAGCTGTAGGTTTGGAAAAAGTAATCAAAGTACAAACGTCAGAAGCGCTGCGACCATCGGCCTTTACACAACGAAGAACCGTCACTCTCTCTCTAGAAACGATGGTGCCAGAACCTCGATATTGCATGTCAATATCAATAGGTCCATCAATGAAATAGATTCCATTGAGTCTTACTGTTCCATCAGCTTTTCTGACCTTTTGCCAGAACTCCTCTTGATTGGGGAAATAGTTTGTAGCACGGCACCAGCGGTACAAAGCCATAGGTTCATCTACTGATACATTTCCTTCAATATCAATGTTCAGAAGTGAAGAAAGATGGAAGTCACCGAATTGCTCCAGAGTGTCCTCCTGCATGAAAGGAAACTTGCGCAGATAGTCGGCAAGAACCTTTTTCATACGACTTTCATACTGACGTTGTACCTCTTGGAAGGATTCGCGACTTGCACTGCCGTAATTTTGTATGTCGGCAGGCCACTTCAACTTGAAGTCACTGCCTTCAAGTTTCTTGGACAATGAATAAATTGGATTGTCCATATCAGTCTTGGCCAAATCGATAGTGCCATCGGGATATTCAAGACAATCAGATGGAAGAGCTCGTTCATTGTATGGAAAAGGTGGGTAATTATACTTATCGAAATACTTGTACACTCTGCCATTACTGGCAAAGGGGCGTGGAACCTTGCTACCGCCCTGTTTTCTCAGAGTTGCGTCCACCTGCTGTTGTATTTGGCGATACTGTTTTTCATAAGCAGGAAGGTGTACTGGTCGAAGAACAAAAAGCGAATAACGTTGGAAAGGTTGTGGAGGACCAGCATAAATGACCTTGAATTCACGATACTCAACGACACCTTTAGTAACGTGACGTTTTAGTGCTGGGATATAGATAGTGGCAGAGGCAGTTGCTTTGACTAGACCATACTTCTCTGAAGGCACATTTGGTAAGAGATTCTGTTGGCTATAAAACTTGAATGTAACGTCACTCAACTCAATAGTTTTGCCCACCATGGATTCAACGATTGAAGCTTCAAAGCTCAACTCTATTGGCTCAGAAAAAGAAAGTGCAGGAGCTCCCAGGCTGCCCTTCAATTGACTCTCTCCTTCCGCCAAGTGCTGATTTAAATTACGCCACCCTTCCGAAAGAGCCGCTCGAGCCAAATAAAGGGCCTTTTCGCCAGCAATGACACCCTCACCCAATCTAGTTGCACCACGAGTCGAATGCTTCAAGGCCAATCCCAATATGGCGAGTACAACGAGAACCAAACTGGCAATGAGAAAAGGCACACCTACACCTCGGCGTGCCATTCTTCTCGTGACCATAGTCTCCTCCTGGCAGGAACACTCAATTCGATTTCATGGTCACCTTATCATCAACAATCTCATTTACCAAGTGAACAGGCTTTTGATTCCACTTGTTACGCTGCTTGTTACTCCGCTCAGGAATGAACTAGCAACTTTTGAAGTATCATCTTTAGCTTTTTCGTATGCATTTCCTGCTGCACTACAGAAGTAGTCTTTCACGTCACCAAAGTCAGCCCTGGCAAGATTATCTCTGGTCGTTTTGATTCTTTCCTCTGCTCTAGCTTCTTTGACGGACTTATCGACAAGATTTTTAACTACAGGAATATTGGTCACTTTGTCAGCTTTGCTGATCAATGTCGTTCTGCCGTCGGCAAATCCAAGCACTCTGTTCTTTGTTACTTGACCTTTGTCATCGATTGCATGGAACTTAGAGTCGTTTACCACTTGTGGTCTTACGCCAACACCACTCCAAGGAACACGGCTATCAACTATTGAGCCTGCACCGGGACGCCTCATCTGAGCCATCACGCCCATTTGGTTAGCCATAGCCAGCCCTTGATTGACAATAGAAAGGATTTGACTAGCTTTCTGAGGGTCACAACCATTACCAAAAAGCACTGCTGTAAAAAGAGTGAGGGCGAGGAGCCTTTTGATTTGCCAGGATTTCATTATTGTGTCCCTTCTGTTCCGACGACCGTTGCTCACTTACACACAACAACTGTGCCAACAGCCAGAAAGCACTAATAAAGGGACATTTCGCATATTGCAAACAATGAACTATCAGCCAATGAAACAGACTTGTATCGTCACGATACAGATGTGAATGTTCCACGATGTGTACACCATCAAGGCAGCCTTCCTACCAAAAGAAGCCTACATTTCTGGCGTCGTCTATCAGAGAAGTTAGGATTAGAGACAACGTCTCTCAGCCTTTTCGCATATGGAGCAACGATAGAAAGAGCTTTTTTACTGCCTCCCATGCTAATTGCGGCTTTCACTTTAAAGGCAACTTCATAATAAAAACCGATAAACCACAATGATCGTTGCCAATCCACTTTAGAGTCGTAGGGAAACAGCTTCTGCACCCAAAGATAATCTTTGTCCTGACTCAACCTGTCTGGGAAGGAAAAGTCGATGTGCCACAGTTTATCCGTCACGAAATAAAACAGCTTCCAATCGGTAACTCTCATGTACCCTTTATTGGCAATGTACCTCTTCCTCATGACCTCAAAACCTTTTTTCAAGAAAAGACGAGCCTCTGCGAGATTGCCCTTATTTTCTTCCATTCGGCCTTGGATGAACAAACTCTCTGGCTCACCTTCACCAATCAAACGCACTAAATTATCAGTGAGAGGAATGCCCCCTGGACAATACTCAACGACTCTATCCAACCAGCGTGTCACCGCCTGGAGAAAGGCCCCTTCTTCCTCACCCCTGTCAATAAGATACAAGAATTCGCACTGGTGCATAGCCAGCGCAGCCAACTCGAGAGGTGCCAATCCACTGCCCCACTTACCCTTTACATAAAGGTCAGCCAACCGATCTCTCCTTGGACTTGCCATTATATCCACAGCCAACAACACATATTGGCTTCGTATCTCAGCTGGTGCATCCAATCTCTGGCAAAGAGCAGCCAACTGCCAATAGGCTCTTCTGTGATCTCTCCTGAATCCATATACCTTTGTTTTGGATTGTCGCCTAAAGACACTAGTCACGATATTGGCTTTTCCGCTCTCTCTTCTGAAACCAAGAACAGCTCTCGTCTTGAGTTCAAGTGCGTACTTTTCGCATTCGTCCCAATGAACAACATTATCTTTTCCGAAAAGCAGCTTTTCTGCAGCAGCCAACTCATTGAGAAAACCTTCTCTTCTTTTCTTCAGGGCTTCCCCTCTTAGAATGCGCAAGCGCTCCACCAAATCATCCTTAAGAGCCTTTGAGATGTGTTTTACATTGCAACGCCATAGGAGACCACAGGCCATGTCTTCTAGGCTCTTTATTGACTGTTCATCTTGTTTTAAAAGAAGCGATTGAGCTCTTAGAAAACACAACAAGGAGCGATGATAACTGGCCTGCCATTCGCTCCTAACCTCAATGGATAGATGATTGAGAAAACTCATACTGCTTCTGATCAGATCTTCACAGCGGTTACACAAAGAAGGGCTACATAAACAAGCATCGGCAATGTGTGCAAGCAAATGGCTCTCTAGTAATAAATTGTCACTTGAGACCCCGTTTTTCTGTGCTAGTAGCTTTGAGCGTTGCTCTTGTAAACATATGGTCATGTTTCCATATCTTTTGTTCTCAGAACTGAACGAATGAGCCTTAACGAGCAATTTGAGGGGAGAGTTTATTGGAAGTTTCGCCAACAGTCGCTGCCCTTCGTTTGGCTCCATCTTTCCCTTATGGAGGGCCAATTTTCCTAGGAAGGACTTAAAGGTATTTGAATGAGGAAAAGCCCTGCCTTGATGAAGTGAAAGAGCAGCAAGTTCTAAATCGCTCAACTCTTGCCTTGCTACAGAAAAGTGTTTCCAAACCACTGCATAGGCAAGCAACAGTATTACTAGGGTAAAGACCAGGGGCACAGCAAAGCTAACCTTACGAACTTCTCTCTCTGCGCCAGAGGGCGTCGTGATAGAAGGCTCTTCCTCATTTATTGCGAAGCGACCTTCCAACCATGCCAGCAGATCACACCTCAAATCTGCAGCATTTTGATAACGTCGGTTTCTATCAAAAGCCATTGCTTTGAAAACAATATAGTCGAGCTTTTCGTCGAGTTCATCGTTAATTGAAGAGGGAGCTTTCACCTCAGGAAAACCTCCATTGATGAATTTTCCCACGGCTCTTGCCTCATAAGCTCTCTGCCCAGCAAGAGCCTCATAGAGAGATAAACCTAGCTGATAGATATCTGACAGACTGTCATGTTCGAGCTCTTGAAAGACCTCTGGAGCCATGAATGGGATTGTTCCCAAGACATCATTCGTTTTGGTCAGAGCAGTCAAATCTTGACGAGAAGTAAACTTGGCCAAACCAAAATCCATTAGTTTAGCCGTACCATCAGTGGCCACCATTATATTGGCAGGTTTGATATCTCGATGTAACAAACCCGCATCATGAACTGCCTCTAAACCAGCAGAAGCACCAACAAAAACCTCGATGATTTTGTTTACCGTGAGAGCATCATCATAAATCAACTCATACAATGATGAGCCATTGATTAACTCCATTGAAAAAAACATAATCTCATCGACACAATCATAGTCGAAAATGTCTACGATGTTCCGATGGCTCACTGCACCGTGGGACAGAACTTCTCGTTTGAATCTGTTAACGAAGCGCTCTTCAGTAGCTTTCTCACGCCGGACGACTTTGAGAGCGACCATCCTACCCAAGCGCTTGTCCCGAGCACGATAAACCACTCCCATTCCCCCAGAGCCAATAAGCGAAAGCACATCAAATCGTTCGGAAATGGGAGGAGGTAACTCAATCAAGAGTTCGTTGTCTTCCAGGGCCATGAGCTAATCATAGTACATAAAGGCAGGACACTGATCTGCTATTCACCTTGGAGAGCCTTTTCTTTCAGTTCGTCTTGGGAAGAGCCACGGTTTTATCGTGGAAGATGTAACGAAACTCAACAATAGATTTATCGTCACCTGCGTCTATCTTTTCTATCTTACCGACGCACCACTTTTTATTGCGGCAAACGACTGTGAATGTTGCTCCAACTTCTTTGCGGAAGAGCGCATGTGTCCAGCCACTATTGGGCAAAGAAGTGATTGTGCCAAGCTGCTTCTCCCCATTGGAAGTTATCGCTCCGGAAGAGGCAAAGAGTATCATTGGATAACGAATGACAATATCGGCTGCTGCGCCTTTGATGGCTCTACAAGGAATTGCCAAACCATGACTGAAAAGAGCACCCGAATAGAGCTTGTCTCGTTCACACATCTCTCTTGAGTAATCAAGACGCACTCTTCCTCTCAATACTCGAGCATCAATAGGATATGCAGCAGATTTTCTCAACATCTCATCACTGTTTCCAAAAGGTAATGGACCGCGAATATCAACTAACCGATGTGCTCCGTTGAAAAACAAACAGCTTCTTTGCATTGAGCCAGGTGCTCTTCGCCATTCGATGACAACTCGCTGCCAAGGTCCTGCAGAGCCACATGAAATAGTAGAGATTGAGATAGGCTCAAAAGTAGAAATCTCTCGTCGAAGAACCTTGGATAGGCGGGAAAAACCACCGTAATAGTTGTCCGACAGTATTGCCAATACATCATCAGCCTTTTTTGCATTGAGTGAACTGATCAGATGTTTGGTGAGCATGACAGCAATAGCATCTTTGGGTTCTTCCACTGCTCGAACAATGAAAGCACCCCTTTGGGGCCAACGGGTGACCTCTCCTTTGCTGTTTTCGCTCTTGAGAACCAAATGACTATCTTTGCCTAGTGGCAAGGAGACTTTGTGGTGGAAGAGGGCACGGTTGCCGTAGTTAATCTTTTGAGCTGCAACAAAATTAGCTCCCCCATCAGTGGATAAGCTGACTGTTTTCACAGTCAGTTCATCACCATTGGCCAAACCAGCTAGGATGATAGAATTGTTTTTCATATCAGAGGAGGACACATACCGATATGTCCCCTGCCGTCCCATGAGTCCGTAGCCCAAATGAAGCTGACTAAATTGGACTTTTTTTGTCATCAAAGCCCAAGCAGCCTTGGATGTTGAGACTATACGAACACCCTTTGGTGTGAGCAGAAGCACATCAGAAACAGTAACGACCTTGTAAATCTGGCCGTCATTTTTTTTGTTTCTGCCAACGACTAAGACATCATAAAGAGCTGTTAACCTGTATTTATTGTTCGGTTGTGCTTTTGCACTTTTGAGTTCAAATTTTACGTTGCCAAACTCGGCCTGAGCAAACATTGCTTCAAGGTTCTTTCTCTGCTCCTCTTTGCTACTTTCTGTTGCACACGTCCACTGCTCAGAAAGCCTGTCCATGACTGCATTTAGCTTTTTTGCTTTATAGTCTTTGGCAAATACTGAGTACCAACGTCGAGTGAATCCCGTAATCGCTCGCGTCGTCAAGTATTCTACATGTTGCAGCTGTGACTTTACTCCATTGGCAAGTGACCTGGTCCTTCTTGTCAAAGCAACTTTACCTTGTTCAACAATCTTCACTTTTTCCATCAACTGTTTGTAGGTCTCTTGAAAAAACTGTGCGGGATAAGCTTTCGCTATACCGTCGAGAGTAGTTGCTGAAGCTGCTTTTGCCTTTAACAGCTTTTCTCCTTCTTCAAGCTCTTTTTCGAGCTTCCCCGTCATTGCAGAAGCATTGGTGAACTGCTCGTTTGCCTTATCCAACTTAGTCGATGCAATTTTGAGAGTAGCCAAGTTCTGCTTCGTTTTGGAAACCATGGATTGCAAATTGTTCACTCTGTTGGCGTAATGGTTCTTGTAGGTGCCATAATAAGTAGAGGGAAGCTTGGGCCTTTGTCTCATTGTATTGAAGGCACGATGTTGACTCAGTCTTTGTAGCTGGTAGTTTAGGTCCCTCACGCGGTTTACATCTTGAGCAGCGAGCTTTGCCCCTTTGATTGCCTTCTGCTGAAATTCACTATTTCCCACTGCCGCTATTGAACGTTTTTGTGCTTCAATATTTGCATGGCTTCCACCGTCGAGCATACGTTTTGCGTCTCGTGCGTCCATGTCCGACTTATTACGCAGCTTTTGTACCTCAGAAGTCGCTTCACTCAACTTGTTAAAGGCAGTTTCATACTCTTTTGACAACCTAAGCAATTCTGCCCTTATTCTCTCCTCTTCAGCTTCTTCTTTTTGTAGCTGGGCTTTTACCCTCTCATGCCAACTCGCCCATTGATTGAATGCGCTTTGGTACGCATAGCGTAGCTCCTCTGTCGGAGCAACTTCGGTTTTGTAATAAAGCTCAATGGCTCGACCTTCCAACAACATTTTGGAAATATCTTGAACCACTGATATGAGATAATCGTTATTAAGGCGTCCCTCCAGGCTAACTGGCGACTTGGAACCAGAATATGATCGCCATTTATGTTGAAGGTAGTCCAGGTCCTTTGGAATTGACCTGCTACTTATCTCTGCTTTCTGTAATAGAAGGCCCTTGTCCTCTAACAAACTATTCATCTCATCTTTGAGGGCACTCAACTTTTCAGTTGCCTGCTCTGCACTTTTCCACCGAACTTGGCTCTCTTTGTGGTCTGAATTGGCCTCAAAAACTCGGCTCTTGAATGGATTGCTATCATTGGCTGCAGACCTAAGTTCATATATTGTCATAGCTTCAGGTGACACCAAAGTCTCGAGCAACTCTGCCTTTATGGTCTCTTTCATGGAGGAAACATCTACTGGCTCAACGACCTCTTGGTCGAGATAAATTATTCTGAGTGAACTCCAGTTTCGAGGTTTTGAGAATTTCTCGCGAAGAGCGTTAAATCGTCGATGAATTTCCGACAACTTGTTACCAGCATCATATTGCTTTTTGTTATATTTTCCAGCGAGGTCTTTCAGGACGGTCAACATAGTGGCGCACTGCTCTTTGTACTTTTTATGCCACTTATTGAACTTTTCGTAGCGTTTTTCCTGCGCAGTTCCACTGCCTGCCCAGCTATTGGCTTGCGCCCAATACAACCCACAAAAATGCGGATCTGTTACGCGCCTAATAGTTTGCGCAAGAGCACCAGCCTCATTGGCCATGGAATTCAATTCCTCCATGGAACCTCCACCTGTGAGCAAATCATTGAAGGCCCTTTCAGCTTCTGCTTTTGCTGCCATTGGGCTTGGAACGTTCAGAGTTTTTTGCAGTGCCTCACGTTTGGGTCTGGGCAGATTGAGTATGGGAAGTCTTGTCAAAGTTATCTCTTCACTATTGCTTCCTTTTTTCAACGTAACTTTTTGAGCAAAAACAGCATGTCTGCTTTCACCTGCAACCAACAAGTAAGTTCCGGGCTCGACACGAAACCGGTACTTCCCACCCTTTGCATTCTTCACCAAAACAGCAGCGTCAGTGGCACTCAAAGAACATCTGAAGTGATCGCTATCCTTTGGAGTAGAACTGTTGATAGATACGTCGAGAAGAGCACTTGCCGAAGGTTCCAATTCAACTGTGCCAATGTGTTGGCCCGTTTTTCTGTCTAAAGCACTCTTCCAATCAAGAGGGACTGATACTTTTTGTCTTTTGTATCCGCGGGCAAGGAAATAGAAAACGACTTCATCTTTTCCACTTCCAACATAGACATCCTTACAAGAACCAAGTCTCAATTCGCAGAGTTCGCTCTTTCGAGAAGCGGAAACGGAGCCACGTTCTTTTCTGTTGGCTTCGAGATACCAGTAAACTGAACTCTTCACCACTTCCTTGGTTTCCTGGTCAACGAACTTAATGGAAAAATATGGTTTCTTGTCAAAAATACGGCGAGTCTCTTTTAGTCGTTGAGCAGCATTACGTTGCAAGGCAGGCATAGCGTCACGAATACGTGCTTGTAGCTCTTCAACTGCAGCTAACTCGAAATGTTCCTTGTTTTCCATCAGGAATTTGTCACGAAAGGCTTCCTTATGACGTTTTGTGAGCTCTACAGCACCCCAACCGGCAAAACCTTTCGTTGAAGTGTTCAAAAACATATCTTCATCGAAACGTCGCAGTAACTCATCGCCCAATGTGCCTTGGACAATCATTCGGCCTACATAACGGCGTCCTGCTTCGCTTTTCTCCAACAGGTCTTTGCATGAGTCAACATATTGACTCCAAAGTCGTTGCTCAACACCAGTATCAACAGTAGATTTTACTTCCCCAAGGAACCACTTGATGAGATTTGCTGGTAAAACGGCCAAACCGCCAAAAACTTTGGCAACACTGTCTGAAGCTTTGTTGTATCCCCACTCCAAAAATGCATCGTGAAAAGCTTTGTTTACCTGCTTGCCGTCTTTGGCTTTTAACAAATCAACAGCCACAGTGAGCCAAAAGGCCGTATCTCCCAGTGCTTTCTTTCCATTGAGCGGGTCTACACCATCGAACTGTTTGACGCCACCTGCAAGACTGTCGAGAATCTCGTCATGAGAACCAAGGGTGAGAACATCTACGACTATGCCAGTGTTGC
Source organism: uncultured bacterium (assembly GCA_964643655.1). GTDB lineage: Bacteria > Muiribacteriota > UBA6191 > CAZXTJ01 > CAZXTJ01 > CAZXTJ01. The sequence continues at coordinate 20,091 of CAZXTJ010000057.1, forward strand.
CCACAGTACTCTTCAAAAACTCACCTGAAGATGTGAACATGGCTTTCAATTCACCAGGTTGACGGTTTTCTACCTTTTTCATGAGCGCATCCATAGTCAAAGACTTGGCAATACGCGTACGATAAGTCTCTCTTGCTTCAGCACCAAAAGACAAAGAACATAGGAAAAGAAAAAGAACGATTGCTATTGCAAAACGCATAAACACTACCTATTCCAAATCCCCCTCTGGATTGAGGAACTCCTAAAGATGCCTGAAT
>CAZXTJ010000058.1:0-20314 GCA_964643655.1 uncultured bacterium
TGCCGGTCTACCTATAGTCGTAGGAAAGAGTGTTTTCAGTCTTCTCAATTTCGACTGGCCCAAGACAGGCTCACTGTCATTAATCACTAGCTTTACCCTTGGCGAAGAAGCGCCGACAGATATGCGTGCTCTCTTTGGTTTCAACGTTGGAACTGATAGAGGAATTCGACTTTCAATGACTAATAGAGATGGACAGCTAGTAGCAACTGGCAAGAATCATCTCTTTGTTTTTTTGGTCAATGGCAAAGGACTACCTCTAGTGCACAAAGCTGATGCGCTTGGCACAATTGCTGATGAACTAAGTCATCAATTCCTGACAGGCACCCTGTTTACAGGCAAGGACACTTGGCTCTTTCTCTCTGAGAGAAAAGTTACCAAAGCAATCATCGACAATGTTTACAAAGATCAATTTGCCTTTGCCACTGCCACAAAATTTGGAGAAACTATCCATAGCCGCGGTTGGTCAACAAGAGACATTAGCTTCGCCTGCGAAAAGGAAGTTGGACTCTTTGACATCCTCTGTGGCGACGATTTCATCATTTCACGAGCAATAGAAAAGCTCATTTGCATCGACACAAAAAACCAAATGGCGAGCCACTACACTACGAAAGGTGGATTGCAGCAGTCCGTCGACAACCTCTCAGGCGACTTCAGGTTGTCGGCTTTGGGCCTCAAAGATGATGGTTCAATGGCTGCTGTCGTAACCAAATTTGGCACTGTGGAGTTTTTCCCTCCACAGTTACTTAGCAAATCATCGAGAACGAAGTTGAACTGGTCTAGTCGCTGACTGGTTTCCAGCCTTTCTTCACGTTCTTGGTAATGAGTGATTCAGCAACCTCCGTAGCCATCTCTTCGTCTGGCGCGACTTTCACTGTCCTTTGCAGTGGTTGTTTGCGCCCAGGAGAATAGTCTGTCCAATGGATGACATAAGCTGGATAATCGTCAGAAGCATCTTCTTTGTTCGTTTTCCAAAGAAGCAACTTTCGTACTGCCAGCTTTCCTTTGGTCTCTTTCGTATAAACTTCTCTACGTAAAACCTTGCTGGCTTCTAGTTTCAGCTCCTCGGCTTTGACTTTCGTATCACTGACGTAACACCTGTCGAGCAGTTGTTCTATACGAACATCTTGCCGAGTGACTGACTTGTCCTCACGTATCCTTTCGAAGATAGGATAGAGAATACCAGCACCGTGAAGCTGTCGAATAGCTCGCCATCCTTTGTCTTCATCATGTTCGAGGACCATTCTCTGGATGGGATCACCATTGGAATTCATGGACTGCATGTCCGTCACTTTGACCTCAATAACCACTTCTGGTTTGAGGAAACGATAGAGGCTGCCGTCGCGACTAGCAGAACGATAAGCCGACGTTGTCTCAAGAGGAGCCAATTTCTTCTTCAGTTCTTTCCTTTGCTTCTCGTCGCCGAGGTTTCCGCAACGACAAAGCAACTGAAACTGACCATCGTCTCGTAAAAGAGCAAGTTGGAGTGAGCGGACTTGATCGGGATCATTTCCCCGTTCCGTATACCCGATAACAGCAGCATCAACGTGGATGACAGGTTTCACTTTGAATATGCGGCCATCGCTTGCTCGCAGGACCATTCCTTCGGCTTTCCCTCCGGCGACCCACTCACCATAAAGGTCGTTGATAGCCTGTTTGCCGCTGATGGTCTCTGTTTTCACGACTGCGCATCTTTTGCCACCATCAAAAATGTTCTGCAAAAACTCCAATTTCTCTTCATACTTCAAGAAGGGAGTTTCCCTTTCAGCAACCCAGACAACATCAAAAGCCTTAAAACCAATGCGGCCCAAATCTTTTTCATCACCTGTTGCAAAAGCTGCTGCTAAATCACCAACGCGAGGTCTATCACCTTTGCTTAGAGCAAAGAGCTCACCAGCAATGATGGTCCGGCCTTTGGTTTTTTTGGCAAGTTTTTTTGCCTCTTCCAGCAGAGGCAGAGCTCCATGAATGACCGAAGATTTAGGATTGGCTAGAAAAACTTCTTTTCCCTCAAATACTAAATACCACAACTCACCATCAATTTTTGGTGAGGCAATCAGTTCACCAGGAGGTACTCTTTCATCCAATTCGTCAGAGGTAATCGCAATGTAAGAAGAGGCCACTCTGTGGCGATAAACCTTTAGAGCTGATGACAACTCTTCGTCTGTAATGGCACCATTTGGAGTGCGTGCCGCTTTACCAAGTTTCTTTTCACCTTTTTTATCAAACAAACTCATGACACACCTCCCCTTATGCTTTCTCTTTAGGTACTTTGAGTTCGAGATTACTCAAGTGAAGTAAGAGCATATATTTCTCTCCGTCAACACGACCTTCTAGAAAACCTCTATAGGGTGTGCCATTGGATTGAAATATGAGGGGTTTGTTCCCCTTCTCGCCTGCTCCGAGCAAAACAACAACATTTTCCTCGGCAAGTTCTTTTGCCATTCCATAGAGATAATCGTAGGTAAGACCATCGACGTGCTGCAGCTGCACTGTTCTTTTGAAAGAGAAACGTCTTGCTGCGTCGGCTTTGGGTATTTTTTTGCCTGTCCATCGAACAGGGGAGTTTTCGTCAACGACGTTAGCTAGTTCATCTTTGGGCTCTCGTCGCTCTTTTTCTTCACCATCGGGACCAATCAATACTTCCACAAGACTAGGTGAACAGTGAAGGATTTCACCTTCAGACGAGAGAAAAACTGTATCGGTATCACCAACGAAACGACCTACTTGCTCAAAATCGATTTCAGGATCTCCGTCAACAATAGCTTGGCCATATTCGTCGCCAAACTCTTTGACCATGTCGCCATCGAGCTTTCCTGGTGCTGCAGCCACATATCGACGAAAATAGACTTTACCGTCAGGTAAGGCAAGTGTTGGTAGAGCTTCTCTGGGCACCGTATCGCAGGCCACCGTAGCATTACGTTGGGCTGAGTTTGTTATATGTAGTTTTCGCATATTCGCTTGGAACCTTTCGCTCAGAACATCTCGAAGTCGAGTTCGTCATCATCAAGGGCACTGTCGTCGAAACTCGTTTCAGGAAGCGCAGAAGGTTCGCACCATTGTGGTTTCGTTGGATCACCAATGATGGCAAAAAGACCTTCCTCATTGGCAACGAGGTAGGCAGTTTCCAAATGAAAGTCAGCATAATAGTTGAAAGGAAATCGGTAGATTTTTCCCTCTTTTAACTCTTTCACAAGAGTTTCATCAACTTCTGCACAGTCGAGCATATAGATTGATTTAGTAGCAACGTCCAACAGCTCCTCTGCTTCCACAGGACCAACGAGCTCTTGAGCCACACCAAGGGTCGAGCCTTGTTTCTCGAGAGGATTTCCATCAGCGTCCACACCTATCAATGTAGACTTGTCCACGATAGCGCCCGCTTCGTTGAAATACCCCTGTGCTGTCATACCACTGCGTAAGATGAGTGAACCATCGAGAGTCAATTGAGCTCTTTCGCAGGGTTTCCCTTCGGGATCCAAGACGAGGCGCCGTCTACGTCCATACAACTTCCCCCGGTCCAACTTCTTGAAGTTGAACGTCGATTCCTTACCATTCCGCTTTACGATTATGTTTCTAGCCATGTATCTACGCTAGCATGCCAGATGGTCGTGAGGGAACGTTCCTCAGAAGATACGTAAAGGTTGGCCAAAGTACTTTTGAATGCTAGTGAGGTATAAACCCACTTCGGCGACAGGTTCTTTCGTAATCGTCTTCCAAGCACGTCTATAAGCATCCAATTGTGGTGCATATCGCTGCAGGATGACATCTTCCTTACCTGCTTCGACGGCATCAGTCTTCCAGTCGACGATGACCCAGCCACCTTTCTCGTAAAAAACGAGATCAATCACACCACGCAGAAAAGGAATAGCTCCTTTGGGATTAACTTCACGAGGATCGACCATCTCAAAGGGAACCTCAACCATTACCCTAGAGCTTTCGCGCACTCGCTGACAGAATGGAGACTCATAAGTGAGCCGAGTCGTCTCTATGACCTTTGCAACGAACTCATCATCATCACAATCGCCTAATGTTCTGTCAGCAGCGGCCAATTGTTCTAGTGTCAAATGCCTTTGTGTAAAGGCACCTTCCAATAAGGAGTGAACAGCAGTACCAAAGTGGCGAGCCTTTTCGTTATCAAATCTTGCTCTTTCTGGTAAACGTTCGTCAGGCTCAGGAGACTCTTTGATAGGCTCTTTTAGGTGGAAAACAACACCATCCTTGGCAGCTCGAGTCATATAAGAAGGAGTAACGACAGTGGCCATTCTCTGCTGTATGGCATTCGTTGCCACTTCAGCTTCCTGAAAAGTTACATCAACTGCAGGAGCAATATAATCAGCAACTTCCCCAGGACGTACAACCGTAGGAGTAGTCAATAGAAAGGGCTCAAAAACATTCCAAGGGTTTGATGACTTTCGTTTGGTTTTTAAGGTGACACATAAAGCAGCGCCTGCTCTTGTGGCGGCAACGTATTGCAATCGCTTGTTTTCAGCAAGTCCGAAACTCAACTCTTCTTCACCCAATTGGGCCCACAATGGAGGGTGAGCCAAAGTTTTTTCATGAAACTCGCTGAGAGGTGTAGAAACGAGGGTATATCCCCTCACCTTGCCTTGCCGACGGTCTACATGTATCTGAGCTCCTGCATTCCAACGTCCTCTCGGACAGGCCAGGAAGACTAGCGGTGCTTCGAGACCTTTTGATTTGTGAAGATTCATCACCCTTACGACATCATCACTCTGCGGTCTGGCAGGAATACCATCGTGAGCCTCTTCACCTTCGATGAGTTGTGCCAAATATGCAACGAGATCTCCTGAAGTCCAAGTCGAACGTTGATGGGATCGCAACAATTCTATTGCTTTGGCCAAACAACCTGCACGTCTATCACCTCCAGGTGCTGCAGCACCTTTGAGGAAGAGGCCCAAGTCCTCAGCTATGAGTTCGATTGCTGATACAGGTGGAATCTCTTCCAACCACTGAGCGTATTGGCGAAAGCGTCTGAAAGCATCGTTCATCCTAGAAGCGACATCACTATCCAAAGCTCGAGGTATTATCTCTCTGTAACAGAATAATCCGCCTGCTCTTTTGAATTCGTAGAGGCTGTCATCACTGACGCCAAAGAGTTGACTGCGTAGCGAACCAACCAATGGGATTGGATTGTCAGGTTCTACCACTGCTGTAAGACAGCGATAAAGGAGCTCCAGTTCAGGAACCTGCCCCAGTGCTTTGCCCCCTGTGACCTGATGCTCTATGTCATAGCGCTGTAGAGCTTCACCATAAACCGTGAGGCTCTTTTTATCCTTTGTCAGGATCATTACATCACCAGGTTTTAGAGGTCGTGGTTCACCATCGTGACTACCAATGGTCAAGCTGTTATCGAGTGCGTAACGAATATTCCTGGCAATGACTTCTGCTTCATATTCAACGGCTTGCACCGAATTCTGACAATCTTCGGGAATCTCTAGGCGATACAATCCGGCCAGAACCCCGGCTTCACTCTCTTTCTTACCTACTTGCAGCGGGACATAAGAAGGGGAATAACGATTCCTCTCCTTAGGGAAAAAAGTAGAGAATATACCGTTGACCCATTCGATGATTGGACCCACTGTTCGAAAGTTTGCTGAGAGTGAAAGGACCTTACCTCCGCTCTCTTCGATGATGTCGCGTACGGAATTGTAGGTAACAATGTCTGCTCGGCGGAAACGATAGATTGATTGTTTTGGGTCTCCCACAACAAAGAGGCGTCCTGGTGCAGGTTTGCACCTGGTCCAATCCTGTTCTGAAGTATCGTCTGCCGTCAACAGCATCATCACTTCAGCTTGAATGGGATCGGTATCTTGAAACTCGTCAACGAGTAAGTGAGTAAACCTATCCCTAAAGTACTTTCGAATGGCTGGCTCATTGTCTCTCAGTAATGCGGCAGCTTTCATCAACAAATCAGAAAAATTCAGCTTCCCTGATTGTTTTCTTAACTCAGCATAACGAGCCAAAGCCGGTTTGATACATCGCAAACATGGTTCATAACAATACTCTCGCCAAGCAGCCAAAGTAGGTTCAACGAAGTCTTGTCTGAAACTCTTCCATCGTTCACATTCACTCCTGGCCATATCTTTGTCGGGCCACCATTTGAGAACAGGTTTGGCTGAAGTATCAAATCTCTCGAGTAGAGCAATCATGTCAGCAGGATTTCGCAGATTTGCATGGCGGGCGTGGCGATTGATAGCCAGGTAGGCCGGCATCAGTTTGTCTGTACCGGTCTCTTCAGGAAAGTACTCCTGAAGGAAACTAATGTGCTCGAGATACTCACGTAACTCACGACGACATTCTTTCAAATCTGGCTTGGGCAACAGTTCAGCAGGCCAATCGTCAACATCTGGATAATCAGCCAAACGCATGAATGTTTCATGCAGATCAGCAACGACTATTCCCATATCTGCCAAAACATGCAAGATTGGTTCGCCTGTTGCATAGAGGGAAGACAGATGCTCTTCCCAGGCCTCTTCACGAAGTCCTTTGTCTTCCTCTTCTGTCATTTCAGAGAAATCGAGAGGGACCCCGGCTTCGACTGGTCTCTCACGTAACAAACGTCCACAAAAAGAGTGAATGGTACCCATGAAAACTTGCTCGACACGGCGAAGGGCTTTAACTAATCTCTGTCGTTTCTTGCCACTCTCTTCTTTTACTCCTTTCTCCAAAGCAGCCTGAAATCGTGCCCTTAGCTGCGAGGCTGCCTTTCTCGTAAAGGTTACAGCTGCCAGTTGATGAACAGCACATTTGCCTTCTGCCAAAAGAGCCACCATGCGAGCAACCATGGATGTTGTTTTTCCTGTACCTGCTGCAGCCTCTACGAGCATAGATGTATCGAGCTCTTCCGTGATCAAGCGCCTTTGGTCATTATCAGGAGGTAAGAATGTTTCTGTGCTCATAAATCCTCCTCTCGTAGCTCACGAAAAGGAGAGAGTTTGGCATTGTCAACGTTTGCCAATTTGGTTTTTGCCCGCGAACAAACGGTTTCAATGTCACCACAGATTTCCTTATAGTCACAGAAGCGGCAATCATCGCTATTATTCGTGGCAAGATATGCACCAGTTGCGGCAATCGTGGCAAGATTATCAAGGATCTCTCCACCACCGACGAGCTGATCCGAGTTGAAAGCTATCCTCGTACCAAGAGTTCGTGGTCCTGGGAAAAAATACCCCATGGTTACAACCTCAGCTTTTGGAGCGATGACCTCTTTGAGTCTCTCTTCTGCCAGAGCACGATACAAGACATGCTGAATGACTCGCCCCTGAGAAAAAGGAGGATTTTTCGTGTATTTATAGTCGCTACCCATTTTGTAGTCCCACACTGCATAAAGATGGGCAGATGGCTCGCCAACCTGATCAATCCTGTCAACTCGTCCACGAGCACGTAGCAAACGCCCACTGGGTAAGGGAATCTTGCTTGGGAAAGGAGTGTCCAAAGGTGTACCTTCTGCTTCAGGCTCTGTACCCACTGCAGCCTCTAAGAAACATGGACGTGAAGCCAAACAGAAGTCCTCTTCTTCTCGCAGAAAGACACGACCTATACGGTGTAGTTGTTCGAACTGATTGTTAAATACAGCATCTGAAGGAGGTGGAATGGCACGGCGATATTCAGCCACGAGACTATTAATGATAGAAGTCAACAAGGTTGAGTGCTCTTCGACTCTTGGTCTTTCTTCGTTATTGATGAGAGTAACGAAAAATTGCCGAAATGCCTCGTGCAGGAGTGTGCCAAAGTCAGAAGGCTCTAACCAACGATTGGGGTCAATGGCCACTTCGTCAGGTGGACGTAATTTGAGTACGACTTGAAACATGTAGGCAAGAGGACAACGAGCTAGAGTCTCTAACCTGCTTGCCGACATGACAGGACCTCGCCTAGCAGTTGGATCTAGCTTGCCGTCACCGAGTCTTGCCGTTGAAATAGCCCCATCAAAGACAGTGAATATCTCCTGCACCCGTTCCTGCTCCGCAAGCATACCCTTGCCCAAATGGGGAAAATATGTGCTTATCAGCTTTTCTCCTGCAGGTACTGTATGGCCACACAACTTGTGGATCCACCATTCGGCAGGTGTCAATGCTCTCTCTGGTGCTGCTGGCGCAAAAGAGACGGGAGGAGCAAGTGAAGCTTGCAAGGTGGATTGATCACTTTCGCTGTTTCCTGTGAGCAACCTGTGGATTGTAACGAGTACCATTGATGGAAAACGTGCTCTGTTGTCTTCTAAGTTGCGACAAGAAAAAGAAAGCGATACTGTGCCCCTCAGCCGGGCAAGCAGATTGTTGAATCCTTCCAACCGCTCACCAAGTCTTTTCGCTGCCGTAGACAAAGCTGGTGACAAGGCACGCCTCTCGCCATCCAACAAGAGTGGATCCTGCAAACCTGCTCCAGGGAAACGAGCATCATCTAAACCTACGATAAATGTGTGGGGCCTACTAGAATGTCCGCCATTAAAAACAGATGCCAAGTGCAATGAGCCAGGTCGAGGTCCCTGTGGTTGAATGGACACTCGCTTCGGCAACTCACGCAACCAACGCCAGCCATCGAAAGAGCCGTCATCGCCCTCTTTCAGCAACATCAACAGAGCATCAATATCTTTGAGGAAAACGTCCCTAGCAATTCTATCAAAGGCAGTGTGGCATCTTACATTTGTCTCGAGGAAAAGCCGTGCTCTTTCCAATATTTGACTATTACTGACCTCTTCTCTGACAACATTGGTCGTCAAAGATATGACCATTTTCCGAAGAGCAATCAATGCACGACGCCGTCTCGAGAGCTGACGATGGCGCTCGTCCATGTCTTCTTCGTCACAGAGGACATCTACGTCATCCAAAGAGTGATATTCGTCACTCTCAGCCCCAAAAGGCGATGGCAAACGTTCACGAAGACTCTCGATGACTCCTGAGAGAATTGGTCCATATCTTTCTAGACCGAAACCTATACCTACTGAACGAAAGATGGCCGCCAATGTTGAATGAACGAACTCAGATGTTACCTCTTCAGGAAAACTCAACAAACCATCTTGGATCATTCGAACGAGCACATTCTGGCTGTATCCACTGTCTCGCCAAGTCAACCATGCTTCCAAGGCCCGTCCAGGCCGAGAATAAGTTGTCGGAACACCTTCAGCAAAGGTCACAGGTATTCTTTCCTGCTCCAAAAAAATCTGATGAGCCATTTCATACATCAAGGGAACATAAGTGTCACGCGATGTATGCAACACTTCCACGTCATCTAGAGGCCATCCTCGTTCGAAGCAGGTACGAAAGACATTGCGTATCTCGTTGATTGCGCCTACGGCCTGAACAATCTCAACTGCGCCGTCACTCTTACCTTTTGGCGCGCCTTCTGGGTGTGTCATCCAACGAAGCAATTCTATGTCTGTAAGATCTTTCTTATCCTTGGCTCTTTTGGTCGCACGTTTCACACCATCAACATGCAAAGTGAGTCTTCGCTCAACAGGCAAAACATCCAACATTAGTTGCTCTAGTGCGCCAACTTGCAAATCTTCGGGCATTAAGATGAGCACAGAAGGTTCGACAGTGAATAGCCCCTTACCCAAATTGTCCATAGCCAATTTGAGCAAGCCAGCATAATCGAGCAACTCTCTTTCCTCTAACTCCTCTAGATACGCACGGAGCAAATCAATGAGCTCTCGCCCCTTCTGCGGAACCTCAAAAAGGTCCAAGGAAAAATCGCCAAGACCCAAACCAGCTCTACGCAGATCTTCGATGGCCCGCAACAACATCCTCGCTACGCCAGGACTTTGGGACATACGAGATAAATAACCATCATCATTCTGGCCAAATCTCGTATTAAAGAGTCTATCCAAAATGAACTCGGCTGTATGGCGTTGGAGTAGACTCTGGCCACTCTCGGCAAGAGCAGGCCCAGCGATGTGCATTGCCAATCTTTTGAAAGTGAATGGGCGCACATTCACTACGGCTGTGCCACTACGAGCCACAGCTCCTTGCCACTGACGTGCAATAGATACTGCTGGTGCCAAGAGCCATTTTTCGTCGAGGATGTGAGTTCGGCAAATCCTAGCCAACTCTTCGACGAGTCTACTCATTGTGTTGCCTATCTCTCGCCTTCGAACCACTTGGACTTGGCTTCAGGCGGTTTGTAATCCTCTAAATATCTCACGGCAGAACTGGCTGATGGGGCAAAGTGATAAAAGTCTCGAAAATCCTCTTTGGCAAACTTACGGGTCAAAAGGCTCTCAAAAAAGGCAGCCAAGTGATCGTAAAATCCGGCAACATTGAGTAGAACAACGGCTTTGTCATGAAAACCAAGCTGTTTGTGTGTAATGATTTCTGCTACTTCATCCAAAGTGCCAAAACCACCGGGTAAGGCAACAAAAGCCGTGGCCCTATCTTCCATTACTGCTTTTCGTTCTCGCAAATCCTTACAGACGACCAACTCGTCGACGAGTTTGTTCTCTATGTGACGCAGAGCCTCTGGAATCACTCCTATTACTTTGCCACCTGCCTTTTGCGTTACATGGGCCACATGTCCCATCAATCCAACGGTTGCCCCTCCATATATGAGTTCCCAACCATTTTCGCCAATAGCTCTACCCAATTGTTCTGCACATTGGAAGAACTCTTCATCAACGGCATCACTAGAAGAACAATAGACACATATTCTCTTGGTCATTTGCCTTTAACCTCTTCTTGTACCATGGCTTCGTATTCTTTGATTGCTGCAATAATCTGTTCTTGTTGTTTTTCGGAGCATCCTTTTATTGGAGGATTTTTCTTGTAATGGACTAGTTGCCCACCAATAGCTTTCTTAGCTTCTTGGGAGAAACGGTGTTTAACGTAGCTCGTTGTCCTACGTAAGACGAGTAAAACGTCAAGTCTTCGCTCCGGTGACATGGCAGGCAACCACAACCATAGACTCTCGCATGCAACCTCATTGCCCTTGAGTGTTAGTTGCATTGCTGCCTCTGATGCTACGGACATGGGCAGACCGCCAGGACTGTGACAACGTATGACATCGGCCAAGGCCTCTTCGGCTGCCTTTTGTATCTCCTTATCTCCATCGTTCAGAAGAGCTGAGATTTCTCCTATCATAGTTTTGCCTTCAAAGACTTCTACATCGCGCCATCCAACCAAACGTTTTCTTGCAGCTTCGATGCGAAGAATTTTGGCATCCCTTTTTTCCTCGACCTTGAGTTTAGGTGGTTCATAAATGACCTCGGGAAATGTCACCCATGTAACTGTCATCACGAGGACTGCAAGCAGCAAAATGGCTGCGATTATGGGATTTTTCTCCCACCACGTTACAGGCTCAGCACTCTTTCCAATCAACTTGGTATTTTCTCCCATTTTTTGAGGAAGAGCTGATTGCCTTAATGTTCCTTCTTCACTCTGAAGCTCGTCAGCAAGATTGTGAAGCACATCATCGATGGCAGCAATGAACTCATCTGCACTTTGAAATCTTGCATCGCGCTCTTTTTGCAGAGCCTTTTGAACGAGCTCATTCACCTCAGTTTTAATATTGGGGGCATATTCTCGCAAGTCAGGAGGTGGTGTATTTACATGGTGAAAGAGGACTTTGATAGTTGACTCATCAAAAAATGGCACTTGACCCGTCAACAAACGAAAGAGCAACACACCCGTTGAATATATGTCTGTACGACAATCTAGGTTTTCTCCGTGACACTGTTCAGGAGACATATAGTGGGGCGTGCCCATGACAACGCCTGTCGTCGTTTGATTTCCTCTGCCTTCAGTGTCTTTGGCAATACCAAAATCGACGAGCTTCACAGTGCCCTTGTTGCTTATCAAAACATTGTCGCTCTTCACGTCACGATGAACGATGTTCAGTTCATGAGCTGCCTTCAAGCCCAAACAAATCTCACGAACGATTTTTAATGCTTCGACTTGACTGAGCATTCCACTTCGTTTGAGTCTGCTGCGAAGCGATTCGCCATCAACAAATTCCAAAACGAGATATGGATTAGTAGCTCGCGTGTTCAGTGTCACTATCTGAACGACATTGGGATGACTGAGTTTGGCCAAGAGTTTTGCTTCACTCTTGAATCGTTCCATGGTCTTTTCGTCTTCAAAGAACTTTCTCGCCAAGAACTTGATTGCCACGAGACGATCTAATGATAGCTGCCGTGCTTTTACGACTTGACCCATGCCGCCTTTACCGACTATCTCGATAATCTCGTAGTCGTGAAAAAATGAGGGATCTAGATGGAATAGCTTGGTCCAGTCCGTCCTCCCCGTCATGGGCCAACTTTCGCTTCAAAGAGCTCATCCATGGAGTCGTAGAGATTTGGGTCACCTGGCACAAATCCCTCGTAAATGGGGTTTTGAGGTGTCATTCCTTGCCGTTGAGCTGCCGTGTAACATATCAAAGCCAAACGAACAGCTTTTCGCAGCTTTAAGGGGACATCTGCTGCAGAAACAAAAACATCAGCAGGGATGATGGTTTTACTGGTCCACAATCTACGTAAATTCTTTTTGTGTTGACGAAGGCGACTGGAAATTTCTGTCACTTCATCAAAAGATGTTGCGGCATCTGCTTTGCCATTAACAACAGCCAAAACGGCATCGACATGATTGCCAGCAAACAAATGCTCTTTGAGATCAGATAGCTTCACACCAGCGCGCTCCATTGCCTTGTGAGGAATGACAAAACCTGAGGCAGATTCGCTGTCCACAAAGGCCACTTTCTTGCCCACCAAGTCCTTGAGAGTCCTCAGGGAAGAACGACGGTTAACGAGCATCACACTCTTGTAGCTAAAATAACCTGATGAGCGGAAAATGGTGTAACCGAGGGTTCTCAGTTTTTGGGCCCGCTTGGCTTTGAGGTAGACATAAGGAGTCAACAATGCCAGGTCCACGTGGCCTTTTGAGAGGGCTTTCGTGATTGAACCGTATTTGCGATAGACCTTCAAATCAATCGTACAGCCCACGTCCTTGGCTAAATAATCACGTAGATTCCGGATAGCCTTTCTCGTAGTTTCTTTCGTCGAAGCCACGGCTCCAAGTCGTAAAGTGATCTTTTCAGCCCATGCAACTGTGCAAGTGAGAGAAAAAACTATAAAAATCAATATGGAACGTTTCATCTGCATTAACCTTTCGAAGCCATTTAGGTTACTATGCTATCCTAGCTGAAAAGGGGCGCTATGGTACACCGGAAAGAGCACTTCCGAACCATTGTTTTGGTATATTGTGCCCTGCTTTTTTGCACAATAGTGCTTTGCCTCTCTTCACCAGCACTTTCTCAGAAGCTCACAGAAGAAGATGGACTCATAGAATCAATTGGTGCAGTTTCCTTCCTTTTGGCAAGCTTGACCTTCTTCACGGCCGCCCTCAGACAGAAAAAAGGAAGGTTCAGATTATGGTGGTTCTTGCTTCTTGCTCTCTTTTGTTTTTTGGCTTTTGGCGAGGAGATTAGCTGGGGCCAAAGATTGATAGGCTTTGACAGTCCAAACTTCTTTCTTCAGTGGAATTTCCAAAAAGAGACCAATATCCACAATATGGCCTGGATTTCAGGATTTGATGAAAAAGGTCAAGACCTTCCATGGTGGGGCAAGATACTCACTGCAGGAAGAATGTTCACTCTTGCTTCATTTACTTTTTGTGTCTTCATCCCCATTGGAGTTAGCCGCTGCTCTTGGCTTGCTGAAAAAACAGAAAGTTGGCGACTTCCCCGCTCACCCCTAGTTTTGAGCTGGCTCTTTTTGACGAACTACTGCTTTTTCCGCTTGGCACTGCTATTTCAAAACAATCAGGTCCATGACCTGAACGAAATCAAAGAAGCGTGGTACGCCCTAGCCTGGCTCATAGTTGCCATAAGCATTTGGAAAAAAGAAAAGACCGCTCCGAGCACGAGCTAGGAGCGGTCAGAACAAGCTTTACCACTTAATTTTCGAATATTTCATTTCGCCAGCCTTCATCAGCATGACTTTGGCTGGTTTCATTTCGAGAAGAGTGTAATTTGGATCATCGACACTTTTGAAATACCTCTTCAAGTCAGGTGACTTTTTGAAGAATGAAGCCTTTTTCTTGGCGTCTTTGACAACCTTCATGCGACCGGAAATACGAACTTGCTGCATTCCTTCATCGCAGAAACACAACTCTATCCTCGAGTTTTTGGCAATCTGCTTCATCTTTGGTGAGCGAGTAAAAGTGGAAGTCAACAACATACCATCTTTGGACACGGATACGGCCATTGGTCGTACCCTTGGTGTTGCTCCATCTATAGTCGCCAAAAAGCCAATTCCATTTGTGGATTTGATAATTTTCTTAACTAAGGCTTTGCTCATCATACCCTCCTCATGTTCAAAACCGGAGAAACGCGCCAATACCACCCATGCCGTCGAGAATGGGATGACCTTCACGCAAGAAGATTACTTCGGCGTCAGTTTTTTGCGCGTATTCGACTATCTCTTCTACGAGGTCGACGGGATAGACCTTCTCTTCGCAGAGCAAACAAACGTCGGCTTCTCCTTCTTCCATTACATCACAACGCTCACATTTCCACCCTTTGGGTTTCAAATCTGCTCGTACCAAGATTTTCTCGGCCCTGCCTGCCACGACAGCCTGAGCAACCTTTTCTACACCTGAGACTCCCAAACCTCGAGAAGCAATCATGTCTCTCAAGTCGAGCACCATTTTGTTCTCTTCCACTTTCTCAGCAGCAAAGAAAATAGGAAATGACTTCTCAAAAAGAGTCTTTTCGTCTGTATCCATGGTCAAATCGAGAAAACCGACGACTTTCCTCTGCAAATCTTGTGGCAGATATTCGACTAGCTGTTTTTTGGCTTCAGCTGAACCTGCCAGAATTATGCGGTTTACACGCTCTTTGCGTAACAAACCGGCAAGATCGCGCGACACTTCACGGAGAAAATCGGCAATCCTGTTCTTGCGGCGACGGGAATAACGACCCTGTGACCAACCACCATTTTTCTGGTGAGCAAGTAGTTGAGTCTTCAGTTCTTTTTCATCTTGCACATGGGAAAGATAGACCAAATAGAGATGGGCTTGGCCGTGATCCATCATGACGAGACCAAAGGGCTCCCAGTCTTCCTTTAGCTGTGCCAAAGGACGAATATAGGGCGATGTATCGAGAACAACTAAATTACCAACATCCCGTGGCAATTCATATGTGTGAAACAAATCTTGAGAAGGATCTACAAAAAAGCACATCCCCTGATTGTTCAGCTCTTCCTCTTTACAAAATTTCCTTACCTGTCTCAGCGCTTTGAGGAAATTTTCACGAATAGTTCTGTCTTCGTGATAAAGAGACTCAATCTCTTTTCCTTTGCGATGTAAGAACTTCAGATCAGCCCCATGGTGTGTTTCGAGAAAAACGGTGAGCACAGTTGGTGAAGTCGAATTAAACTCTGCCCACTTGCGAAGATCAAAGGAGAAGTCCACCTTCAGCCCCTTTCTTAATGTGGAAAGTAACTAAAGACACTTTACTGGGCATTGATGGTCCAGAGAAAGCTTTTAAGAAGCGTCGCGTTTCTTTCCTGGTGATGTCTCCGCCAAATAGTCCTCGAGCATGGAGACATCGGCTGCGCTAAAAAGTCCTTCTGGACAAGTTATGAGCCAATCGACCATAAAATGCAGCTCATAGTGATAAGCTTCTTTGCTGTCATCCCCTGCTGGGGATTCGAGCTTATCGACCTCGCGAGCCAAAAAACCTCGTTCTGTCAATTTGTCCACAAAAAGCCAAGCAAACTGATTGGCATCATCAATCGGCCCTTCATCAACAAGACCAACAAAAACAAAAAAGGACCAATCTTCCCTCTGAGAATAGGCAGAATAGAGAGTACGAAAACGATTGAAACGTTCGTAGGCCAACAAACGACGGCTTTGTACTTCAGCCTTTGGAACAAACAAGTCAGATTGAAGAAAATCTGCAGATAGAGCTGGGCTTTCCAAACGACGCCAGTCAGTCCCACCAATAGATGAGAAGAGAACTAGTGATGGAACGGTGTGATTGTCTTTTCGCAATTGAGCGGCCCAATCCTCTTTCAAGGTTTCGCGGGAAAGCCAGATGACTTCTAGACCTTTACCAACAGCAAAAGCCTCATCCTCTGGAGGTAGTCCCAAATCGAGAAATCTGCGCACGACTCGTTCGACTAAACTGGAGCACTCCTCGACACTCTCGTCATTGGCTTCAAATATCTCAATCTCCGGGATGGCGCAGCGTCGCAAACCATGCGTGTGTAGCCAGATTTTGCCTTCACCGTCTTTTACTCGATGAATGTTGCAGAGCAAGGAAATGGAAGGAAGTGCGCAAGAAAAAGCCATATCCCTTGCCCAACGTGCACCACGAATTATTGAGGTGCCAAGGTCGGCAAAAGCAACAGCCTCGGGTGCAGCCACAGACAATAGCCGATAACAATCCTTCAATCGTCCAAGATAGTCATCTCGCATCAAGGTGGCTAAACCGAGAACTCGCGAACTCTTTTTCAGTTTTTTGTCTTCGCCAAGGGTGACAAATCTATGGTCGACATTTTCAAACTGAGTATTGTCAAAACTTCCCATCCAAATGATGTAGACAGCTCCAGATTTTACTCGTATCTCAACTTCCCAGGTTGCTCCAGGAACAGATGTCTCTTGAACTTCATAACCAGAGAGTTCTTGCTCGAACTGCCGCTCTACAGAGGAAAAAACTCCATCAGCAGTAGGTTCACAATCTTCGGGCAAAAACGCCAATAGTACGGCTGGCGGCTGCTCTTCTGCGCTAAACAAAGAAAAGGCATTGCCGAAAGAATTTTCGGCCATCTTCACTCCTCACTGATACAACTTTGGAACGTTGGCCATATTACCAACAATACGCCGCACAGGCCACTCTGGAACTTTGTCTCGTTTGTAGGCGAGGGAAAAAGCCTCGCCCAAAGACACAAATCCATCTCCATTTGGATCACCAGGAACAGGAATGCCATCAAGGGGGCTACGCCTGAGCAAGGCCTCACAGAAACGGTAAGGAAAGACACTGTAATCTTGGTCAGACCATATCCACAAAGGCCAGCCTGAAGCCATGAGCACTGTTCTATCACGTTTGATTTCATCGATGAAAATGCCACTATGACACTGGGCAGCCAAGATGGAAACCCAGGCATCCGCCGGGATGGTCTCTTTTACCCAAGTGTCCAACTCTCTGCCATAAAACTCTTGGCCCCACAGCATAGCAACGGAACGAACAGTTGAACCCTGAAGACGAAGTTGCCCATGGTCTGTAAGAACAATGAAAAGAGTGTCATTGGCAGTCATCAACTGACCAATGTCTTTGAGTTCTTTTTTAATGGCTTCTATGGTTGCAGGCCCTTGCACATCGTTCTGGCCATCACCATCGAGGTCCAGGGGACTATCCATGAGCTCACCAGTGCCAATTATTCCCATAAAAGATCGCTTCTGCCTATCAGGCGCTGAAGAGAGGCCGTCACTTTGGAGGACACGAATTTGCTCCCAGCCAAGAGACTTGAGAGTGCAATAAAAGAGCGAAGTGTTGTTCCAATAACGAGCGTGGTTTTTCTCAACAGACAAACCGCCATTGATGATGAGAGCAAATCGACCTGTCACGATAGGACTAGGTTTGAACAGACCCTTGATCTTCAAATGCGGAGGCGGATGGCCTAATCCTTGAAAAAAGAAGTTATCGACCAAAAACAAAGTAAATGGAGTAGAAAGCAGAAGTAACCCAAAATACTTCAAGTACCTCCTCCATCTATATGGACGTTGTAACGCCCGCTCACCATTCATGGATTTGCCAATCCTTCTTTGATAACGGTCCCATCAAAGGACACTTCTACTGCAGAACCATAATAATAATTGGCTCGCTCTCGTTTCGAAACACTGAATCTCAAGTCTTCGAAGATAAAGGTAACACTATTAGGGTTCTCTTTTTCAACGACATATGGATAGCGGGCAAAACGAATGAAGCGACGACCGGCTTCACACTTTTTGGCCTGCTCGTATAGCATTGCTGCTTTGGGCTTTCCATAGAGCTCGAGTTCACACTTGCCACTCAGCAAAGAGACAGCACCAGCCCAATAGCCTTCCTTGGTGGAAATGAAACCAGCCCAATGAAACACCGTCGGTGGTTGAGGAATGACGGAAACCTCTCCAGAAGGAAACTTCCCTTCTTTAATCTTGTCTTGTATCAAGGCTGTGGCCATTTTGTTTGCACAAAAGGCTCCACATAAATAGAGCCCTAGAACCGCAAGTCCGCCTTTTGCGAAGCCCCCCTTTGCTTTCGCCCAATAAATATGAATGAGCAAGAACAAGACAATGAGTGCCGTAAAGAACAAATCTACGATGAAAGTCAGATCGAGCGAGAAATCCCTTGCACTAAAAGGATAAAAAAGAGTCGTACCAAAAGATGTAATCACATCCAAAAAAAGATGAAGCAGTAGCGCCAGCAAAGTAGCAAAGCCCCCACGAAGGCGACTTCCAAGCCCTAAACGATGGTACACGAGAGCACCGACTAGTATGAGAACAGCCAAAGCCGGAAAACCATGCAAGATACGTCGATGGTAGGCGAAATAGTATAGGGGGCCACCCAAACCAGAAATGCCATCCAAATCGGGTGCCAAAGCAGCAAAAGTCCAAAAGACCCTGCGCGAACGACACTCGTTCTCAGGTCCCTCGATAGCCTCTCCCAAAAGAAGCCCTGCTAAGCCATGTGTTACACCATCCATATAGGCCTGACTCAAATTAAGTGGGTAGACGTTTTCGCTACATGTAATTACTATCTTTACATATATAGGCTACAACGATGAGGGGAACCCATGGAATCTAAGAAGCTCTTCAGCATTTTTCTGGTGCTGGCGCTACTCTTCAGCGCGAATGCAGCCACAGCTGAAGAGACAATCCCAAAAACTGCTGCCTTTATGGCTGCAGAAACAATGTTCGAGGCTCGAGACCTGAGTCTCGAAACATACAGCCTCGCAAGGGACAATCTTGCCTACTTCCTCATCCAAGGTGCCAAACTAAAAAAACTGCAAACACTGCTCGCAAAAAGCCCCAATGCATCGACTGAAGAGATAATTGCACTTGTGCAAACAAAACGGTGGAAAGCGAAAGTTCAACGCACCCTAGAAACACCTGGCAGCAATGCAGACATACAGAAACGCCTTGCAGAAATAAGCAAAGCCTTTCACGAATTCACCAAAATAGTACATGAAAAAGCTGCTGGCGCAGAATATCGCTACATCCTCTCTGGCAGCCTCGTCAAAGGACACTTTTCCTCTAAGTCCGACATAGATCTCATTATCGACACCAAATCAAAAGAGTTATCCAAATGGGCCATGAACTCCAAATGGTCCACAACAGTCGAACACAATGCTGATTATGACGAACAAGTAGCCATCGCCGATGCAGGCGATTACTCTACAATGTCAGCAAAACTCAACCTCAGACTCCTGGGGAAAACCGTGGCCATCGAAGGCCAAGAATACATCGAACAATACCTTTTAGGCTTTTACGTGAGTGCCATGGATGCACGCGGAGTAAAACTGGACAACACAGACTTCTCTGCCCAGTACAGGCCTAAAAACTACCTGGCCAAGATGGAACGAGAAATGTCCATTTGGATGGTGAGCGCCATTGAACAAGCCAAGAACCTACGAGAAGCAATGGCTTCGCTCTTTGGCAAAGGTGGCGACAAAGAGTCGACGACATACATAGAGCCAATGGAGCCAATGGACGTCGAAACATTCATCCGTTCATTGAATGCAGAAAATCTACACTCGAAGTAGCTGTAGCTCTTCTTGAACAGGCTCCATCAGGTCGGAGAAGGAGACTTCGCGTTAACTGTCACCATTTGGCTCTCGCTGCTGCCCGCCAGAGGCGGAGCCTCGCAGCTTCGCGATTACGCGCCAATCAAGATTATTGGAATTCAACTCGGAACTCTTAACCACTTTGATTACTAACCTTAAGTAAAGCTAGTTTACCTTCGACTGTGTTGAGTGGAGTTAGATTCATTTTGGCATAAGTCGGTTCATCCGTTCATCCCCACTGGCGTGGGGAAAAGCTACCGTCGAAATCAACGCTTCCATCGGTGTTCGGTTCATCCCCACTGGCGTGGGGAAAAGGTCGGTGCGTTCTTTCTTAGCCAATCAACTGTCGGTTCATCCCCACTGGCGTGGGGAAAAGTACCCAAGACTCCGTTAATGTAATCTAGCTCTCGGTTCATCCCCACTGGCGTGGGGAAAAGGGTGACAAGTGTTCCGCGCTCAGCGCGAAATACGGTTCATCCCCACTGGCGTGGGGAAAGTTGATGATGTCCTCGAGTGCGTCCTCTGGACTCGGTTCATCCCCACTGG
>CAZXTJ010000059.1:0-20299 GCA_964643655.1 uncultured bacterium
TCGTCTCACTTGTGGACATTACTGATGGCAAGTTGGCTGAACAGGCTATTTTGGATGGCTGTATGCAGGTAGAGGAAGCCGTTGGTCACCAAAATCGCTGTTTGTCTCTCAGTAGTCGAATTACTGAGGTTTGTTTACAGTCCAGGCCCGATGAGTTGAGCTACCACTTGCTCGAAGTAATCTTGGACACAATCAAGAGCCCATTTGGTTATCTGGGGCATATTACGGACAATGGTGACTTGGATTGTTGTGCCCTCGTTGATCACGATCCAAACCGATTTGTCATTCCACAAGAACAGTGGAAGGATTGTTTTGGCTCTTCCTTCGAAGAGCGAGAAACAGTGTTGGTGAACAATTTCTTCACCTTGCCACAATTGGAAATAGAATTCGACAGTTTGTTAGCTGTTCCTTTGATTTGCCGAGACGAGTTGGTTGGGCAGTTGTGTGTGGCAGACAAGTCGGGGGGTTACGATGGCTTCGATCAAGAGCTATTAGAGAGTGCTGCCGCCCAAACTGCCCCCCTCGTCGAGGCATTGAGTGCTCAGGAAAAACAAGCCAAAGAACATGCCAGGTTAGAAGAACAATATCGTCAATCACAAAAGCTTGGTGTCATAGGTCGCTTTGCTGGTGGAGTAGCTCATGACTTCAACAATCTACTGATGGCAATACTGAACAGCGCTGAATGTGTTTTGATTGAAATGGAAGATGACAATCCCAAAAAGGAGGATATTGAAGACATTCTCGCTGCTAGCGAACAAGCCTCCGTCCTTACTCGACAATTGTTGGCCTTCTGTCGAAAGCAGGCCTTGAAACCAACAGTACTCTGCATTAATCGAGTTGTGAGGCGCATTGAGAACTTGCTCGGTCGTTTGTTGGGCCGAGGTATCAATCTAAAAACTGAGTTGGCTGATGACCTTGGTATGGTTCGAATGAGTCCTGGTCAGCTCGAACAGATTTTAATGAATCTGGCTATCAATGCCCGTGATGCAATGCATGGTGGTGGAGAGCTGACAATTCTGACTGAAAACGTAACAGTAAAAGAGATTTATAAAATTAGTGATACTCAACTCAATCCAGGGGCATATATAGCTATGGCCGTTCGTGACACAGGTGACGGAATGGATGATGAGGTAAAAGAGCATATATTCGAACCATTCTTTACTACAAAAGATCACGATCATGGCACGGGACTAGGATTAGCCACTGTATATGGAATTGTTCGCCAATGTCTGGGCAAGATTGAGGTATTGTCTCAGATAGGTAAAGGCTCGGAGTTTCGAGTTTATTTACCCCGGTTGGAAGAGCCGGTGAAAAAATGAACAACGGAGCTAAAAACATATTGGTTGTCGAGGACGAAAGGCGTCTGCGTGAACTTGCTGGTCGATTTCTGAAAAAGGCCGGCTACAACGTCACTACTGCCGGAGATGGTGAAGAGGCTTTAAAACTCTACCTAGAACTCAATAGAGACTTTCATCTGCTACTTACTGACATCGTTATGCCAGGAATGAGTGGCAAAGAGTTGGCTGATGAATTGGACAAAATCAGCCCTGAACTGAAAGTTCTTTTTATGTCAGGTTACACCGACGATATCATCTTGTCTCACGGAGTTTCGCAGAAAGAGACTCACTTTCTAGCCAAACCCTTTACTAGCGCTGCATTATTAGAAACTGTTCGAGCAGTTCTCGACGAGTGAATAGTACCTTGGTATTATTCAAGCTATGTCAAAGTTAAGCTATTGTGCCTCCTTCGCCATCATACATTTGCTCTTGGTGTGTCATCTTTATGGCACTACTCTTCTTGGTGACTGTAATAAAGATGGCCAATTGACGCAGGTAGACATAAATCTACTGAGCGGTTTCGTCTCGCAAGGAGAAAACACAGCACGAGCTGATGTTGACAGGACGGGGTCAGTCGACAACGACGACGTTGCATTTCTCGAGTTTTACATTACTCTTCGTGAGCGTGATGAAGGTGAAGAAGAGTGTGCTCTCTTGGAAATATTGATGGGACACCGTCTTGCTTCGCCCAAAGGAATTGAAAAGGTCATTGGCGGCTGCACTAAAATCCGACCGAGAACACGGCTGCAGACCCTCTCGGACCTCATTCGCAAGTACTTGGAAAGAGGCGGAGGAAGTTTAAACAGCGGTGAATATAGATTGGCAATCCCTGCTCGAGATGTTGCAGCTTTGGCATTGGCGGCTCTTTATGATGGTGAAAGTCGTTTATTAATGCAGCAATCTCTTTCTTCTGAAATGAGATCACGAGCTTATGCCATTAAGTCTTTTACTGACAATCTAGACCGTTTGTGTAGATCTCAAAGCAATCCTGTGAGTGGTGGAACTCTTTCTTTTGTTGAAAAACGGACAGAGAGAGTAAGACAAAACCTAAGATCTGCCTTGTCAAAACCAGTCAATCCTTCTACTGCAAAACCAACAATCGTTGATGTTCCAACCACTATAGTCAAAAAGCCTACTAAAACAGATTTAAGAGACAAAAAAGAATCGACCAGTAACCGTGGTCTGATAATTGGATTGTTACTCATATTTATAGGTGGTGGAGTAGTTGGTGTTGCTTTCCTCAAATTGAGTCCTTCTCCACAACAAGAAGTTCAACCTCACTCACATATTGATACCCCCTTGGCTAGGGCCAATAGATATTTCTCAATCAAGAGGTACGACAAAGCAATCCGAGAATATCAAAAGGTATTAGAGAGTCCTCATCTTTCAGATGGCACTACCGTGCGCCTCAAGTTGGCAACAGCTTTTACTGAACTTGGTCGTTACGAATTGGCAACGGTACATGTTGAACAACTTGACTTATCGCAGGGAAGTTTGGACGACTCCTACGCTTTGGCACGTACGCTAGAAGAACATGGCCAGCATGATCTAGCGCAAAGAATCTTTGAGACTATTTGTGCTCGTCGTCAGGATTTCAAAGACGTAAACAAACGCCTGACGGAGTTAAAAGAGAGAACAGAGATGATTAACGTCTTTGATCCTCGAGTAGTCGAGCGAAAATTCGCCCCACGTTATGGAACCTTTTCCATTTTGGGCAAAGGTGGTATGGGGGTTGTATTCAAGGCTCGAGACAGACAAGATCGCAAAACTGTGGCTATCAAAGTCATTCTCCCCGAGCTGTCTGAGGAAGCCAAGTTTCGCAGACGATTTGATAGAGAAATTGAGGCACTCGCCAGGCTCGAGCACCCTGCCATCGTCAACGTAATCGCCAGTGGTAAAGAGCCCCTTTACCATTACGTAATGGAATTCGTTGAAGGACGTCCAGTTCACGATTTGATTGCAAATCGTGTTCTCTTTCAGAATTACAAGGGCATTGGAAAATTAGCTCAGAGTTTGGCTGAAGCTCTCTCTTTCGCCCATCGACAAGGCGTATTGCACCGAGACATCAAGCCTGCAAACATTGTTATGTTGCCTGACAATTCCATCAAACTACTCGACTTTGGTGTTGCAAGAGTAGCTGATACGACAAAACTGACTGTGACAGGTGAGTTTGTTGGGACTCTTGCTTATAGCGCACCTGAATTGGTTTACGGTGCCGAGGCGTCCAAAGCTTGCGATGTTTTTTCTTATGGCATGGTTTTGTTCGAAGTGATAGCTAACGAACGCCCATGGTCCAATGAAGAGCTAATGGCTGGTATCAATCGCCAGGCTATTAGTGTCAAAGACATTGCTCCTGAATGTCCTGAAAATCTGGCCAATACAGTTGATGCTTGTCTAAAAACGAATCCTAGAGAGCGATTGCAAGACTTCGAGAAAGTAATTCAGTTGCTTGGCTAGAGTGGTGATTTTTCCACAAGGATAGTTCTCAGTTTCACCTTATGCCAGTTTTGTTCAGCTGGTGAGAGGCGAAAGTGAACAACAATGGTTACCTTCCGTGATTTATCAACCTTTTCCACAGGCTCAATGAGATAAGACAAACGAAAGTTCTCCATTTGCCCTCGCAGCTTGGGAAACTTCTCATAAAGCTTTTTATTTTGTGAGAGATAACGTTGAGCCAAAGGAGAAACAGCAACACCTGTTCCATCAATAAAGGCTTGCGGTTCTTGCACTGACTGCAAACTACTCAAGCCACTGGAACCAAGACGTTCGAGATCTCGAGCAATATACTCGGCCAAATGGAGCGCCTGGAGATATTTCACTTCATGTTCTGTCGTCTTTTTTCCACTGGTTACCAGTGTTATCAATCCACCTAGAACGACAACGAGCAAAATGGAACAAATGAGTATTTCGACTAGGGATAACCCTTTATCTTTAGTTTTCATCTTTGTCCTACTGGATAGGTCCGAGAAAAATCGAGACTACCTTTGATGACCTTTTCTTTGTTCACATTCTCAAAAGACAGGGTCATTCGCAATTCTTTTCCATACAAATTCGCAAACTGAAGCTGGCTAAATTGGAGGATAGTTCTTTTCGTGTCACTCAGCAGTAGGGAAGAACCTTCATCAACGGGTGACAGCAGAACTTTCCTCTTGTCCTCTGACAACTTCACATACCATCGGGCACCACTTTTTTCGCGCACAATCGCGAAGTCCGCACTGCTATCAGCAACAGGATATTCAATTGTATCGCACAAATTTATGAATTTGTCCAAACGCTGGAAACACAGATGTGCTGCAGCCAATGCATCGGATTTGGATATGGATGCAGCCGTTGTCCGTTCGCCAAAAATGAGTCCACTGAAGAGGCCTGCTGAGATGACCACCACTAGAGATACGACCACTAAAATTTCTACTAAAGTAAAAGCTTTATTCATATTTTTGCTACTTGATATTGTGTACGATGAGGCGATTTTGGCCTACAAAGTAGTTGTGACTGGGTATTGTCGTGAAGTTGTACACACGTCTTGTTCCTACTAAAGGTTCAATTCGTGCGACTCTCTTTCCTGTATGACTCATCAAGCCACCGGGAACACTGCCAATTGCTTTCCACTCTCTCTCATCAGTCAAGAAGCGGTGATTATCGCTGCAAGTGAGTGTTTCGTCGGCCACTTTCACTTGTACAATATCTCCACGGACGATTGAGCGACACCAACAGATTCTTCCCAGAACAACTCTTTCTTGCAGCAGATCATAAGAGAAGACGTAATCTCCGATTTTAAGCTCTGAAATCTGTCTGTATCCCTGTGGCGTCCATACGAGTGTCTCGCCAACAAAACAGCCGAATCCTCCAGAATCTCCACCACTGTCGCCGCCACTGCTACCCCCTCCAGAGCTATCATCATCGTCATCGCCACCACTGCCATAATAGGGATAGGTTGGCCCACTTGGAGTGGTAGCTGGAGGAGGTGGCGTAGTACCTGGATTTCCTGGTTGGTTACCTCCGCCACCAGGCTGATTTCCACCACCACCGGAAGGCTGATTTCCACCACCACCGCTAGATGGAGGTGGAGCTGGAGGAGGTGGTGGTGGAGGAGGATTGGGACCGACGATTGGCTCATCAACTAAGGTCCCAACTGTCACCCACAAGTCTTCGCCACCACCGCCACCAGTGTTGTAGTTATTTTCCATTGTGCCAGTGCCAGCAGTTGTTCCACTGTTTGTGGGAGGAGGTACTGAAGAGGGCTCACTTCCACCACTCGGGCCAAGAGTTTCCTCTGCGATAGTAGGTAAACTGGATATAGTCTCAATCTCTTGTACAGGAACTTCAACTGCAACGGGTGCAGGATTGGTTTCAGTGAGCGGCGAAGGTATATTCAGCGTCAACCAGCGAATACCATCGTCAGTGACCATATCTTGTAAAATTTCTCCAAAGGCTTCTGCCTGCTCTTCATTCATCCCGAGCAGGCCTGCATGTAATGCAGCTTCTTGATATCCTGCCACGCCGTTAGCGTCTACGAGGCCCTGTATGTAAGCTTCAATATTGGATCTGATTGTTGCATAAGTTGAAGAGTTTTCTTCATAAAGCCCAAGAGCACTTACAGATCGCTCGAAACCGGGCTTGGAAGTTGCGCCACCACTGGAATTTTGTCCAGAAGTGTTGGTGACATTAGCTGCCGAACTAGCCTGTCCATTGTCATCGTCATCGTCGTCGTCGTCGTCATCATCAGACAAAGGAGTTGTATTAGAAGAGGACGTATTTTGGGATCCCAATTGCCATACATCAAAACCAATTGAATTAAAGGCAACACGAGTGGATTCCGGTTCAAAGATCCTAACCAACTCTATACATTGATCACGCAAGGGCAGTTTCACTTGCGTACCTTGAGCTGATGTTCCCATTTGTGTTGCCAATGAATTGTGATAACTAGCTTTATTGACAATTTTGAAGAATGTGCGAAAGATGTTCAGTTCATCCAATTTCTCACCATTTGCCAGCATCTTATCGAAGATTTTGGCCAAAGTGCTCTCTGTCGTTTCTGCACCCATTACCTCTTTGAAGAGTCTTTTGGCCAAGAGTCTCGCCGTTTCTTTGGGTGTCCGTTTTTCGCCACCTAACTCGATCATGGAATCAGTGGGAAGAGCTGCCAATCTTTTGAGCAGAAGATAGATAATCAATAACTCTCGCTGAGAACGAGAGAGTTGACCTGAAATCTCGCCTGCTCTCTCTCTTGTCAATGCCGCTCCTTGAGCCTGAATTGCTCGTAAAGTCGCCAACAAATCCTTGAGTGGTACATCAGTTTCTGCGGCCAACCTCAAAACATCGGCAATAGAAGAGTCTCGCAACATTTCGTTGGCAGCTCGTGCAAGCAACAGCTCTCTTTTTAACTCGAGAAGACGTTCTAACAGTGCAACAAAACTTCGCATTGTCACATTGTCAGAAAAATCAATTTCAGCTAACTCGTTTTGTGCGAGCAGCCCTTGCAACGTGGATAACTTCCCACCATAAGCAGTGCTGGACAAAGAAACACGTCGGTTTTGCGCAAAAGGATTGTTGTCTGCAGCAAAGAGTCCTTCATTGGCTTTGATGAAAGCCTCTACAGCTATTGGTTCAAGTGTTTGACGAGACAAGACAGTTGCAGTCAGCTTGTCTTCACCTGAAATTTGCACTGTACCAAAGACAAGGGCACAAGTAGCTTTGAAACCACTGCCCAATGCCTGCTGACATCTAGCTACGACATGAATATGGGTTAGTTGGCCTGACTTGTTAAAAACATCGCTGAGAAAAACATCCAATAGGCTTCCGCTGATCTCTTTTGCCACATGGGCAGAAGTATCTTGAGCAAACCACCGCTTGGATAACTGAGCATTCAGCAGTTTTCCAACAGCTAAGTTAAATGCTCCTTCTGCTGCCAACTGAGCTTGTTTTTGGGCATATGCGGTCTTTAATCTCTCTCCACGATTGAGGAACAAGCCCATCGCAGAAACTCCAATGATTGCAAAAACAATGATGGCAATCAATACAACCGGCAGAGCGAACGCTCGTCTATCTCTATAAATGTCAAATAACTGCATTTCATTCCTTCGACCGAAGGGAGTCTACTCACCTCAGCCACCATCTCCGGCGCCACCTGCGCCGCCATCGCCGCCTCAACCAGAATCATCATTGTCGTCATCATCATCATCATCGTCACCACCCCCATTATTCCACCAACCTCCCGTTGGTGTGGTTGTTACAGGTGGTTCTGTAATGACCTCCCCTGGTTCTTCTGTACCTCCAGAATTAGAGCCTCCTCCAGATGGTTGACTGCCACCGCCACCGCCACCGCCGCTAGAACTCGTTGATGGTGGAGGTGCTGGAGGTGGAGGAGGTGGAGGAGGAGTTGGACCGACAATTGGTTCATTAACTGCAGTACCAACTGATACCCAGAGTTCAGATCCTCCGCCTCCACCGGAATCATAGTTGTTTTCCAAATTGCTGCTGCTACTCGAATTATTGGCATTGGATGGCACTGCATTGGCAGGCTCATTGGCTGATCCTGCTGAGCCAGGAGAGGAGAAATTTGCCTCTTCTTCAACTGCTGGGAGGCTATTGATAGCTGTAGTTTCCGACAATGGAACATCGAGGGCAATTGGCCCAGGAGTAGCTTCTGTCAATGGAGATGGAATGTTTAGAGTGAGCCAGCGAATACCCGCATCAGTGACCAAATCCTGAAGGATGTCACCAAAAAGCTCTGCTTGTTCTTCATCCATACCCAACAATCCGGCTTGTAGAGCAGCTTCTTGGTAGCCTTCTATTCCATTATTCTCAACAAGACTCTGGATGTAGTTTTCAATGTTGGCTCGCACGTTTGCATGAGCAGAAGAGTTCTCTTCATAGAGCCCCAAAGCGCTTAGTGAGCGTTCAAAACCGTGTTTAGATATTGGACCTGTTCCTTGATTCGATATACTGCCATAGGCTGCTCCGCTGTTTCGCTCATCATCGTCGTCGTCATCGTCGTCGTCATCACTGTTACTCGATTGGCTAGATTGTTCCTCGGTGAAAGCAGTACCACCAACTTGCCAAACATCAATGCCTGTAGAGTTATAAGCGATACGTGACGAATCTGGCTCGAACATCCTCGCAAGTTCAATACATTGAGTGCGCAGTGGCAACTTCATTTCGGGAACCAAACCGTTTTGTAGACCAACCGTTTTGACTACTTTGAAAAATGTACGGAACACATTGCGACCATTCAACTTTTCTCCCTTGCCCAACAGTTTGTCAAAAATTTTGGCCAAGTCCGTTTCTGTCGTCTCATTACCCATAATCTTCTTATAGAGTAGTTTTGCCAGTCTTTTGGCCGCCTCTGGGGGAGACAGTTTTTTGCCATCTAAAGTCACCGAAGAATCAGAAGGCAGTGCTGCAAGTCTCTTGAGCAATAGGTAAATAATTAATAACTCGCGCTGAGAACGGGAAAGTTGGCCACTTAGCTCACTGGCTCGGTCAGATGTCAGAGCTGGCCCCTGGCCTTGGATAGCCCGTAGTGTCGATAGCAGCTCAGCCAGGGAGATGTCCGTATCTGAAGCCAAACGAAGAACTTCAGCAATAGAGGAATCTCTTAGCATTTCATTGGCAAGTCGTGCCAAACGCAGCTCTCGTTTCAACTCGAGATATCGCTCGAGCATAGCCACGAAGGATCGCATGTTTTGTCCATCTGAAAAATCAATTTCAGAAATATCACCGGCAGCAAGTTCAGCTCTAATAGAGGACATCCTGTTCACATAGGTAGTTTCACTCAAAGATACTCGACGACTCTTTGCATAAGGATTGTTATCAGCAGAAAAGAGACTTTCATTGGCTTTGACAAATGCCTCGACCAACGAAGGTTCTAGCTTTTGCCGTGACAAAACAGTGGCTGTTAAATCTCCATCTTCGCCAGAGACTTGGACTGTACCAAATACAATGGTCGACACTTGTTGGAAACCTGCGTCAAGAGCACGTTGGCAACGTGTAACAACGTGAATATGTGTCAACTGACCAGAACCATTGTAAACATCACAGAGAAAGACATCCAACAAGCTGCCACTGAGCTCTGAAACCAAGTGGGCAGAGGTGTCGCTAGCAAACCAACGGTTTTTCAGAGGAGCTTGAAGCAACTTGCCTATGGCCAGATTAAAGCCGCCCTCTGCTGCTAGCTGAGCCTGTTTTTGGGCATAAGTCGTTTTTAAACGTTCTCCACGATTCAAAAAGAGGCCCATGGCTGACACACCGATGATGGCGAACACAATTATGGCAACGAGTACCATTGGTAGTGCGAATGCCCTTTTAGCGACTATTTTCATCAGCAGATAACTTCCATCACTTATCTAATATAGACCTCTCACTAATAAATGACATCTTGGCTGAGCGATTTGTTAGTGAAAGATTGATAAGAAGAAGTATGATTTAGATCATGGGAGACTAATGTGCATAAAGAGATGTTTGGCAAATTGTTACGGATAGCTCGTAAGGCTGCCGGTATTGGCGTTCGCCAGTTTGCACGAGAGATGGGTTTGTCACCCTCTTACGTTTCTCGTGTAGAACATGGAGGAACGGCAGCCTTCAAAGACGAAGATATAGAAAAAGCCGAAACCATCTTGGGATTGCCACCAGAGAGCCTGAAGACATCAACCAAGAGAATTGACTATCGCCATCAACTGCTTCTTGAAGAGAATGCTGAAATTGGTGACTTTTTATTATGTGCTCAGGATGAAGGACTAGTAGCAGCTGATTTCATGGCTCTGACTGCACTACTCAAAAGTAAGGGAAAAAAAGGTCTTCGCTCTTTGCTGAAAAAAAACTTGCCAAAAGAGAAGAAGAGCGCCTCTAAAAGCTCTGCTGACTTTTACATAGCCGACTGCCTGGAAAAGGAATGCATCTTTGAAGTCCCTTCCAAACAAACTCCTGAAAGTCTGATAAGCAAGATGGCTGCTGTCGTCAAAAAAAGACGAAAGGTCAGTTTGCAGAATCTGAAATTCAAAATGCATCAACATTTAGTGGACGTAGACGATCATTTAGGACGAGGAGTGACCTTGTCACATATCGTTATAGAAGATGGTGGTGAGCCATTATTGCTGCTCATCAGGCACCTAGATGGGTCTGAAAAACTCTGGTTTGTTATCGTCACGGGGCAAGAAGAGCTTCAGGCATCGCTAAATCTGTTAGGACGCACAGCTAGATTGTGTGCACACAATTGCGTTAGGAAGCGTCTACTTGCTGAGAGCACTAAGGAAGATATCCTAGATCTCTTTCGACAGACTGTTACATCTGTACCTTCCTTCCTTCACGAATAATTTACAAAAGACTTACATTCTTCCTATTGTCCTTCAGAAGTTCGAACCCTATGGTTTGTTTAGTGTTTAGTAAACAGTAAACAAACGCAGGAGGTGCGTTATGAATACAAGTATTAATAGTGGCTCCACATTGTTCCCTGAAGAACTGATTCGACTCTTCATTCCAACAGAAAAGCTCGAAGTTGCCCCCACGGGGCTTGCTTATACAGCCTACAGAAGAAACACTGATGCGCTCGTCACCGTTCATTTATTGCCGCGAAGCACTTTTTTGGCTGCTCGAATTGGTGATCTTGAGCAACTGGTCAAAGGAAGAAGACAGCTGAATGTGAAAGGTTATATTGCCCCCTTTGAAGTGGGAATGACAGATGAGTACATCTATTTTGTCACACCATTTTTGCCCGGTCGTTCCTTGGCAACGACAATTAGTGAAAGAGTTTGCCCACCAGACTTAATGCTACTTTTGAGTGCAGAAGTCTCCAAAGTAATCGGAGACTTGCAAGATGAAGGCATCAGTCACGGCAACATTCGCAGTTCTTCGATTTTTCATGATGGCTCAGATGTGCAACTTGTTGATTTGTGTTATCCGCAGCTCTTTGAAAAGCAAGTTGATGATCTTGAAGCCCTTGGGCTAATTCTGAAAACATGGATGGAGGATGCGGGAATTGCTCAACGATTACCAACCTCTATGAAGTGGACATTCAACAGTTTCTTTGGCGAAAACCGAATGGAAGATGGCAAAGTGGCTGCTGAGAGTCTCTATTCCGAAATGGAATCATCATTGGGAGTAAGAGCTCACCATAGAAATAGGCCTAGGCGTCGCCCCTTCATCAATATGTGGGCTCCCCTTTTGTTGGCTTCTATGACAATGGGTTCTTTGCTCGTCGCAGCAAGTATGTGAGCTATCAAGCGCTACGCTTTCTACTGCTCAGAAGCAAAAAGTCACGTAGCTGCTCACTATTACGCAGCTCGTTCCATTGCTCCTCGAAACCAGCTTGTTGAACAATATGCGCAATGGCCACTAGCGCTTTTAGGTGAAAATGACGTTGGTCTTCTGAGCCCAAGAGGGCAAAGACAGCATGAACTCTTGGTGCACCTTTGGTGTATTTGATGCCTTCTCTGCTTCTCGCTATAGCCAGGGCAAACTCATTTTCACCAGGCAGTATGACGTGAGGAATTGCCAATCCAGGTACTATTGCCGTGCTAGATTCCTTTTCACGCTGGTGAAATAGATCAACTAAGGTTTGAGCATCTTCATCGAGCTGCTCATTCAAAGAGGTGGCAAGTTCTTGAAACAAGCTTTCTTTGTCAGCTCCGTCTGCAAGGTCAATGATGGGACAGCTTCGCACGAGTTCATCAAACCTATCAGCTTCAACTTCGTCTCTTTCGAGGACAATGCTAACTAATTCGTCTTCCAATCCATTTCTGGGCATATGTCTCGAAAGGGCCTTCTTGACAAGAAACAGTGCTGCAGACTCTCGCTCTATTTTGGAGTGAACGTAAAACCAATACCAGAGGCCAGTCACTGCCACGAACAAAATGGCAACCTCAATTGGCAATACACCCATATCGACGATGAGAAATCCATAGACTCCGATACTTAGTGCGGGCAGCCAAGGATAAAGCGGCACTTTGAATGATGGTCTATATCCAACAATCTTAGATTGCCGCAGGACAATTACAGCGATATTGGAGAGCAAAAATGAGATGAGGAACATTGTCGAGGCAACCTTAACAAGGTTTTCAACTTTCAGAAATAGGACGACTGAAATGATGAGAGTTGCTGTGAGCAACAATGACCACTGAGGTGTTCCTGTTTTTTTGTTGGTTTTTGCTAAAAACTCAGGCAAGAGTCCATCTCGGCTCATGGCTACAGGAGAGCGAGAAGCAGCCAATAAGCCAGCATTTCCGGTAGTCGCATAAGCCAAAAAAGCTGCAAAAACTATGAACCACTCACCAGGAGCACCTGCCACCACTTTGCCACCAGCAGCCAGGGGTGAGAGATTACCTGCGAGCTCTTTAGCAGGTAGTACGCCAATAAGGCAGGCAACAGTAGCTACATACAATAAGCTGACCAGGCCAAAAGCGTAAAACATTCCTTTTGGAAGGGCATTGGCAGGATCTTTCACCTCTTCAGCCACATCAACGGCATTGGTGACACCTCCAAAGGAAACGAAAACCATGCCAACGACGGCAATAAAATCTAAGTAGCCAGATGAAAATAGCGGTGTAAAGCTTGTCCTGTCCATCTGAGGAACAGCTAAAGCGATGAAGAGTATGAGAACGAGCAATAAGGCAGCTACGAGCAATGACTGTAAAAAACCACTGCCTTCCGTGCTGATGAAATTTACGAAGGTAAAGAGCAGACAAGCTATTGCAGCACCTGCTGGTACTGCATATTGATATTGAGGAAAGGCTAGCCCAGCCAAAGCCCCCAAACCGACGCAGGCAAAAGCAGTTTTAAAGGCTATGGAGAACCAGTTGGCAATACCTGCCATCGTTCCTGCATATGCACCTAGACTTCGTTCGACAAAAAAATATGTTCCACCTGCTCTTGGCATGGCAGTAGCCAGTTCTGCCTGTGCAAACAAAGCGGGTAAATAAAGTACTGCTGCCACAAAATAGGCCAAAAAGGCTGACGGTCCAGTGACTGCAAATGCAAGGCCCGGCAATACAAATATACCGGAGCTAATCATGGCACCTGCAGCAAATGCGAAGACGTCTCTGGTTTGTAGTGTTTTTTCTAATTTCATACTGCTAGGTCGAAAATAGGCTCACATTCTTACACCGTCTTTATTTGAGACTACGTGTTTAGTTTTGTAGACACGTTACCTAAAATACACAGGTTTTATTGAATGAATTCCGCTTCAACACTACACATAAGTATTGGCACATTTGTTTCATAGAAGTGTCCATCGAGCAACAAGAATGGAACTTCAATATGAAACAAGCATTACTCACTCTGGCTCTTTCGGTTGTTTTTTCACTGTTAGCTGCTTCCCTTTGGGCCTCTTCAGCCAAAATCAAGGTTTACATCGATTATGGGAGACCAAATTTTCAAGAAAGTTATCTCGTCAGTGAAAACACCGACTTATTAAGAGAACTTTATGGCTCTGCTTGGCAATCATCTGTTGCTTGGCGAACCTATAAAATTCTGACTGCAGAGGACGAAAATAGACGAGATCTACAAGAGTTGATCAATATCCGTGGTCGCGATGTCACTGTCCGTGTCAAGGTAGATGATATTGGTAACGTCATCAATATCCCAGACCATAGTGGTCACATAATGACCAAAGAAGATGGAACTGTCGAAAGAACCATATTAAGAGTGGTCTTTGCCAACAGGTCACTAAGTAGTCTCTCCCCAATTGAGAGAGTGAAATATGTGAGGCTGCTGACGGCTGCAAAGAATGACCTTCGAGCAAGAAAGGTTTACACTTGGCCATGCTGTTACGGCCCTGATCTTCGAGTGTATCTGCCGCACCGTTTTACAGGCCGCAGAGGATTGGACAAATATTCGCATAAAGCAGATCAAGACAACTTTGCCCTACGTGGCTTGCTCTTTCACGAAATAGCCCATACTCAAGACTTGTCCGTTCGTGAAAGATCATCTTATGGCCTCGACAATGAACACTATGTCGATGAGCTACTAACTGTTCGTGCTGCTTTCAAAGAGGGTTGGGCCAATTATTACCAAGCCATCGGTGATCCATGCTATGCAAAGCAAACCGTATTCAAACATCTACGCAAGTTCAGATATGAACGCAAAGTTGAACCGCTTGTCGAAACCCTAGCTGGTCACAGTGAATACGTCCAATATGACCACCCAATGTCTCAAACACCTGTACTGTGTTCAGAGATGGTCAATGCAGCAATATTCATCGCCATGGATGCTGGCGGAAAAAACAGAAAAAAGATGATAGCTGCCTTTGCCAAAAGCAACCAGGAATATCGTCATGTCAACCACCTCATCAAGGCCTATCTCGATGACAATCCAAGCGACGCTCTTCGTGTTTTACGGATAATCGATTTCATCTCAGACTTCAATGCAGAATATGGTTTTGCACGTAATTTCGGTGATGAACACTCACGGGAATATCTCTACGGAACACCCTACCCACAGAGAAAAAAAAGATGGGGAGATCAGAAAGCCTTTTTGCACGAACTCTGGGCTATCTACGTAGAGTTGAAGGGAATGTCTCTAGCTACGAAGCAGGAGAAGAGTGCTTTGATGTGGAGCTTCATTCTCGAATACAAATACTTGGATTTTGAAAATATGGACGAAGAGAAACCCTCTCACTCTGAGCAAACTGACATGCAATTGCTTAATGTAAAAAGCTAGTGTTGGCCTATCCGCGAACGTTTCAATAGGGAAAGCAGGAGTAAAAGAAAAAAGGGAGCTAAAAAGCTCAAAGGATAGTCTGCCGCAGAACTATTGACGGAGCATATTCCGCCGCCACCACCGCCACCGCCTCCTCCAGAAGCCGTAGGAATAATGGCTGCAAGATTGTCGAAGAAGACTATATCAGTTGCCCCATTGCCATCTGTAACTGAGATATTGTCTGTTGCACGAGAGTTGAGCAAGACCCATCGACCATTTTGACTAATCCAAGGATCGCGAACATGGTCGTTTGCTGTGTCAGTTCCATCAGACCTCAAACCTAGGCAAAATAGAGTACCCAATTGTCTGTCAAAGAGATAACCGTAGTCGTTGCCACCGGTATTGGTGGCAGTAAGATCAGTGGCACTGCTTTCGAATACAACAAAACGACCGTCAGCACTAACATAGTGTTCCTCAGAACCAACATCGCCAGTACCTGTACCGGCAACGTTTCGGCTCGCAATAATGGTCGAGTTCGCCTCTAAGTCTCGAATAAAAATGTCTCGGCCACCATTGGCATCACCAGCAACGATGTTGGTTGCAGTCGACTCATAGGCGACAAAACGACCATCAATGCTAACAAATCCTTTACGGGACCAGTTATCCCCTGTGTCAGTTCCAGCTGAATTGAAACTAACCAACACAGTCGTGCCTGTGTTTAGGTCGCGTCGAAAGACATCCTGGTTGTTGTTTGTGTCAGTATCAGCAGTCAAGTCATCGGCGCGGCTTGTAAAGACGACATAGCGCCCATCTGGAGTTACACAACGGAAATGCCCCTCACTGGTATTGTTTGCTGCAGCTGTTCCCCCTTGATTGATCGAAATGAGGGTTGTTGTACCGGCAACTGTGTCACGTAAAAACACATCATTTCCGCCATTGGTGTCTGTATCTGCAGTGAGATCTGTAGCTGCACTAGTGAAAACAACATAACGACCATCAGGGGAGATGCAATTGAGAATGCTTTGGCTTCCGGCTGAATCGTTGCCAGCAGAGTTAACACTTACCAATGCTGTTGTGCCTGCTACGCGGTCGCGCATGAAGATGTCGCTTTGGCCATTAGTATCTGTGGCGACAAGGTCTGTTGCGTTACTTGTAAAAAAGATGTAACGACCGTCTTGGGAAATGAGCGGCAACCCATCTGATGCCGCATTTCCTGAATCCGTTCCGCCAGTATTGATTGAAACCAAGACCGTTGTACCGACAGTTCGGTCTCGAAGGAAGATATCAAAAACTCCGTTGCTGTCTGTTCCAACCAAATTTGTGGCGTTACTACGAAAGGCAACATACCTTCCATCTGCACTCATTGCAGGCACGTCACTGAAGCTCGATCCTGCTGCTGTTCATCCTGTTGCGACACTAATCAATTCTGTGACACCTGATGTGCGATTACGCACAAAGACATCATTGGCAGTATTTCCATCAGTTATTCCTGCTACCAAATCAGTGGCAGCTGAAACGATGAGAACAAACTGACCGTCATCACTGACGAGACGACCACTAACACTTACATCTGAGCGTGACTCGCCATTGGCCGTTGCGTCACCTGCTGAGTTGAAACTAATCAGTTGTACGGCAAAAGTCCATTGGCAAAAAAGTGTGAGTGCAGCAATAGCGAATAGTGCTGAAAGAAAGCGTGTTCGATTAGCAATCATCTTTGGTCCCCTCTGCTTACATTTGTTGAAAATGAGCTTCTGAATAGTAGCACTTCACAGTTTTTTTTGAGTCTGAAAATCTTCGGGTAGAGAAAGGCCACCCACGACTTTTTTTTTTATCTACAGCGATTGGTCTGTGTTAATCGTCAACTGGTCCAAGCTCTTTTTGTTTGTACCTTTGCTGGTAAGGAACGCTAGACCTTGGTCCAGCACCTGTTTTTCCCACAGCCTGCAAAACGAAATCAGGATCATTTTCGTGGGGTGTGACGAGTTGTAACTCTGCAGACATGCCACAGCAAAGTTCTTCCAATGAGCGGCCATAAGCAAAAATACCGTCAACGACCATTTCAATGGGCAGAGCTTCTAGAGTTGGGTCACTATTGATGGGTGTCTTTTGGATAAATGAGATGTGGTCACCCAACCTAACTTCTACATCACCACAGCGTCCTTTGATTCTCAATCCTTGCTCGTTTTTCACCATCTCGATGATGGTGAAAGTCTGCTTGCCTAAAGAAGCTGATGGAACTACATCTTTGATTTTGTTTCGTTCGACTTCACAAGCACTATGTTGCGCTATCCAACCTTTCTCACCAAAGATTTCGGCAGCAAGGCCTCTGCTGGCAGAGACTGCATTCACTGGCTTGCTTTCATCGGTGACGATTAGTTGAACTTTTTGCTTTTCCTCTTCGAGAGCCCAGAGAAGATTGTGCACAGTTGCATCGACGGTTTCGCGGATTAGCTCATTGATTGAGTTCAATTGGTCAGCTGTTGCCCAAGAAATGGTCTTTCTAATTTCTTCAGCGTGCTCTTCTTGGAGTTCACCACTAAAGATGTCTTTGAACTCTTGCAAGGTTCTGTCGCGAACCTTTGTCATTAGGAACTTGCCAAGGTTTTCAAGTGCTTTGGTTGACACAGTACTGCTCCGACCTCGTTGTAACGACCTGCTCAAAGTGATTGGTAATAAAGTGCTGATGATCTTAGCCAGAAAACTTGAGAAAGTAACAGCTTAGGACAATCACGAATATCAGCGCTGTCGTGATTTCGTAGAAATAGATCACAATTCAACTTAGTACAAATAAACGGCACCTGCACCAGGAGCCTGATTGTCTGTTTGGAAAAAGGAGGTTGAGCTTGCTTCATTCAAAGCACCAATAAACAAATCGTCCTCGTTAGCGCTATAAGCAATAGAACAACCAAAACCGTCTCCAGTCTCTGTATTGGAGGCTTTGAGATAAACATCTTGCCTCCAATTCGTGCCCAATCGGCTGAAAAGATAAGCAGCACCTGACTGGCTCGCCGAGTTATCAAGCTCATTTCCACCAACTCCAGTAGCGCTGCTGTCTTCTCCCTGTGAACCAACAAGAAGTTCATTACCATCAGCGCTAAGAGTTAGGGGAAAACCGAAATAATCGTCAGCTTCTGTGTTTGAAGCTTTCAGATATGCTTCTTGGATCCAATTTGCACCTGAGCGCACATAGATATAAACAGCTCCTGAGTTGCTAGCTGAATTATCAGTTTCATCTCCATTTATTCTCGTAGCATTGCTGTCTTCGAGATATGCTCCAATTGCCATTGTGTTACCGTCATTGCTGAGAGCCACAGAACGGCCAAAAGAATCATCACTTTCAGTACTCGACGCACTAAAATGAGTTTCCTCGCTCCACGTAGCCCCTGAACGACCAAAGACATAAACAGCGTTCACTTCACAAGCCCCTACGGCCAAAGTGTTCCCATCGGCAGTGAGGGCAACAGCAGCACCAAATTGCGTATCAGCACTAGAACCATCGAGACGTGCTTCTTTACTCCAGGTAGTACCTGAACGGTGAAAGACACAAACATATCCATCATCTTCAAAACCAACAAAAGGTAATGGATCTCTAAAGAATGGAGCCCCAGCGGCGATAGTGTTGCCATCTGCGCTCAGAGCAAGTGAAAAACCAAGCCTATCATCTACACAACTATCCGATAAAAAGTCATCGAGGAATGCTTGCTGACTCCAAGTTGTGCCAGATCGACTAAAAACATAAACACCGCCCGAGTTAAGCCTAGGCCCACCCCAAGGGTCTGTACCATCTTTATACTGAGCCCCTACTGCGAGAGTAGACCCATCTGCGCTGAGAGCAACAGAACAGCCAAAATCATCGCTAGGGCTTGTATCGGAAGCTTTGATGTAGGCTTGTTGTGTCCAAGTCTCTCCTGAACGGACATACACATATACAGCACCAGCTGCATTAGCCGAATTGTCGCTTGCGTCACCATCGATACCCACGGCACTGCTGTCTTCGCCACTGCTTCCAATAGCTAATGTGTTGCCATCAGCACTCAAGGCAATGGCGCTTCCAAAGCGGTCATATTCATCTGGCAATGAAGCTTTTGTATACCCCGTGGTGGCACTGGAAAGTGCCTGTGGGAGACTGTAAGCGAGTGATGACTGAATAAGCGTATTGTTTGAGTTGCATGCCTCAACGATGTATTGGGTATTCCCCCACCCATATTTGTGAATGGACTGCAATTCAAAAGAATGTTTTAAATCCAAGACCTGAGCAGCTTCTGGAAGCACTGTAAAACCAGAAAAACCATCTGGAGAGGTGAGCACTCTATAGTGAGCTGTCAAAGGAACAAAGTCCCACTCTAATTGTATTTGTCTAAAGCCAAGCGCTGATGCCGTAACACTTGGGGCATAGGGTGGAGATATGGCACCACCGCCACCACTATCACTGCCGCAGCCTTTGCCAATGAGCATTATCAAAACTAGAGGAAGCCATAAAAAAGTGAATCGCCGAGCCTTAAAGAGCATAATATCCCCCCTGCGCACAAGGTTCTCATCACCGCGACCAGTATTATACACCCTAAGGAATGGATATGAATTCACCGGTCTTCCGAATCAATTAAAGAGTGGGCTGTGTTCGTCAAATAAGATTATCGTGCACTTTTGGCAACACATCGACGGAAGGTGTGGCAACTGGAAATCCTATCAGCTGAACGCAAAAGGGATGTCTTCGAATAG
The DNA here is from genome assembly GCA_964643655.1 of uncultured bacterium. Lineage (GTDB taxonomy): Bacteria > Muiribacteriota > UBA6191 > CAZXTJ01 > CAZXTJ01 > CAZXTJ01. The sequence continues at coordinate 19,686 of CAZXTJ010000059.1, forward strand.
TTCTGTCGCTTCGATGATTTTGTAGAAATAACCACTTTGTAACAGATCTCTTGTTGGTTTTTCGCGGGTAATCAGCACTCGTTGAATAGTATGTTTGGGAAACTGCTTCTGCAGGATTTCCACTTTACGTTCTACTTCTGCAATTATTTTTTTACCAACTGGCATTTGAGTGTATTTCATTTCGCACAAGGTTATGACATTGTCTGCTCGGGCAAACAACAGGTCGATTTGTACTCCGGCAGTCGCTTTGTTCGAACGTTCGAAATATGGTCCAAAGGTGAAGTCTATTCCAGAGAACTCGAGGATTTTTGTCAGTTTCTTTGCGTGGCGGATGCAGAGACATTCAAAAGCACGACCGAGCCATACTTTATATGCAGCAGACTGTCGTATCTTTTGGAAGATGTTTTCTTGAACACCAGCCCTTATAGATTTTAGCTTTGGACGAATGAAGTTGAAATAGAAACGAAAATAAGAATCAGAAAGAAAGTACTTCTGTAGTTTGGAATCTGGGCCTTTGTGAAAAGGTGTTGAAGAGGAAATGAGCCCAGCGGCTTCGAGTTCGTACAACCTCTCGGAAAAGGTTCCACCGAGAGTTGCCGAAGAGAGTTCAGCCA
>CAZXTJ010000060.1:0-20109 GCA_964643655.1 uncultured bacterium
ATTATCTCATCTAAGAATGCCCTAAACTAGGCTTTGAGAGACTCGGATTGAGCCAACTTTATTAGTGTTACGCCGCGTAACGCTTTGTTCGTTTAATTCAAGAGCAAATCATTCTGTGCTCGAAAGCTAGCCTTTTCTGTAAAGGATTACAGACTCTTTTGCCTCCTTTGGCAGACAAGTTGCTCTAACAAGACCAAACAACAAAAAAGTTGGTTCATAATAACGGAGGCAAAGATGTTTAAGAAAATCGCAATTTGTTTGGTAGTGTTATTGGCTATAGTTTCCAACGCCTATTCAGATGATACTCCCCAGAAAAAACTCAGAGTTGAGTTACTCACTGCCCAATACCATCTAAATGGACTAAACAGAGCTCTTGCGGATTTTCCAGAAAGCGAATGCATAGTCAGAAATCCTTGGTCAGAGCTCTTTATCTTGTCCAATTACCATGGCAACGGACCACTATATGAATCATCCAAAAGACTGAAAAAGCAAGGTTACGAAGCCTCGAGCATTGGTAAAGAGATCGAGCACATATGCTTGGCCTCTGCCAAAGATCGGCGAACTCTCGATTTTGGAACTGACAACGATGCTTTAGCACTTCGAGATGTATTGCAGTCACGAGTTGCAATTGTCAAACAAAGAATAGACGCCCTCCTCAATAGCGCTGACGAAGTAGCAAACTTTCTTCAATCAATCGAAGACGATAGCTCTCTCGATTACTCCAATGACACGAGCATGTCACTTCTCGGAACAGAACAAACGGCAGCAATCGCCAACACAGAAGCTAAACAGACTCTTTCAGTTGGAGTTAAAGAAAACCTGCTAGACGCTAGAGACACATTCCAAGAATTGGCGAGACGCGCAAACAAAATCGATGAGAACGATGCTGCTGCTCGCGAATATCTAATCAACCAAATTCGCTCAGAAGCCTCGTTCTACAGTAGTTGGTCGAGAGTGCGATACATTGAATTGGTTGACGCCGTGAACGGGGCAATGAACAAAGAAGATACTGATGAAGCAGTCCACTATATACACAAACTTGCCGAAGTTAACAAACTTGCAGAGCAATTGGAAAATGCAAAAAACTCAAAAAAAGGTCTCGCTGAATGTAGAAAGCAGTTGGAAGCACTTCTTCAACTCACCAACTCTGGAAACACAAAAAACAGCACAGAAGATATCTTGCGTCAATCCAGTCTACCTTCTTTTTCTGCGGGTTGTTCCCTTTAGGACTCTGATACGATCAGCGAGAAAAGGACCCCAAGGCATTCAGCGCAACCTCTTCATACTCTTTTCTATGAGGTTTATTGCCACTATATCGTAAGCGCCACACCTTCTTGGCAGGGTCATCGCTGAAAGTGACAAAATGGGTTTCCACCTGGCGAAAAGGGGCAACACCGTATGTGTAAGCAGCACAGGCAACTTCAGAGTTATCCCAATCGAATTCAGGCTCGGGCGTCGACGTCTTCACCTTGAAGGGAGCCCGTTTCATATCCTTCAACCACGCACTTGCTACATCAGCTACATTCTTGCCGTCATTAATCGAACTCCAGCCAACGGAGATACTGACCTCGTGAGGCTCCAGAACCTCTGGAGCAAATACCCAGTAAGAGACTCAGCCAGCAACTTCTTTTTCAACCAACTTCCAGCCCTCTGGGGCCTCAAAGTTGAATGGCAATGGCTCGTTTACGCACCCCTGAAACAAGCAACCAAAGAAAATAAGAAACACAGGCAAAACTCTTCTGTTCATTTCCCTCCTTCTATTAATGAACAAAAAACTGCTACGAGGAAATGCAATACAAGGTTTTGTCCGTGTTGTCTTTTACCTAGCCCCATGCTTTTTTAGCCACTTACACAACTTGCGGTCTTTTGCTTTCCTTGCCAGAGTGAGTGCAGTTGCACCATTGGCCGAGCGAGAATTTATATCGGCCCCCTTTTTGACCAAATAGACGACAATTTTTCGATGAGCACGGGCGGCTGCAGCATGAAGAGGAGTGAAACCAGATTTGTTCTTTGAATTGACATTTGCCCCATTTTTTATGAGAAAAGCAACAGCTTTGGCCTGTCCCGCTTTAGCCGCTAGAAACAGTGCAGATTTGCCTTTTTCGTTGACGTAATTGACAGATGTACCTTTTTGTAAAAACCTCGAAAGGCTCTGGGTATCACCCTTTAAAGCACAATCAAAAAAGGACTTTGCTGTCTCTAATATCTTGGCTATATCCTGAGAACCTGACTTTCTTGCGTATTCTAGAGGCGAAACTCCGTTACAAGGCAAGTTTGCATTCGATCCACCATCAACCAGAAGCTGGACAATATTAGGTAAATTTTTCCTAACGGCCTCAAAAAGTGGTGTTTCATCTTTGTTGTTTTTGAGGTCTACTTTCGCCCCATTTTTGAGAAGCAGCTTGATGATATCGCTACCTTTTGTTGATATAGAAAGGTGTAGAGCACTGTCTCCATCTTTGGTCCTGCCAGATACTTTAGCCTTTTTCTCAATGAAAAACTCAACAAGCGGAAAGTAACCTTTGAAGCAACTCAGAAGGAGAGGAGTTATTCCAATATCATCCTTAGCTTCAATGTCAGCACCACGACCCACCAAGAGTTTTACAGCTTCAATTTTGCCTGCTGCACAAGCAGAATGAAGAGGTGTGCGGCCAGCCAAACTAATCATTTTCGTTGTCGAGCCACTACGCAAGAGAACATTGAGAATATCAGTGTCTCCTTTTCGTGCAGCACCATGGATTGGATAAAATCCTTTGTTGTTACGAGCCTTTACATCAGCTCCTTTGGAGACGAGCAAGTCGCAAACCATCCAACTTCCCTGATCAGCAGCTACGTGGAGGGGAGTCGCACCCGTCACTGTTTTGGCTGAAAGTGATGCTCCATTCTTGAGTAGCAAACTAACTAGGGCAAAAGAATTGGCAGCTGCCTTATGTAAAACACTATGTCCCTGCTTGTTCGCATCAGATACATTTGCTTTTGCTGCGATGAGCTTGGAAACCGTATCAGTATGGCCAGCCATTGCGGCAACAATAATGGGAGTGTCACCTGAAACAAAATCCTTGGCGTGGACGTTTGCACCCTTTTTAACGACAAGCTCAACAAGGTCATCCAGCCCACCAACGGCAATAAAATGCAAAGGGGTCAATCCTTTAGGATCCGCCACGTCTACGCGCGCCCCATTATTGATGAGGTACTTTGCTATTTCCACGTGCTTATTAGAAAGAGCTGCAGATAAGGCAGCAATTCCATTAAAAACTGGAACATTTGGATTGCCTCCTGCAGAAAGGGCGGCTTTGACCTTAGCTAAGTCACCCTTTACGGAATGTTTCCACAAAACCTGATCAATGGGGCGTCCGGAAAATTTTGGTCGAGCGTGGCACAGAGAAATCAAGAGCAAAAACGCTATAGAAAAACGAAGCAAACTCATTTAGAACCTCCAAACAATGTTTGAAAGTATCGCACATTGAAAGAGGTATTGGCATATCTATTGAACCAAAGTGACACAGTTCGCAGCACGTTGATAGAAGGTTTTGTCGCCTAAGCGCTCAATTACAAGAAAGGTCTACCGACCTCCACTTGGATTTGGGGTTTCAATATGGACTTTAAGCAAGTCTTCTAGCTCGCTGAGATTGCGGATCTTTTGATCCGCAAGAAATATCTGGTGTCGTACGTGAGAGAGCCTTTTGAGTAGTTCCCATTCTTTTTCTTTCTGAGTAGCATCTAATTTTGCCAATTCAGACTCAATGTTGAGCTTTTTGGATTTAAGGCGATCAATCAACTCAACGATTTCGCCATTGCTCAGTTTAGATACATCCAATATTTGCCCAGGCACTGAATAAGGTTTGGTGTCTTGCACTTTAGTCGGTACGCGACTAGAGGAAAGTGCGATAACTGGCTCGGATACTGCAATGTCAAAAAAGGAGACTTGAGCCAATATATATGAAAAGGAGAATAGCGTTAATAGAATGGCAATAATCAAATATTTTGTCTTCATTGTGACCTCCAACTACTGGCGACACACTAAGCGTGCCAAACCTTGAAAGTCCCTTTTGGTGCGTCTTTACGATTCCGTTCACTAGCGATACTGTCTCAACGATGTGACAGTAGGCCCAAAATAGGGACGCGATAGACCCTTCATTTCATTAAAACTGTCATTTCCTTCAGAAAACAGTCCATACTGGAGACATACAAAATCAGTGAAGGGGGCTATTAGATGAATGCGAATACGAGACTACTGATCCTTACACTATTCATCTGTACATTCTGTGTTTGTTTCAGCTGTTCAAATGCTCGTGCTATGACAAAAGCCGAACTGATTGAAAAAGTGGCAAGAAGTAAAAGTGTTCCTGATGGATTATCGAAGAAACAAGTAAGTGCCGTAGTCAGCGCTGCTTTCGATACAATCAAGAAAGCAATGGCCAAAGGCGAGAGTTTCACCTATCCCGGTTTCGGAACCTTCAAGAAGCGTACGATACGAAAAAGACTCGTCGGCAGGCCCTCCTACAAAGGATCCCCAATTCGTATCAAAGCGGAAACTACCGTGAGCTTTAAACCTGCACAGTCGTTAAAAGACTTTGTTGGCGGAAAAAAGAAGTAGCTGTAACCTTATAAGAATGAGTAAAGGGAAGGTGAGGCAATGCTTCGATCCATTTTCATTCTATTTGTATTGAGTGCGGCTGCTTATGGTCAAGGTAACGTTTTTGAAAAGATGGAAATCTCAGAATTGAAACCCCACGTTGATTTGCGTGGGTTCATGCTCAAGAGGAAGAGACTTACTTTAAGAAATGTTGACTTGCGAAATTTGGGCAATATTCTGCCGCTTACGAGATTTGACTCAAACACAACTTGGCCCATAAAAAAACTTTTGCCCAAGAGTTTTAACCCTGAACATTTATTGAAAGTGCGACGAAACCCAGGACTTGGTCTAAGAGAACTCCATAAGCAAGGAATAACTGGGGTCGGTGTGCATGTGGCTATTATTGATCAGCCTCTCTTGCTCCAGCACGACGAGTACCTGCGCAAAGATGTGAACTATCATACTGTTGAATGTGAAGATGCGCCACCTCAAATGCACGGTTCAGCAGTCGTCTCCATTCTTATGGGAAAAAGTTGTGGTGCTGCGCCAGGAGTCGAACTTCACTACTGGGCAGAACCTTCTTGGAAAAGAGACCACCGATACAGGGCAAAGGCTTTGTTTGAGATAATCGACTACAACAATAAGACCTCCAGAGAGCAAAAAATTCGCGTAGTTAGTGTTTCAAAAGGACTCGATGAGAAAGACAAAAATTTACCTTTGTGGAAAATGGCTCTTCAAAGGGCTAAGCAAGCAGGCATCCTCGTGGTTCACTGTGGATTAAATATTGTTGGGGCTGGTTGTCCATTGAACAAAAACCCAGAAGAACCCCGAGATTACCGAATGTGGCATCCCTTCCGTGGTCAAGAATACCGAGTGAGGAAGGAAGCTCTTTTCGCTCCCACTGACAATCGCACATATGCTGGGTTCATGGATACAAAAGAGTATGTTTTCTCACCTACAGGTGGCGTGAGCTGGGCAGCTCCATACATCGCTGGTGTTGCTGCCCTTGGATGTCAAATCGATAGAGATGTAACAGCAGATACTTTATGGTGCTCTCTATATGAAACAGGAACAGACTTTCACAATGGAAAACTCGTTAATCCCACAGCTTTTGTCCAAAAGATTAAAGGACGTTTACGAGACATTAAGCGAACAACCACCTGCAAATCAGAGAGAGGTACAATGACTAAGAAAAAGACCAAAAGAGGTTGCTCTGGTTATTACTTCTTCATCCAAGATCAATTGGAAAAACTGCGCCAAGCTAATACACCGTATACGGGCTCGAATGCTTCAAAAGATTTTGCAGAAAAATGGGAAGCTCTCACCGCAGAGGAAAGAGAAAAATACAATAGTTGGGCTACGTCAAAGTGACGGTGATGTGAAGTTACAAGGAGAAGAGCCACGGCTCTACCTGTTGTAGCTAATCAAGTTCACAAGCAGCATGGCATCCCCTACGATAGTTATGTTGTAAGCTTGTTTGGTTATAAACGGAAACACGTTTGGCCCGTGCTTTCAGTGATCGTGGTATCGTTGTTTGCAGGCTGCAAAGTCCTTCTGTCACGATAATGATAATGCTCGCTTTGGGAAAAGCTTGGGGAGTGCAAGTGGCGAAGAGATACATATGTCCCGTTTGCGCTGGCTCTTATGGCGGAACCACTGTCCTATGCAAAGAGTGTAAGACCACACACCATTGCCATTGCTACGAATATGCTGGTGGTTGCGCTATTCTTGGCTGTCCTTCAAGGCAGTGGAGCAAACCCAGCGTGTCGGAGCAACCCGCCTACGAAAAAATATCAGAACGATACTGCGAAGCTTGTGGTCATCTGCAGAAGGTAGTCGCCTTGTTGGCTCTGGCCTTGTACATCTTCGTCTTCTTTCTCGTGATGAGTCCCTTTGCTTGCTATTTTAAAGTGTCCTACCACACAATTGCCTCTGTACATTTCTTTGATGTACTTGCCATTGTGAGCATACCCTTGTTGTTAGCTCTCGTGCTCTATAGGCACCATTTTAACGGCATCAACGAAGCTTCGTGTGAAATTGCACACTTTCTCAAAGCTCCGATAACGAGACCGAGTCCACGCGGAATAAAGAACGATATGATAACTTCTTTCGATTTGCATTTTTCGGCGAAAATACTCGAGTACGTTGCCCTGAGCACTCAAGGCGTCTGTATTGCTGCTGTTCTAATTCAACTGATAATTCGGGAGTTGGTTTTCTCTCCAATACCAGTAGTTGGCGCTTTTGTTGGTTTCTTCCTGATAAGTTATGTTCGCAAATCAGTCTCCAATATTTATGTCTTTCCCAAGTCAGTTGCCAACAGAATGATCGCTAGTTTTAATCCTCCTGATGAAGAAGAGCTCTATCTAAACAAATGTGACTACAAAGACACAATGGGTTCAACACATCCTATCGTTGAGCACAACGCCAAGAAAAAGCGCGAAGCCCTAGGTTTACTAATACTCCTTGGGGCAATCATTACTTTCTTGGCCTATCAGCAAATGCTCATCAGCCAAAAGGCTAGGGCAGATGCCACAGAAATGAGGCTCGAGGATGTTGAAACTGGAAAACAAGTAGACAATCTGCACATAAAAATTGGTGAACACTTCGCTATGTATCCAACGGCAATCATTTCATATGAGAGAACAGGAAGAGCACATCAAAAATACCTTGAGGAGCATACCCGTTTAGAGGATGTTCACTATCCAATCCTGTCTAACTCGCACCCATTCATTCAGAAACTTATCTATCTCAGTGATAAGTACGGTGATCTGGATAAAGTACCTGATGGACTGATTGGAAGACCTGAGAACTTCTCCGTCCTTGTGAAAACCAAGCGCATAAAAAGAGCTCGTGATATGCCTGACTGTGTATTGATTGAAAACAACCTGAGGGGTGTTATTGTAAATCCAATAAAAGGTCCCAGTCGAAAGACAAAGAGACTATTTAAGGAAAGATATCCGAAAGTTGATTTTGATAAAGTGCTTCTCTTGGAAGAAGGACGAAAACCTTGGCCATTAATGCTCTGCTATGCTTGTCTGCTCGTTGGCATCTGTCTAATATCGTTTTGCTTGAAAGAGCTATTGATGGATTTGCTCCCGATTTGATTGCAGTGTAAGAAGAACAAACAATGTGAGCCAGGAATTGGCTGTGTAGAAAAATCATTGGTTCAAGTCTAAAAAGGAAAAAACAGGACAAGAAGTGCAAAATTCTTTTGGGGCTAACCCTTGTTTTATGTATTCCTCTGCGTCATTGCCGGACACAATTTTTGTGAGTATTTATCTACTCCACTCGCTTGAGAATTATGTAACCATGAGCATCTGACACCTTTGTTTGTCCATCTCGGTTAAATAGAAAACTCTCTATACTTAGGTGGGCTTCGTTTCCTTTTACTTCGATGACACATCGGCCTTTTCGGAAATAGTCGACTTGTGGATATTGGAAGGTTCCTACAAAATATGGGCCTTGCTTGGTGAGATCAAAAACTTGTTTACCTGGATAGTAATATTGCTTGTAGGAACCATCGAAAGCATCTGCCAGTGAGATTTTCCCTGAGTTGGAAGCCACGACACCACCATATCTATTGCCGCTTTTGGTGATGCGAATAGTTATTCCATCATAATGCCGGCTATTGGAATCTTTGGTGGCTCTATTGCCTGCTTCATAATATTTCCTCGTGAAGTAGAAGAAACGTTCGCGCCAGGTGCCAGCTAGATCAAAGGAAGTCTGCGCAACAGCAGGACTATGATGAGGTCTTACTATTTTTGGTGGGTATTTCGTTCCATCATTGCCGCCACACTTGTTTATCATTCTGGTTTGTATGTCAGTGCACAGCTTGTCCACCTTGAATATGAGACTAGCTACTTTGCTCTTGTTTGTTGGTTGCTTCTTAGTAACGTCGAATATGCGCTTGTGTGGTCCCAAGTCTTTCAGTTCGACGCAGGTACCGCTCGTTACGAGATAATAAACGTCGAGTATCTTCAGTGTATGCCAAAGCTGATCAAAGGCTACACCAATGGGTTTTCGCCAATCTTTTCTATTGTATCTACCCCACTGGTCAGCAACCTTCAAAGAGTGTTGTGCAAAGGACAATCTGAAACCAAGTGAAAAGTACTTATCTGCACAAGTCTTGAATCTGCTCGTCGTTGGTTGGGGAGAAGTGTCGTAAACTTGCTTCTTCAAGGCTTTGTGCCAGTTGAATGTGTCTTTGACTGCCAGCATTATCTGCAATCTTACTCTGGGTATGGGATTTTTCCTAAGTCGTTGACCAAGCTTCGTTAAGTGCCGCTGTTTGTTCTTACATTGTGGCCACGCAGGATTGAGCTTTGAGCATGCGCTGTTTGCCGCGATGACATGTTCTCCTGCTTTATTCAGAAAGCCAATAATCAGATTATCAGTTTCACACCATTTTGTTCTTTCCGTTGTGAACTTGAGCAGTGAGGTCGCCCAACCCAGATTACACCCAGCAGCCCAAATGTGGTAACAACAGGTCGATTGAGGCACGTCCCCCTGTGGGCCAGATGAAGCACTGACTGAACTACTTGTTCCCGACAACATTGGGTGGTCTCCGTCGGCAGACGATGGGCTTGCGTTAAGTTTTGCCAAACGTTTTTTGGCCTGCTCGTAGTTGTATTTGTCTATTTTGTTCTGTTCAATGTTCTCTAGTACTTGGGCAGGAGAAAGCATATGAGAAACTTCTCGGAGCGACTTATCTCGCTCAGCGACTATCTGCGGATAATATTCGATGAACTTTTCATAAGCTTCCTTCGCAGCTTCCTTACGTCCCAATTTATCTTCTGCAACACCCCGCCAATAGGTCCAAACAAGTTTGTCTTCTGCTCCACGAGATTTTGCCTGGCGATACAAGTCCAATCCCTGCTGGTAAGACGAATTGAGTTCTATGGCAAACTTGGCTGCCGCAATAGGGTGCACGAAGGTTATTCGATGCCAATATTTGTCAGCCGTTTTTGATATCTCAGTCGCCTTGAGTGCAGCATTTAGTGCTTTTTTCCCACGAATTGAACCGGGTTTCGCACTACGTCCGTAGGCCCAATAAGCGTATTGCCAAGCTTCATAGCGCTTAGGAAATCTTCGAACCATCACCTTAACGTGCCTCTCGGCCTCAGCATACTTGCCATTAGTGAATAGACGAAGCATATGCCTTTCGAACTGTCCGTAGTTCAATCTCTCTAGGTCATTTCTGGCCAACGTAGTACTCGTTGTGCAGATAAAAACTAAGAAGATGAGTGTCAAAGTGTGAATGTTTACAATCCCCCCAAACTTACCCGTGTATTGGACACACACAAGATCTTACAAGAGTCATAACTCAAAGGGTCAAAATTGTACTGTAGACCTTTTTCACATTTTATTACAGATAGATAGTGGTATGATGAACTCCATATTAACAGTAACCCTTTTGTTGTGTGTTGATCCTTAATAAAGGAGGAGATTCTTAGATGAGAAGTAGTCGTTTCAGCGTCACTGCAATCCTTGTCTGTATTTGTCTTTTTGTTGGTCTGTCAGCCTCGTCTGTGCGGGCGCAGAGTATGAAGCAGCGCAAGTTGGCAAGAATGAAAAAGGCTCGTTCCTCTGGTGGAGCTGCTGCTAATGTAAGCAATGAAGAAAAGATGAAAGACTGGCGCGAGGCTGTTGAACTTGCCAAAGAATCTGAGAAAGTTCGATGGGAAAGCGATTTCAAAAAAGATCCTGTCGGTTTTACAAAGAGTTTTATCGCCTTTAATAAAAAGTTCATCCCCTTCTGGGAGCGGGTTGGTAGCAAATACAAGCGAGACAGTCGCGGTCGTTTTGAAGCCTTTGAAGGCATGAACCAACCACTAGATTTGGACAAATCCTTTTCTTCGGCCTATAACACACTCCTGTCAGCAGTCGGTAAGAAAAAAGACGTTGCTGAATGGTGTAAGAGTGTTGGTGAGAAAAACTATCGAAATTGGAAACGTAACAGCGAGAAAGCACATTCCCACAAGGTTGAGCTTTACCTCGAATACATTACAACGGCACTGAACTGCTTCAAGGCAGGGAAAGAGCTCAGTGGTGATAGTACTTTCGACGAAAACATCAAGATTGCACAAGAGGCAGTCAACGTTCAGACTAAACGTTTTGAGGAGAATCTCCATAAACCAGAGATGGATTGGCCTGTTAACAATCCAAAGTGGAAAGGTCCAACTTCCGCAGCCGACGTCTGTGCCGCAGCAATGGAATGTCTGAAAGAGCATCCTGGTTCCTGGGGAGATAGAACTCACGGCCACTACAAAGACGATCTTGGTGAACCCATCGCTGTTTCTCTTGCAAGCGGAGATTGGAATGTCTTTAAGACAAATATTCTCAAGCAACCGACTCAGTACCGTCTTGATATGAAAGTTGCTTTTGGCAGCAAATCAGGTTCTCGCTTTGCATATCTGTTCCACTATAGCTTCTACACAAAAAACGAAGCTGGCATAGCAAAGGCGCCTCCCTTCGCACGCTGTAATAACCACGATTATGCCTATTACAAAATGCTTGCCTCCAAAGTTCCTGGTGGTGGTGGCGGTTTCGGTGGTGGCGGAGGTGCCGGTGGATGGTTCTGGCGTCTACTTTTGAGCGTAGCTTGTATTGTTGCTGGTTTGCTTGCTGCTGCTCCGATGATCAACAAAAAGGCCCCTGCGCTGGCCAAACTTTATGAGACACTGACACCTTTGCGAAACATTCTTGGTGTGGCTGCTATGGCTATTGGCCTCATCTGTTTCGTTGTTGCTCTGCTTCACCTTGCGCCTTTTGGCAATATTCTGCCTCAAGTAGCAGCTATCGTTACTGGTCTCTTCTTGGGTAAAGAACTTCTTATGAAGAAACCTCCTGCAGATGCTGAGAAGAAGGAAGAGGAGAAAAAGGAAGAGCCAGAGAAAGAAAAAGAAAAGAACCCCGATGCTCCCGCTGGTGCCGAACAGGTTGAGGCAGCAATGGAGGCAGCTGAAGATGCAGCCGAAGCTGCTGGTGAGGCCGCAGAGAAAGCTGCTTTAGCAGCTCAGGATCTACTCATCAAACACAAAGAGAAAATCGAAGCCCTCGAGAAATACCAAGTTCCAATGGGTATCGCTTGCCTTGTTCTGGGTGTTCTTCACCTACTCGCAGGTGGCTTCCCCCTGATCTAAAAGAAGAGATTCAAACAAAAAACAGGCCCTTTGGGGTCTGTTTTTTGATTCGCTCCAATAGAAACCTTTGAACTTTTCACTCACATTTCTGCAGTTAGGGATGACTTTTTCGTCTTATCGTAGTCTCAAATTTGATAGAAAATGATCATGCAGGTTTTTAATCAACGCACTACCTTTAGTAGTGATGATAGAGAATATTGTTTGTTGTTTCGATGATAGCCAATCCTGCACCGCCAGAATGTTTTGGCAGCCTTGTTTTTCGACCTCTTTTTCTCTGGATTGGTGTCGTTTTGGGGGCAGTTTTTTTCCACTCATTTTCTTAGGTGGTTTCGATGGAACTTACGCAAGAAAGCTGGATGGATTTCCTCTTATCTAAGGCACGCTGGTGTGGTTTTACTGCGTTGGAAACCCTTTTTAATGACCTATCGGATGGACAGAACTCACGAAGAGGTCGCAGCGGTCGTTGAAAGTGATTGCAGGATGAAGATTCCCAATACGACGAGTGTGTTTTTAGGGGCCATAGGACTATTGGGTTGCCTCTGTTATTACGCCTTTTTGGGAGATATCAATGGTGAGGTCACTTTTCACCTTCTGCGTTTGTTCATTATCCTGCTTTTACTTGGCCAGTTAGCTGCACCTAGAATTCATTGGACATCGGCCATCATAGCTTTTATTGCAGGCAGTCTATGGCTCTGTTTCGGATTTCGGTATGTTTGGTCTTGGTACCTTTATGCATTTGATGTCATATCAGCTGCATTAATACTTGCTTTGCTTTTTTTGAGTTATGCAGATTGGCACTTTGGAAAACCTCATCGTTTTTTATACGTAGCCAATGGTGAACTGACCTTCGTGTCACCCGGAATCGAGATTTTTGAACTTATGCGGGTTAGTTATCTCGATGAAGAAAAAGTGCTTTTGAAGGAGCCATTGGAATGGACGGAGGATTATGAGGGGTATGTACTGAGGCTCCCTATTGAGAAGAGCGAGCAGGTTACGTACATACAGTTTCGTTTGGGAACGAGGGGCGAAATAGAGTATCTAGAAGCTCAAGGAATAGAGCTCAAGGAGGTTCAAGTGCAGAAAAATCCATTTGCCTCCTTGGTTACACATGATCTCAAGTATTGCGCTGTCGCCTCTATGGCCTGCTTACTCGGTCTTATTATCTTGCCAGTAGAATTGCAGCTCTACAGAACTTCTGTTACGAGCCAGTTACTTCATTACCACAAAGGCGAAGTACTCCCAATGTATAAAAGGCTGCATAAGGCAACTAGGCTTCAGCCCTTTTCGTCAATATTGTTTGTTTGGAAGGCAAAGACTGCTGCAGAACTTGGCGAATATGAGGTGGCTTGTTCTTGTTATCAAAGGGCTTTGAAGTTGAGTTCCGAGGATGGACAGGCAGGGCGCCTTTTAAAGACATTCAGAGCTTGTAACTCATTTCTCTTTTGCAAGAGAGCGACACGTCTATCTGGTGGAGCTTGCGATATAGTCCGTGCATATCTTGCCAACTATCGCGAGCTCAATCCTGCCGATCCTCGTCCTGAGTCACTGTTGAAACAGTCCATCCATTTACTCCAGTCATCGAGAGAAGCGTCTTCAACAGCACTCTTAATTGGGCTTCGCGGTCACATTGAGTTCAGGCGATATTTAGTCCACTCTGATTTGTTTTCTACTTCTGCCCAGAGTCGCCTCAAAGATGCAATTGCTTTGGCAAATGAAGAGTCAGATGTTAAAACACTGGCCAGAATCTACTTCAATTATGATCAATTTGGTACTACCACCAAAGTCTTGCAAGGTTCCTTAGAGGTTAAAGACCGCCTTATGTTAGCTTCAGCAGGTAGATACCTCGGTAAATCCGAAAAGGAACTGACCGATCTGATTGAGCCGTTTTGTCGGGAAACTGCTTTCGGTCGAGAAGCACGTATGCTCAAGGCGCTCATTCTTGCCCAGTTTGGAAAAGTCTCTGAGTCTAGAAGGATGCTACTAGCAGAAAATAGCACTGCAGCCAAGTTGTTGTCAGCCTTGGTATGTAGCCAACAAGCAAGCCGAGTTCTCGACCAAGCATTGAAAGAAGCTCATTACAATGCAGCACATAACCAACACTTAAAACCTAGTTTTTTACCAGTTGCTGTCTTGTCTGCTGATGATAACGTGTTGGCTGAGCTCTGCCGTTTCGAGTGGATGAGCTCAGTGGATCTCGAGCATTTAGTGGCCCTCCAAAAAGAGAAGGGCTTTGCTCGTTTGGGCAAGTTAGATTGGTATCCCTATCATCGACAGGCAAGTCTACTGGTACAAAACTCAGCCGACTAGTGAAAACCGTCAAAGGCATCAAAGTCTTCAAAGTCACCAAAATCAATTGCCTCTGGGCTGTCATCTTCGTTCACGACGTCTGGTTCATTTTCACCAGCAACTGGCTCTGTCTGTCCTTGAACCGTGGCACGCAAAGACTTCAATTTTGCTAAGTCAAAAGGCACAGGGCTTTCTTCAGGTGAAAAGCTTCTCTTCACTTTGTCGTCTCTGAGCTGATCCATACCATATCCCTCAGTGTCAGGATCTTCTGAGTTTTTTACAGACCGCAGGATGATGTGGAAGGAAGCCTTTGGCTGGACTTTGATGAGGTCTATAATCGCTTTTGCTTGTTTGGTCAGTGCAAAGGTGACGGCTTCATCGTCTGAAGCTAAGCCCCTATCTTTCAATCGCTTGCGAGCTTCACTTCCAAACTCTAGAACACGAGCCTTGCGTACAATGGTACGGCTGATTTCAACGGGCGACCTTTTTCCATAGGGGATAGTAAAATATTGGGCAGCAATATCGACGCTTAAGCCTCGTGCCAATATGGGCTCATAGCCCCTACCTCCAGAAATAACTATAGTTTGCCAAACCTCCGGCTTGAAGGCTCCGACAGGTCCGTCTTTCACTTCATGATCGATGAGTCTCTGTAGTGAAACTACTTCACCGCGATAAATGTGTTCATGAACAGTGCAACCCAGAACATCTTTTACATCCAAAGATGCATATCTGGGTAGGAGTCTCTCTGGATATTTGATCCTCTTTACAAAAGACTCATCTATTGGCCCAAAGCCAGGTACTAGATTGACTTCGGATGCTACGACCAAAACCCTGTTTTCTCCATCGCGTACGAGAGCGCGCGGTTTGTTTATCTCGCTCCTGAAAGGTTCTGGGCTAATAACTTTCTGGTAAAAGAGCGAGACAGCAAAGGCAATGTAAAGAGCCATGAAAAACAAATTGGATAACTCTTTCATGGCTCATTCACCCGCTTGAATAGAAGCTTTCCCTTTTTATTTGCTAGTAGGAGCTTTTCACATTCCGAGAGATTGGCTTCTAGGGTGACATAATCACTCTTCGACTCTTTGCCTTCTTTGCCCGCCCACAGAACACGTACGGAAGCAACGAGAGGTGTCCGTTTCCCTTTTAGGAGTGAGAACACTTCGTAGAATTTCCAACACAACAGTCGTGCCCCATTGATGTCATAAGGAAACACTTTGATTACGATAGCCCTTGAGCGCGCCTTTTTCTGTTCGTCGTCGTAAACATTTCCGCCGATGAATTTGTCTGGATACTTGAGGAGGTTCTTCTGGGAGACCCTTACAATTCTCTCGTAGGTAATGGGATCGCCCTGGTAGATGTTTTTGACAGCAAAGGTACCAACCACCTCATCCAGGGCCCTACAAAACTCTTGTTTGGGTAAATCTCTCTCTTCTACTACTTTTACGTCGATCCATTCTTTTTTGATCTCTGTTCTCGCTTTGATTTTTACAAGTGCAAAAACGACAGACTTTGTGCGTCGTTTGGCACTTTCTACTTTGATTTGCTCAAGTTGGCGAAGTTTTTCTTGCTGCAGCTTTCGCCGATTGCTGCGAATACCCATGAAAACAAAACCAGTGACGATTAAGGTGACCATTACACCGACGACGCGTCTTTGTTGGTTTGTCATTGCAGCTCCATCTAAACAGAAAGTACTGCTTAACAACCGATTCGTGCACAAAACTGACCGATTTTTATCTATCAATAATGATAAGATACAAGGACCAATTTGGCGTACTTGCAAAAATCATTAATCAAAGTTCGTACAAGCTCACTCCCTTCTTGGCTATAATTCATAGACAGATAGAAAGGTTAACCATGAAAGTCTTCATTGCTACCCTATTGCTCATAGCTTTTGTTAGCCCAAGTTTCGTGGTCGCCGCTGAAGAGAAAACCACGCCCAAGGAAACAGATGTGATATCTGTCGTTGGCGAAGGCAGATATCCGCCATTAAGGAGAAAAAAACCACACAAGATTGTTGCTCGCCAAAGGCTCAAAGCGCGACGAGGGGCGATTGCCTCTGGTTGGCGAAAATTAGCTGAGCGAATTGAGAAACTCTACACTGCTGACGGGAAAGAACTTGTTGATACATTCAGCAAAGATGGAAAGGCGAAGGTCACAGTCAGAAACTTGGTCATTGGCGCTAAGGTAGTTGGTAAGACCAAATACACCAAAGAGGGGGCAGAGGTCACGCTCGAGTTACCACTAGCTAAAGTCAAAACGGCTTTTGGACTCGAGAAGCTCTTTCTGAAGAAGCAGAAGCAGTAAACGATTAGTGACTAAAAGCATAATAGTAAAGATAGCCATTTTCATACTTGGCTAATTCCCAACAATGCCCTCCTTGATAAACATATGTCTTTTTCAGCGAAGCTGTGGGATTCCAAAAAGATGGAGCACGTAGTCCTTGCCAGCTCAGCCAAGTCGTATCGTCTGTGTATTGGCTACCAGCAGTATGCAATTTGAGCTTGAAATGTGAGACAAAATCCTGAAAAGTCTCTTCACTCACCTTTGCTTTGAGGTAATAAGAGTAATCTTGAAATTCACTGAATTTCTCTTCGTGGATCTCAACACCCCAGGGAAGAAATCGTCTGTAGGCCGTTGTGGTTACGTAGTAATAACTCACTGGTATGGCTACGATGTTAGCAATAAGGGCGAGAGACAGCATTGCAGTCTTTAGCTTACTACCGCCTTTTAAACACTCACCAATGCTCTTTTTTATGTAATGAGCACTAACGAGCAGCGGTACTAGTACAATGACAAACACTTCATCAATTCCTGATAGAGCCCAAAATATAAAGGCCATGGGCCAATAAACGAGGACACAAAAGGCCACTAGGCAGCCAGAGCTGCTGCTCTTCTTTTTAGTTTCCTTCGTCTCTTTCTCCATAAGGCTCATTTTACTGCAATGTGAAGGAATAGTTGTAAGCTATATACATGGATCCACAAACAAAAAAGTCTTACCACCAAGTATTTAGTTTTCTTTTCACTATCCTTGTGGGTTTGCTACTCATTTGGATGTTTGACGCCTGGGACGATTTGACTGGTCCCAAAGGTATTCTTGTCCTGATTCTATCCTCAATATTGGGACCATTTCCTGGTTATATACTGAGTTTCATACTCTTTCCATTCATCTTCCCTGAAGCTGCCAAACAAGAAGCTGAGGTAGAAGAGAGAAGAGAGAGAGAAAAGAGGATGAGGCGGCATCAAGAAAGAAACCAACAGCAGAAAGAACCATCGAGAAGGCATTCGAGTGGGCCCTCGGGTTATACAGATTCCTCTCGCCAGTGGACTATTGAAGAAATCGAGAAAACAGTACAAGAAGGCAAAAAGACACTGGTCAATGTACGGGACCGCTATGAAGAACGGCCGATAGAAATTGCCATCAAACACAGCCGTCACGATTTAGTAGAGAAGCTGATCGGACTTGGAGCAAGGGTTGATTATTATGGCAGGCTCAGCATGTATTCTCCGCTTAGTGTTGCAGCAAAACATAGTGACGGAAAGATGATCCATCTACTCTGCTCCCACGGAGCAAAGGTGAGCAAAGAGCTTCGCTACTCCTACAATACAATGTATATGGGAGACGCCTGGGACGATGGCGTTACTGCACTACACTTTGCAGCCAAGGCAGCCAATCTCTCCACAATAAAGGCATTAGTCGAAGAGGGAGCTGACGTAAATGCCACAACAAGCGAGCTGAGGCAGACTCCTCTCTTCAAAGTAATGGAGTTCATCACGGCCAATGAAGGTGAGTTGGCCCACCGTAGAGAAATAATAATCTATCTAATGGAGCAAGGCGCTGATCCCTCCATAAACTCAATTAGTGACAATAATCTTCCTGATTTGAACCGTCTTCATCAGTTTGCCAAAAGACATGGTTTTACGGATCTCTTGCGGAAGAGATAGCCTCCCCTTAGGCTAGCGGCTACTCAACTTTTTCACTCTTATCTCTGTTGATGAGATTTTGTCAGAACCTGGCGATTTTTTGTGGTAGCCATCCTTTAGAGGTACCGTAAACGTTGGCTCAAGTACTCGACGTTCTGTGTCTTGGAAATCACGACGTTTGCTTTTGAACATTTTTTGGTAGCCCCTCTTGTTCACTTCTTGCATATTCAATTGTGCGCGAATTCCCACACAGTAACCAGTGGGTGTGGGGATGGAAAGGGTTAACATCTGCCCACTCTTTTGGGTGCTGGGAGTGAACTTTTCAGGAAAGGCATAGGGAGTCTTTCGTTTTTTGATAGACTCCCATTCTTTTTTGAGTTTTGCATCTTTTGCATTTTTAGGAGGGTGGAATTTGCGTGCGTGGCGTACCTGGTCGTACCGCTCTGCTTCGACGTCGGTGCCTGTGCCGTATATATCCATCATCTCTGATGAAGTCTTATAAGCCCAAGGAGGATAGGAAAATGGAGTGGTACTTACGAACTTGGAAGTGCCGCTGCTGCTCTTTATTTTGCCACTTTCGATGGTGACGATTATCGTGCGGCGGAAACGAACAATAAGTCCGCAATGTAGAGGGTTCTTGACGGAGTTCTCATTGACAGCATATTCGTGATTTTTGTCATCGATTGTTATCTGCCACTTTTCACGCTTCTTGCCTTCTAGACGCCAAACAGTCATTCCCTTTGATGGCGGTGAGGCCGTATCGATTGGGAATTCGATTTTGGCATTATGTTCTAGCGGAAGTGAGACCTCAGGAGAATTGAAAATGTTGAGGCCTGAGTTGAAATTGGCCTTTACTGCTCCACCCATGCTTTGGCCATTGAATGAGGTGACCTGGCATTTGGGCACAAAGTAAAGCCTTTCGTCTTCCACACGACCATCTAGTATGAGGCGGCCTTTCATTGTCGAGTTGTTGCCCTCACAGCGATAAGGACCCTCACCACGAACGGGACCATCTGTGAGGGGAGGGTGGAAGCGGACCTCTCCGCTCATTTTTGTGCTGATGGTACCACCGAATGGATGAGCCATAGAGCAATGGTTACTGAAAAATAGGGTCCACTCGTCTTTGCTTTTGGGGACATTTTTCAGTTCTTTTGTCTCGTCCTTTGGCAAAGGTTTGACATTACGGCCACCTGACAAAGTAAAGGTTGCGAGGCTTTTGACACCTCCTGAGTCTGTGCCAACTTTTGCTCTTGCTCCTTCACGTCTTTCAATCGAGTGAGAGCTGTGGACAGGGGCAATCGTGGCTGGATTGAGAGTGTCATTGTGAGGCATCCGCATTCCACCGGCAACCATAGTTCCTTTCATTGGTATTGCTCCCTCATCGAAAGAAAAGAGCAAGTATTTACCGTCAGCCTTTCCTTTGACTTGAAAGGAGCCAGCGCCTTTGATGTTTGTAGACATATGGGCACTGTGCATGACATAGCTGGCCTGCAGTGTGCCGCTGCCGGTGAAGGTGCCATCAGCGTTGCTTTTTATCTGAGCTTTACCGCGAGCAGAATGTTTCGATGATATACCTTGGACATTTGTGCTGAGTTCGTAGGTAACAGAAATGGTCCATTGCTCGGCCAAAAGGGAGGGTAGGGAGAACAGGGACGCTAGGAGAAACGAGAACAGTAAGAGAACACGTGGGCGCATATGAGATACCATCCAAATCAATGTTAGTGGTCATTATACTGGATACCCATAGGCATCGGTTTCTCGCTTTGAGTCCACGCCCAATACTCAATGAGTACCTCAGGAACGAACGTTTACTGGTCGCTTGGTCCGTTCGGAGTCCCCTCGTAATTCGGAGGACTCAAGGGAGCGATTTGCCTTTCCCACACATACATGGAGGCGCCAATCAATATTAGCAGGCAAAGAGGGATGACAAAACAACCGACGATGCCGATGACTTGCATTACCTTCTTCTTAGTATTACTTTTCTCTGTCTCTGCTGATTGATTAACCACTCAGTTTTTCTGCCTCTCAAAAAAACCATTCAATGTGAAAACTCCAGTTTTGGCGTTTTCATTTTTGATTTGGATGCCCTATTTATAGTCCTTCGAATACAAGTCATACAGAGGACAGTAAATATCAAAATCACTATAATCACTCTCGCCGCCATCGTTATGAAAGCCCGGCAAT
>CAZXTJ010000061.1:0-20087 GCA_964643655.1 uncultured bacterium
TTCCAGCATCACCAAAGCTGGCGTACTCTTCCATGGCTTTTTCGAAATCTTCTACGAAGCGACCTCTTTTGATTAAGCGCACTCCTCCATCTACGGCTGTCAATCTGGCTCGTCCACGGGAATCTAGGACAGCCCAAGAGCTCTCGGTTTTTTCGAACAAACCAAAGAGCATCTTTGTAGTCACGTCGGCTGCAAAAAGTGTGAAACGTTCTGTTTGAGCAATAAAATCCACCTCTGCAGCCTTTACCTGCAACAATTCGCTTGCTCTAGAACGCAGTTTTTCGACAGGTAAAGTTTTGTTTTCTGTAAGGAACTCATGTGCTCCAACAGCTGTTGCCCGTAATATTCCCCTTGCTCTGTCCACTTCGACATGAACTTCGATGGTCTCGTGAACTGCTCCTGAACGAGCAACAGCTTGTCTAGCCTCCTCGCGGATGCGGGAAATGTCATCTGCACTTGGATCAACGAGAGTGCGCTCTACTGTCTCTTGCAATAGGGCCATTGCAGCACCTATAGCAGAAATCAAAGGTGCCGAAGATACAATACCCGTGGGAATGTTGAGTCGGTCACCAAGAACAGGAAGCCAAACACCAGCCCCTCCACCGCCACCAACTAAACGTGCACGGTTCTTGTCCAGTTCATATTCGCTAAGCAACTCGAGCACTGTTCGTTCAATATTTGCTGCACCACAATCTATTACTCGAGTAGCCAACTCTTTAGCTGTGGAACCAACTAATTTGGCACAGGCTTCGAAAGCTTGGCCCGCCTGGTCTTTATTGCCCAGGGCATAATCTCCATCGGGAACGGTGCCCAATAGATTGGCCGCACAGGTTGGTGTAACTGTCCAAGAAGGAGTCAGTGATGGAATGGCCAAACCAAGGTATTCCTTGGGATCCTTCTGTCTGGGGGAGATTTTCTGTGCTTCCACATCAGGAGGAATGGGAGTGACTACACTTGGAAAGGCTGAATATCTAAGTCCTGCAATATGAGCAGATCGCGGCCCAATGGAGATGACTTTGTCTTTCTTGTCCACTCTGACCATCGAACCTCCAGCAACACCAACAGTACGAACATCCAGTGTGTTCACATAGAGTCGATGTTGGCCGATACGAGCTGGTTGCATATGAGGTCGTCCGTCTTTGATACAGGAGATATCTGTTGAAGTGCCACCAACTTCCAAAAAGATACCCTCTGAAACGTGAGCAGCCATCAAGGCTGCTGCAACACCTGCAGCTGGACCAGAAAGAATGGTGAGAATGGGCCTTTGCTGCATCTGCTCAACATCCATAGCGCCGCCATCAGAGCGCATTACGACGACGGGAGCAGCTATACCCATGGCACGAACGGCCTCTTTGGTCTTCTGCGCAGTCTCTGTCATCTTGGGCAATATTGCAGCATTGAGAACAGCTGTTCTCGTTCGATTTCTCAGACCATATAGTTGGGATATGTGATGAGTTGCAGTAGCTGGCAAACCACATTCTGAAGCAACAGTGAGAATAGTTTCCTCTACCTCAGGATTGTCCACACTGAAAGCAGCAGCAGCAACGAGTGCCTCCACTCCTTCATCGATCAGTTCAAGACAGGCTTTTTTTATGGTTTCTCTGTCTTGCTCAATTTCTTTATGAGCAGATAGCTCGACATAACGATGAATAGTATTGATAGCCGAACCTTCGTCCAACTCCAAACTACCTATTTCAGTTTGTGAGGATGCTCGTTTGCCATCCCAGCCTTCTCCTGCAGCGAGGATACCCACTTTGCAGACATCACCTTCGAGAAGGGCATTCGTTGCTTGAGTAGTTGAATGAGCAACTCGACTGATTGTTTTAGGATCCAAACCATCACCTTCAATGAGCTGACGGAGGGCATCCACTATCCCTTGAGCAACGCCATCTTCATGGCTGTGAGTCGTAGGTACTTTTGCTGAGCCAACGAGCTTACATTCTGCCCCCAATAGAGCTACGGCGTGAGTGAATGTACCACCAACATCAATCCCTACCCTGACTTTGCGACTGGAGACAACGAGAGTATGGCCTTCTTTAGAAATCCAATTGTTTAGCTCGTCGCGAAGAGCAATAGCACTTTTTATTCGCTCATCAGTTGAAACATGCATTGCCTGAAAAACAATGTTTTCGAGCATCTCATCAGCCCCATCCACTTTGGTCAAAATTGATGAGACTTTTTTGGCAGCTATTCCTTGAACTATGTCGAGAATGGGCAAATTAGCAAAGGGATGTTCTGCACAGAGCGCTTCATAGAGTAGAAGGCCCATTTGGTACACATCGCTCACTTCATCAGCGTCATATCCTCTGAAAACTTCAGGAGCAATGTAGTTAAGAGTGCCTGACAACTGGCCTGAAGCCGTAATCTTGTGTGCTGTCACTGGATTGACAAAGGTAGCCAGGCTGAAGTCGAGCAATTTGGGAACACCGTCGGCCGTCACGACAACATTTCCTGGCTTGATGTCTCGATGAATGACACCAGCTTTGTGAATGGCCGCGAGACCATCACAAACGAGCGCTACGAGCTCACATGCTTTCACTGCATCGAGCTTACCAGAGGCTATGAGCTGGTCGAGATCTTTACCCTCAACGTATTCCATTGTGTAAAAGAGCGTAGAATCCTCATCCCAAACATCATAGAAATGGATGACATTGGGATGTGATATGCGGGAAAGAGTAACCACTTCCCGCTTGAACCGTTTGACGAAATCCTCATCATTTGCCAAATCTGGTCTTATTACCTTGATGGCAACGTCTCTATCTAGAGCTTCATCGCGAGCCAAAAAGACCTCGCCCATACCTCCGAAGCCAAGTCGACCTTTGAGCGAAAATCTCTTGGCCGCCCGAGGAGGCAATTTCATTGTCGTTGTCTTATTCATGTGCCAATTGTAACTGTCTCAGCCATGAGTCACCAAGTGTTCTATTATCGACACATGTGTCCGTTTATGCATCACTTCAGAAACAGTAGAAAAGACCATTTCTCTTTACTGGACCGGTTTTCGGGGCCTTGGCAACTACTTTGCGATGCGATATCGCGATGAAAAGATTTTTATACGTATTGCTCATACTCTCCTTTGTCTCTTCTGCTTTTGCAGAAGGAACACCAGGATTGCTCGAAGATTATTCGCGATCCTGCGTAGAGAATGCTGCTGGCTGGGGTGCTCTAGGTACACCTTTGATTCTGATGACAGCGGGGATTATTCACGAACACCTCCATAGCCGTAGAACTGGAGAGCAATTTGATGAAGCAGATGTATTTTCTTTCTTGGGCGAAAGCTCATTCTGGCGAGGATTGGTCGGCTGTGTAGCCCTATCTTGTGTAGCTTCAGTAGTCCTACCTATGTTGCCAATTGGGCCAATAATTTCCACAATGCTCAAAATCTCAGCAGGCTTTGTCGGGGCTGAATTGGGTCAGGGAACTTTTGGTCGAGCCGATTGGACATCCATATCTTTGCAAGTCATGGCAGCAACTGCAGCTCACTTTGCTTTTGGTTCAATTCTCTCATTCTGTGGAATAGCAGCAGGAACAGCACTATTACCCGCTTTGACGGCTACATTTTGCGTCATCAGTGCGCTGACTGCAGCGTTCATGTTGGATAAACATCGCCAGAAAAGAAAAAGCGGCGAATGTGGAGCTGTCATCAACTCAGAACAAGTCAGCTATTCGGCATCAGCTTCTGAGAAAAACCTTGGATGGAGTTATCAAAAGCTCGTGCTTGCAGGCCGACAAAACGATAGAGAAAAAATGCGGCAAGCACTCTTCGACTACCAACAGCTACACCAGCAAAGACAATTGCTTAGAAAAGAACATACAACAGCACTGAATCGCTAAAAACAGCCACTAGTGCACTTTGCAAGGTCACTAAACACTTTTCTCTGAGCAAACATCAGGTTATAATCCCCGTTCTCTCATGTGACAGCCATAACGAGCCACACATGTAAGCCTTTCAAGGGGGGCCTGATGCAATTTAGATTTTCCGTTCTTGCGACCCTATTAATCCTCGTGTTCTCTGCCGCTATGGTACAAGCCCAGGCACTGAGTTTTAACGACAAGAGAATGATCAAGTTCTTCAAAAAGGACTTTCATCGATATAGCCCATATTTCAATAACTTCAAAGAGAGCCAAAGAGCTGAACTCGAAGGTTATTATGCCAAGATGGAGCGTTACCTCCAAAAGATCTCTGCCAAAGCCAAAACCAACCCCAAAGTCGTCGAATTGACTGAAAAGCTGGCAACTCTACGTGAGAAACTCGGTGGTGAAGCAACGAAAGCTGAAGCTCCTGTTCGCAAAACCCCAGTGCGCAATCTAAATCCTGTCAGAAAAGTCCGCCAACCAAGTGGAAGGATAGGAACAGCTTCACCTTCTGGCCAAACAGACCAAAGTGACGCGCAAATCGCTCGTTCATTCCAGAAGGATTATAACGATGCCTACAACACCATCCGCAGAACTCGTGGGAAAGAGCTCATCGATGAGTCTGTTGTTACAGGTATCAATGAAAAGTTGGACAAACTTTCAAATCACCTTGCCGCCATCAAAAACCCTAATCAAAGTTTCGTCAAACAGATGCAAAACAACTACGACAATCTAAAAAAACACTTTGATAGTGCAGTTGCCCGAGCACAAAAGCAACATGGTGCCAATTTAACAAAGGATGCCAATAGGCAAGCAGCGATTGCAGCAGCCAAAGAAGCAGCGAAAAAGGCTGCAGAAAAGAGAAAACTGGACGCAGCAACAGCTAAACCGCTTGGCTTTGCGATGAAACGTTATATCAACTTCTTTGACAAAGACTTTGCTCGTTATGACGTTTATTACAAACGTCCAACCCTCAAAGGTAACGAACTAAAAGGTTACATTGAGAACTTAGAAAAACGTCTTGCAGCAGTGACTCCTGCTGACCATCCAGAGGTTGTGGCACGTAGAGAAAAGCTTGCTCCCTGGAAAGAAAAACTTGCCACACTGCCTATGGAGGCTACGCCCGCCAAACCAGAGGGGAAACCTCTTCCATATACTGACAAACGTCGCATCAAGACTTTTGATAACGACTTGCGCAGGAACAAATTCTACTTGGAGAGCAAAGATCCACAGAACCTATTGGACATTCACAAAATCATGGCAAAACTGAAAAAGCACCTTTCTATGGTCGGTTTTCACAGTCAAAAACATCCTGAATTCATTAAGAGGAAAGAGACTCTTGCCAAGTACGAGCAGCTCATAAAAGATAACTTTGGTGAGATCAGACTGTTCACAGAAGAGGAGGAGAAACTCCTCGGAGCATTCAGAAGTGACTTCAACAGCAACAGGTATAGCCTGAACGAAAGACTCAATCCGATTTCATTGCAGGATCCTGCTCTGCGCAAAGAATGTGAAGCTATCCTGGCAAGGCTCTGGAAAACTCTCGGTGCCATCAAGAATGACAAACACCCACGTTTCTTGGCTGAAAAAGCTCGCTATGATGAGCTCAAAGTCAGGTATGACAAAGCCACTGCAAAGTCAGACAAACTAGAAAAAGCAGCTGGAGATGTAGATAGCCAACTAGAACTAATCCAAAAAGAGTTTCCATACAAAAAGTTTGAATGCAAACTTCCTGAAAATGCCACTCCTGATATGATCGAAGATTGGGCAAGAAGGTTAAAAGTTCTACTGGAAACGGCTGACAAGGCCCTTGCTTTCTTTAAGAAAGCCCAAGCAACTTCGATCAAGGCTCGCTCTCCCGAGTTTATGAACTACACCTATTGGTTCGAACGAAACGTCAAGAGCTCCATTCAATCAGCTCTCAAATATGCAAAACGTGACTTTGAAGCTCCCATATTCCAAGGAACCCGAGCAGTCAAAGATCAAACGCAGATGCACAATCAACTACATGTCAAATGGGCCAAAGAGCATATTAGGAAAGGCCTCTGGGGTGCTTATCGACTGCTAGCTTGGCAACGTGGACATGATGGAAAAGAAGATCCACAGACTCTGGCTGACATCGAAACAATCAAGCAGATGAAGGTCAAACTTGCTGGCGGTGTTGAAGAGTCAATCCGAAACAACCGTATGCCCGAAGCCAGGTCTGAAGATCCTGAACTCTTGGCTATTGCCAAAGACGCAATAGCACGAGGGGCTAAATACTGGGAAATCGGTCCTTATGAGCGAATGGTGATCAACTACAAACGTAATCGCAAACGTGAGGGTCGATGGCACGACACTACATTCAGAGTTTACGATTGGGACGAATTCCAAGTAACCATAGCTGAACAAGATGGAGATGATTATTGGACTCGCACTGCTATGCTCAAAAACTACCGTGATCCAGCTGGTAAACTCACTGAATGGAAAGTAGTATCAAGTCGTCGATGGAATAAAATCCTCAAAGAAAACATCAACAAACCACCATTAGAAGAGGAGTAAGAGCAGTATGGCCGACTCGACGGAAAATCGCCTGCAACCTGTTGAAATGGTCAAAAGAACACATGAATTCTCTTTTGGCGAAAAAAAATGGCGATTTGACACTCGAGCTGGCTCGCTCATACTCGAAGACTCTAAAGGAATACCGACGGCAGAAATATTCTCCGTCGGTTATTTCTTGGAGGGGCAAGAGGCCGCTAAAAGGCCAATTACATTTGCCTTTAATGGCGGACCTGGTGCCTCTTCTGTTTGGGTTCACTTAGGTGCAATGGGCCCCTGGCGTGTTTCCTTTGGTGAGACAATCACCCAGCCTGCACCATGTCACGACTTCGAAACGAATCCTCATTCTTGGCTCGAATTCACAGATATCGTCTTCATAGACGCTCCTGGAACAGGATTTAGTAGAGCTTTAGGTGAAACGGATCCCAAATCTCACTGGGGTGTGGCTGAAGATGGAAAAGTCTTTGCAGATTTCATCCGCCTCTATTGCACTACTTTCGCCAGGTGGTTGTCGCCCAAATATATTGCTGGTGAAAGTTATGGAGGAATGCGTGCTGTAGCCCTTTGTAAAGAACTGCAAGAGACTCACGGAATGGATCTTACTGGTTTGCTTCTCATCTCACCAGTAGTGGACTACCAAACGATGGCCAACTGCGCTGGTAACCACATTGCGGCTTGCTGCTTCTTGCCTTCTTACACTGCGACAGCCCACCACTTCGGGCTGTTACCACCTCACCTTCAAGAATCGCTTGATGAGACCTTGGTTGAGGCTGAAGATTTTGCCATCAATGAATATCTGCCAGCCTTGGCTCAAGGCACCTCCTTGGACGAAGACAGACGGACAAAGTGTACTGAACGGTACGCAGAGTTGACTGGTCTGTCCCCTGAATATGTGCGCAAAGCAAGATTGTCCGTAGACTGTGTTCATTACCGCAAAGAACTGCTTCGTGAACAAGAGAAGACCATAGGTCGTTTTGATAGTCGATTGATAGGTCACGATTACAACTTAGCCGGTTCCGTACCTGAATACGATCCATCTGACTGCCTGACCGTTGGTCCCTTTGTTGCACCCTTCAACGATTTGTTGGCAAGCAAGCTAGGAGTGCAGGAGAATCGCGTTTACAACATACAAAGTAATGAACCTTTCAAACATTGGCAGTGGTTTCCCAAGGACAAACGCAGCTATGGATTTGTCAATTTGACTCCAGAATTGCGTAGGCAGATAATGACGAACGAACA
The DNA here is from genome assembly GCA_964643655.1 of uncultured bacterium. Taxonomy (GTDB): domain Bacteria; phylum Muiribacteriota; class UBA6191; order CAZXTJ01; family CAZXTJ01; genus CAZXTJ01. Next base: position 7,630 of record CAZXTJ010000061.1, read on the forward strand.
TCTAAACGTATTGTTCGTTTGTGGCATTTACGATATTGCGACGCCTTATTTCTCATCAAAATACACAATCAATGCTCTACGCTTACCTAGCAACGCCAAAGAGAGAGTTGGTCTGCTCCGTTATCCCGGTGGTCATATGATGTATACAGATCAGCAAAACCACGAGAAACTCACTGAAGACATTCGCCTCTTTTACGAAAAGACAACTGTTCTCTGAGGTGAACAAAGCTGTTTCAAATGAAACAGCAGTGTCACATTTATGCCAATATGTGAAGCACTTACGAGCTCTTTGCCCTTTGAATAGAGCATTTGAGATTCTGGCACACCATATGCAAGGTCAACTGAGGTTAAGTCTCTAACCTTTGCAGTGAGGTGTCATATGACTAATTTGTTACATAAACATTTGCTCTTCTGTATGTGTGTTCTTTTTTGCTCAACTCTCATGACCAACCAACTTCTAGCGAGTTCTTTTGAAGACACTTCAATTACCGTTTTGGAGTTGGCCAAACGTTCTGAAACACTTCGAATCCGCTTGGCTGACTTCTGTCAAAGGAACAAAGAGAGCGAACGAATCACTGGAGAAGAGCACAATCGCATCGATAGAGCCATCCGTGAGTATGGTGCCATTCGCACTTGCCTCTGGGACATAGTGGAGAAATCTCGTGAAGCAACAGGAATGGGCAAAGGCCACCGACCCATTTCTGGTTTCATCAAAGGAGTAGGCAATCTATTCATAAGCAAAGAACGATTATCACAAGAGAAAGAAGATGAACTCATTCAGGAACTCTTGGTTGGTGTCGGAGCTGCAACGATTTTAATCGACAACGCCGCTTGTGCCATCGAAAACGTTGCAGGCACAATTTGGGAAAAGAGAGCCAATAGGCCTGTCAACCTTTCAGCTAAAGAGGCATTGGCTGACGTCAAACTAGACATGGTCGTGGACGATCTCTTTCAGAACGTTCTCGTCAGTTATAACTCCGTTTCAAATAGAAATGCATACAACGATGTCATTGAATATCTGTTAGAGAAACAGAAGAGAATCAGCCATTTGGCACAGTATGGAAAATCTTCTGAGGAGATTAGACAACTCAATGATTTGATTTTTTCTGAATCAGCAAGAGAGTTTGCTAATGTCAACGAACTCACAGCTGATTACAAAGCACGTCTCTCAGCTGCAAAATCCAAACTTGGTGAGCGCCTCGAAGCAGATATGAACGCCTTGTCCAAAACCTTTGGCAATGCTATGGGCTCAATTCACTTGGGGAAAGCAACCATTAAGGGCGACACACGAAAAAGAGTAGCAGAACGATTGATGGAAATTCTCGAGCCAGGAGATCTTCTCTTGGACAAAACATCTTTTGCGATGACGGACAGACTCATTCCTGGCCATTTTGGCCACGTGGCCATTTGGCTTGGCCGGCCAGACCAACTGGAAGAGCTGGGTCTCTTCAATCCAGAAGTAAACACCTTTGGTGACTCGCTCAGAAATGCCAATGAGTGGAAAGATAGGCTATTGGAAGGAAAATGTGTACTAGAGGCATTGAGGCCTGGTGTGGTCATCAATACTCTGGAGCATTTCCTCAATGTCGATGAAGTATTGGTCCTTCGCCTCAAACCAGAAATGTTTGGTGGAGAAACTGAACTAGCACAGCTACGAAGCCAAATCGTATGCAGGGCAATGCACCACTTGGGACAGAGATATGATTTCAACTTCGATGTGAATACATCCAATACAATAGTCTGTTCTGAACTTGCCTATCAGGCATACCCAGACACAATCTGTTGGCCCTTGAGTAAAACTGCTGGCCGTTGGACAATCTCGCCAGATCAGGTTGCCGTCCTTGCCGGACCTGACAAGAGTTTCCCCCTTGAAATCGTCTATTACGTACGTTCTGTTTGGGAATACGATGAGATAGTAGGCCAAGAATACCTTGAAGGTCTGCCACTTGGTGGAAAGGACCACTACGAGTTTTATTGGTCAACTTTGCTGAAAGAATACCCCCTGCCAAATCCAGAGGACTATGGCAATGAAACCCTGAAATCGTGGGCCAAGGCAGTTGGGGAACTGGCAAAACGATATGGAATAAACACGGTAAGCGAATAAAAACTACTGACTGAAAAATAACGCTACCGCCTTTTGATAGTAACGGAGACCACAATGAAATCTAGAGTAACTGCTGTATTGGTTCTGACAACTTTAATGTCCACATTGCTGCCCAGTTTCACTTATGCTGATGTGTTTTGCTCTGTCGGAGATGGAATAATACGGGCGTCGACTCCATTGGTGGACATTAAGCTCGTCGATGAGGATTCTGTTACCACGACCAAGTTGACGCCCAATCAAAAACTTGGTGTTTTCATCGGAGTTATTACAGGTGGCATTGTTGGCACAGCGCTACTTCCCACAATCCCATTTTTTGGAGCCGTAATGGGAGGCCTTGTTGGTGGTTCATTAGTATCTTGGTTGAGCAGAAGCAAACGACAAAATGCTACGACCTCAATTGATGCTGCTGGAGTGAAAGTAGACATCGCTACACCTGCCACAGAAATCAAAGCTTCTACCAACCTCTCTGTTGGTGAGGCTTACCAACGGGTCATCACAGCAGAGGGAAGAGAAGCATATTTGCAGGCAATGGATGAATATAGAGCAGCTATGGAACTACAGCGCCAATACCTGGAAGCTGCCTTGAAATGAGCATCAGGAAGACTAGAAAGGTGCTGTCACTCTTTCTAGTTTCCCCAAACTAAGTGAGTTAACATCATCTTCAAAGGCATTTAAATCGCCGATTAGTGCCACAGTCAGTTTGCTGGGTTTGAACTTGCTGTTTAACATATCTTGGACGGCATCGAGCTGCGCATCAGCGCCTGTATCAAACAATTTGGACCATAGTTCCAGTGGAAGACCGAGTGTCAAAAGCTCACGCAGTGAGCGACCCACTACACCTGTCGATTGCAGCCTGATCAACGAGTTGAAAGGCAATACACGTTTACATTCCTCCAGATCTTTCGCTGAAACTGAGCACTTAGAGAGGATGGAAATAGCCTCGGAAAGTGCTTCCTTTGTTTTCGTTTTCTCTACAGGAAAACAGCAAACCCAATGACCACCACCGCGCTTGTATACTCGGGCAGATCTCACGCCGTAGGTATATCCCAGCTCTTCTCGCAACCTCATATTGAGGCGACTGCCAAAGGAACCACAAACAATGTTGTGGGCAACAGCAAAAGAAGAATGCTCTTTGGACATTGGTGGTGGCAAGGTGGAACCTAGCAAAATTGCTGTTTGAGGCAAACCCTTGACCTCGTAACCAAAGAGTCCAGTGGGATTATCAAATGAGGGCACTTCTATTGCTTCGGTGGCTTCTCGGGCAACCATGCCAGAAAAGGACTTGGTCACTTCTTTTTCGATTTCTTCAATTGAAACGTCGCCAGCCACCAAGAGGCTCAAAGCAGTAGGATGCCACCACTCTCTCTTGAAAGACGAAAGGTCTTCATAAGTAATCTTCGCAACTGACGTTGCTTTACCTAACTCGAGATGTGCATATGGATGCCCCTGACCATACAAGACAGCAGGAAAGAAAAATTCTGAGGCGGCAATCATATTGTTACTCACCCGCTGCAATTGAGCCAGAGCCCTTCCCTTGATTGCCTCAAAATCTTCTTCTTCTCCTTTGCTGTCTGTGATGGTTTTGGCCAAAGTGTTCAACACCTTAGCAAGATGCTCTTTTGTGGTTGAAACAATTGCTCCGCTGAGGAAGGGTGAAAAATCGGGAACAACTGTAGCGCCAATTCCCTCCAAAATCCTGGAGCGCTGACTCAACAATTCTGCCGCCAATGAAGACAAACCCTCTTTGCCTCTTGGGTCAGCGGCACTGCCAACATTTACGTAGAGACCAACATGCAGAGTCGGAGACGATGGTCTTTTAACACTGACTGTTTGCATACCATTGTCTATGGTCTTTTTTCGGGGCAGCTCTGGTGTAAAGGTGGGGAACTGCTTTTGAGGTTCCGGTATTGGCGGACGAGTGGTTATTTTTGTTTTCGGACATCCCATTTGTGATGACTTTTCGAAGTGCAATGTGAAACAGGCACTCTCGAGCAATTGGGTAGCCACTCTTTTTATGTCTTCAGCTTCTACTTCACGATAGGCCGAAAAAGTTTCATTGAGTTTATGGGGATCGTTGAGCACTGAAGCGCAATGGGCGGCTTCATAGGCTCTGCGGCCTCCTCCACCAATTGGTTCCATTTGTCTGGACCAACAGAATTCTATCCTTGCTTTTGAGGCTGAAAGTAAATCCCTTTCTGGTCCATCACTTGCCAGTTTCTCCAAGACAAATTGGCAGGATGTTTTGATCTGTTCTGCATTGCCTCCTGGACGCAAAACGGCAAAAAGACCGAATGTTCCTGCAAGATCGGAAGAGCTCTGACAGGCTCTAGCCTCAAGCGCAAAGCCTTGATTAATGAGCTTTTTCGCCAGCAAGGAATCTGGCGAAGCTGTCAAAAGATCAGAAAGTACCCAATATGCAGCTTCATCTTCAGACATCCAATGAGTGCTCGGCCAGTTGATGAAAACTTGCTCAATCGGTAATGGTCCACGGACAACTGTCATACAGTCAGAAGAGAGATGACAGGGCCAAAGGCCGCTCCGTACCATTTGTGCTGAAGCTGGAATAGGTCCAAAGTGCTTCTCCACCTGCAGTTTTACATCATCGAGATGAACGTCACCTGCCACAACGAGAACACAATTGGCGGGATGATAATAGCGCTCTCCAAATGCCCTCAAACCAGAGAGTGTAATGTGAGACAAATCGGTTCTATCACCAATCGTCCTATTGCCATATGGATGATTGGAAGGAAACATCCCTTCTCTAATCAACTCATTACGTCGACCAAAAGGATCTTGCCTGTAACGAGTAAAAATCTCGTTTTTGACAACTCCTAATTGTGTCTTGAATTCCTCTTCGCAGTTGTCTCCCATGGGCTGACACATACGGGCTGCCTCGAGCCATAACACTGTTTCAAGTGAACTCTTGGGCACAGTTGTGAAATATGTAGTCGAGTCCTCTGACACACCAGCGTCCGCTGCTCCAGAGGAAGGATCCGCTCCAGCAGAGAGAAGCAGGCGATGTATGTCATCCACACCTTCCAAGCTGGAGAACATCATGTGTTCATAAAGGTGGGCCATTTCACGTTCTCCTGGGCCTTCATCTCTAGTCCCAACGCCATACCAGCTAACGACATGTGCCAAAGGTAGACTCTCATCTTTGTGAACGACTACCCGCAGTCCATTGGACATAGTAAAACTATCGAAACTGAAGCGGCATACAGACATAAGCTCTCCCTCGCTCACTTCTTCGCAACAATGACCAATCTATTAGCGCGGTGGTCGTAGGGGCCCCCCTTTAGACTGCCGTGCACTTGCACCTTCATAAAACCAACTTCGCGAAGTAAACTCGTCAGCTCTGCAGCCGAATACAATCGATGGCTGAAAGTGTATTCATGAGTCTGTCCATCTTTGACTATAAACCAACGATTGACTATCCAACTCCAGTTTTCCCGAAGCTCACGTTCCACAATGAGAAGAGTACCGTCGTCCTCACGACTCCAGTCACGCTCTTTGTAGACACGTGCGAGAATCTCTTTGCCAGCCAAATCGAGTACGAAAGTACCATTGTCGCTCAAAGAGTGATGAACCATTTCCAGCGCTGAACGGTCATCGGCAGGATCTTCAAAATACCCAAATGATGTGAAAAGATTGACTATTAGGTCATAAGCCTTTGGTCTCTTAAAAGTCCGCATATCTTCGCAGTTGAACTGAGCTTCAAGGTTTTCCGATGAAGCTCTTTTTTTTGCTTCATCGATGTACTGTGCTGTTCTATCAACTCCAGTTACATCAAAACCTCGACGAGCAAACTCGAGAGCGTGACGACCGGGTCCACAGGCCTGATCCAAAAGCCTACAAGGCTCTTTCTGTTTAATCAGCGAAAGCAATGAAGTAACCTCTTCCTTTGCTGTAGACCACCTCTTGCGCGAAAACATTATGGGTGCCACCACATCCCAGAACTTTTCGCTTTCAAACCACTGACCAGTCATCGAACCCCTCTCGATCACACATTTATGCCCTTCCAGAATAAAGAGAAACCCCGCCTCCTACAAGCCCTAGGAAGCGGGGTCAGGGGCCTTTTTTAGTCAGTGAGTCCTCCTTCGCCTTGATAAACAATGACTACTTCGCATCGTCTATTTGCAGATCTACCTGCTGCGGTATCATTAGGGTGCTTTGGACGGGCTTCTCCGTAAGCGAGGGTGACCATCTTTGCCCTGGGCACATTAAGGTCTCTCTCCAGATACTCAGCTACTGCTTCTGCGCGCTTGTTACTCAAGCCATCGTTCCAGTCATCCTCGCCAATGTTGCAGCAATGCCCTTCTATCTCGACTCGCTGAAGTTTACCGGGAGCAACTTTGGTGAAAGCCTTGTCGAGCTGCTTTTTATCCAACTTGGTCAACTCACTGTCATCAAAAGAAAAGGTACAGACAACTTCAGCAACTTTGGCAGCTACCATTTTCTCTGCCAACAGGTCAGTCTTGGTCTTGGGCCTGTTGCGTAAAGTGGCTACTTTGTCCTCTGCGCTCTCCAGCTTGAAATTGCTTCTTGCAACTTCATAAAAGACAACATCATTGCCAGGCTTGTGCCGAGTGACGCGTTCGCTCTGCCTTCGATTACCGCAACCTACGACCATAGTATTGACAGCTATGACGAGACAGATGATGAGCATTCGTTTTTTCATTTTTTCCCTTCTCCCAAATCTTTGTTACACCTGGGAGAACGCCTACTTTTGCCTTGCCCCTCGATTTTTTTTGCCAAGAGGAGAAAAAGAGCGCTATTCCGCGCTAGATGGTACCTTCACGAGGACGGAATAGTGTATGATGGGACCACTATGACGGTCGTTCAAAGCAGTGATCATGAATTGATGGAGGCAACTGCCAAAGGGTGCAGTGCTTCTTTTGCTGAATTGGTCAAACGCCATCAACGAAGGGCGTGGACCATCGCTCGACGTTTCCTTGGCAACCATGCTGACGCCGAAGACATTGTGCAACAGGCTTTTGCGAAGATTCTGCTGGCAGCTGAAAGATACAAACCAACAGGCTCGTTTGAGGGATATCTTCGCGTTGTCGTCTCGAGATTATGTATGGACTTCTGCGCCAAAGGTAGAGGTACGCCAGCAGAGAGTTTAGGCGGCTTGCAAGCAGACGGCTCGAGCATGAGCTCAAAGATCCAGAGACTGGCCAACAGATCTGCTGTTCGTCATGCACTTGATATTTTGCCCCCAAAACAACGATTGGTCATCGTGCTACGTTATTACGATGGCGCTGGTTATGAAGACATAGGCAGTGCCTTGGGAATGACACACAAAGCCGTTGAAGGCATCTTGGCCAGAGCCCGGGGAAAATTGCGCAAACATCTCGTTGCCCAAAAGAGGATAGGATAGACGATGGAGTGCAAAGAAGCAGTTGAATTACTGGAACGCTTCATCGATGGCGAATTGGACTTGGAGACTGCCAACAAAGTTAATCTCCATTTGACCTCTTGTTGCTCTTGCCGACAAAAAGTTGATGATTTGGAGGAGATAACGAAGTTGTTGTTGGCGGAGCCCATTGAACTTCCTTCAAACAAACTCTCATCGACCATTCTTGCTGCTGCAGAAGGAACATTGCACGAAAGAAGCCTCGTACCCAGACAAGAGGAAGGTGAAAGCCAAGCAGAAGTAGATGTGAAACAGCTTCTAGGCGATTCTGCTGTAAAAACAGATGACTGTCGGTCTCTTGGTCCATATGAAATCATCGACAGACTGGGTGCCGGCTCAATGGGTATGGTCTACAGAGGCATAGATCGGAATCTGGACAGACCTGTTGCCATAAAAGAGATAAGTCCCTCCTTGGCCAAGAGCGAAAAGGTTGTCAAAAGATTCATTAGAGAGGCAAGGTTGGTCGCCAGCCTTCACCACGAAAACATTTGTGCTGTGTATTACCTTGATGTTGCACAGGACACGGGAATGCCCTTCATTGCCATGGAGTTTGTTGATGGGCAGACACTTCATCAACTCGTCAAGAATGAGAGCCCACTACCTCTTTGGCGAGCAGTTGCCATTATTCGACAAGTAGCTATGGCTTTACAGGTAGCGCAAGAAAAAGGAATCATCCATCGTGATGTGAAACCGGCAAACATACTGATTACCGGTGACGACAAGGTCAAAGTAACGGACTTTGGGTTGGCCAAAGCTCTAGGAGTAGATACGCCGCTGACTGCTGTGGGTTCAATTATTGGCACACCGCATTTCATGTCACCTGAAGCTGCTAGGGGTTCTGCTAGTGATTTCCGCTCCGATCTCTATTCGCTAGGTTTGACTTTTTTCTACACACTTGCCGGCCGATTACCCTATGCGACCAAAAACATTGCTCGTATATTGGAAGAGAAACAGTTCGCACCAGTGCCTGAAATCAAAGAATTTCGTGACGATGCTCCTGAAGAGCTTAGTGGTGTAATAAAACGCATGTTGGCTAAACTCCCAGAAAGACGATACCAGAGTTTTTCTGATTTCCTTGCAGCTTTAGATGAGGTTTCACCATGAGTTTCTTTTACCGTCACCCAAAGGTGGCGGTTATGATCATAATGCTAGCCACACTTGTCTTGGGGAGATTTGCAGGCCATTCCACAATAAACAATCGCTTAGAAGAGAATGTTGTCAGAGATATCCATTTGACGAGGTATTACGAGTTCCTTGAAGAGTTTGGCAATGATCGTATCCTCATCGCTGCAGTGCCCTTTGAAAAGCTGGACAGGAAACTCCTGACAGCGCTCTTTGAGTTGGAAGAGCAACTACTGGCAACTGGTGGAGTGGAGAAAATCATCTCGCCACTCTCCATTCTGAAGGAAGCCTTTGATCTTCGTAAACGCGAAGACATGATGGTGTGGCTAGAAAGTGACAAGAGGATATCAAACTTCGAACAACGACTTCGTCAGTTCACTGTCCTTGACCGTACCATTGTTTCTTTTAAAACAAAGACCATCGGTATGGTTTTGAAGATATCTTCTTCTATCAGCGACACTAACACCGAGTTAATCTACAGGCTGAAAAGGCTCATCGAAGATCACCCTGCTTTTGACGGAAATGCCAATGTTACTGGTGTACCTGAATTGATGAGAATTTTGCATGGTTACACCAAATTCAGCCAGAAGGTTTTCACACCAGCTTGTCTTGTTGTCATAGCACTCGTTTTGCTCCTTTTATATCGCTCCAAGTTTGGTGTACTAGTGCCTTTGGCTGCCGTCTTGGCACCACTGATCTGGACCCTGGGTTTATACAATATCAGAGAGAGTTCGACTAACTTCATCACGACAATGGTTCCTCCATTGTTGCTGGGCATAGGCATGACGAGCTGCATACACTTGGTCACCGCCTATTTCCATAACACTCGCGAGCTTGATGAGTTTTCAATGACCATCTTGGTGGATACTGTCAAAGACCAAGCACCACCAATAATCATGTGCCAAGTAACAACTCTCTTTGGTTTCTTTACTCTGGCTGCCAATGGCATAGGTGCAGTATGCCAATATGGTCTTTACTCCGCTATGGGCGTAATCTTCGTTTTAATCACAGTCTTCTTTTTGATCCCCAGTCTCATAATAATCTTCAAAGTAACAAAACAGAGGGTGACTGCTCTTCAGACAGCCTTTTCCATCTTCGAACCTTTGGCTCGATTCGTCATCAAAGGCAAATGGTGGATAATTGGTATTTCGGCTCTGTCAGCCCTCATTGGCATTAACGGTTTGACAAAACTCAACTTTGAGTCCAGTTTGTTAAGATTGTTGCCTAGCGGACATCAGGCTTCACAGGACATAAGACGCGTTGAAGAAAAACTCTGCGGAGTTGTGCCTTTCCACCTATGTTTGGCACGCAATGGCAAAGGACTCGAGGATAGCCTTCTAGACCCCAAGCTGTGTAAACAACTTGCCAAGCTGCAAGAAGCCATTGAGAAAATCCCCAATGTCGATCAAGCAACTTCTTATATTAATCTCATTCAAGACTATGACCGCATCTTCTCTGGCGAAGAAGACAATATTCCCCCTAGCGCAGAAGAAATTGAGGAGTATTTAGATTTTTATCGCCCCAACAGAGATTCGAACTTCATTAGGAAAGTAATCCACAACGAAGATGGGACAGTGAAAGAGATCCAACTACTGGAAGAGAAACCAAAAGACAAAGGTTCCTATTCACCTGTCGATTGGTTCCTTACAAGAGACTATCAACGAGGTCATATTGCTTTACGTGTTCGCGACATCACATCTCGAGAGTACGCTGAAATCTTTGAAAAAATCGAAACCTTGACGAAAGACTTACCAAAGGATGTCTCCCATCATCTGACAGGACGAGCGTACCTTTGGACGCTTACTTCAGAAATCCTCGTAAGAAACGAAGTAGCCAACTTCTTCCTTGCACTTGCAATCATCTGTGTCGTCATCATCATCCACTTCCGCTCATTGACAGTGGGTATCCTGGCCATTTTCCCCAATGTCCTCCCTTTGATAGTTTTGTATGGAGGAATGGGTTATAGAGGGATGGCCATCAACACTGTAACAGGAATGATTGCCTGTGTTGCCATAGGTATGGCTGTGGATGACACCATCCACTATATCTATGCCTTCAGAAAACACCGACTTGATGGGCAAACAGTCGAAGAGGCAATTATCGAAGCCATGCGTGAGAAAGGCAGCTCAATGGTCTTTACGACACTCGTTATTATGACGGGATTTCTTGTCCTCTTGTTATCGGAGTTTCCGCCAACCTTCCAATTTGGTGGTCTCATTTCTTGCACTTTCTTGATGGCTCTGATTCTCGATTTGATGCTTACGCCGTCAATATTGTTGGTACTGCGCCCATTTGCCCCTGCAGAGAGCAAAGAACTCACTGCTGCAAATTGATTTTCGGTTCGAATTTTCTCGCAACTCTTTTATAAGGCTCTTGGGGATATCCCAAAGCAATGACAGAGTGGACAGTTTCTTTGATAGGAATTCCGACAGTTTTCTTTATCTTTGCGTCATGGCGAATAGCCGCATTTGCCATTCCAACGAGGCAGGAACCCAGGCCCATTGAATGGGCTGTGAGAAGAATGTTCTCTGTTGCGAGCATAGCGTCGTCTTGGCAGTGTAGTCCACCTGGTCCCGAGACTATGATGGCTGCAGTCGCACCACGAAAGAAAACATCACGGCCACCTTCCTGCATTTCTGCAAGGCGTCTTTTGATGAAGGAATAATAACCGTTGTAATAGTCGTCTAACTCAGGCTTCCCAAAGAACTTGAGTGCCTTTCTCAACAACCGTTTGGGAGCAAGGTGATTGAACTCCTCATATACCCTAACGAGTTCTTTGACCAAAATTCTGACCTTTTTATCATTGGCCAAAATAGTGAACGACCATTGCTGCACATTTGTAGCTGAAGGCGCGTAAACAGCAGCTCGTACCAAGTCCCGCAACATCTCGATTGGAACTTCCTTCTCAGCAAAATTCCTGCAAGAACGACGGGACGCAAGTAAGTTGACCAACTCACCTGTATCAGTGGCACCATATTCAACGCATTTTTTATCTAACGAGAAGGTCTCGAAGTCAGTAAGCTCAGCAGCTCCCATCTCAATGGTGACTGCCTTTTCAGGACAAACAGCTTCGCAATGACAACAGGCCATACACAAATCTCCCACAAACGCTGTCTTCCCATCTTTCAAGAGCAGACAATCTGTGGGACAAACCTTTGTACAGGCTCCGCAGCCAGTGCATTTGGACTGTTCAATTTTGACTTCAGGCTTCTTTCGCACCTTAACTCTTCTCTTTTTTGTCGCAAAGGAGTGTGCCGCCGCGGCCATACTCTTCTTTGGTCATGTCTTCGATAAAGATATAGACCCTGTCTTCAGTAATTGCACAAGCTTCAGCAACGGCCTTGGTTACATTCTTGGCCATCTGTCTTTTTTGGTCGAGTGTGCGGCCTTCGATTAATTTGATAGTCACAAAGGGCATAAGATCAACTTTCTAGTTTTTTCAACCTATCGACATGGGCTGCCAATAAGGGACGCCAACGCCGATGGGCCATCCAATATGAAAACTGGGCAGCCTTTTCACCTATCGTTGGTAAGGACCAAATTCGTCCTGGAGCAAAAATGCGCTCATAACCTTCATTTAACAACTGCTGCAATTGAGCAGAACTCATTGTTGGGTGTTTATGGGAGACGAATATAGTCGCCCCATAGGAATAAACATCAAGAGTAGTCATGGGAGTGTCAGTACCGCGAGCCTCATCAACACCCTTCATGAGACCAACGGGAAGTACTTGGCCTACGAGAGGTTGATTGATAATGAAATCGAATACTGAGCGAACAATTTCTGGAGTATCTGTCTCAAATCCGACGACAAAATAA
>CAZXTJ010000062.1:0-19909 GCA_964643655.1 uncultured bacterium
CGTGAGGCACTACGCGGAGTAATGTCCACATTGCCTGCTGACCAGGTCGTCGGTCTTCGTCTCTTTGCCAAAGAGACAGGATTAGTTGCTGCTCCACAGCAAGGTTCCGTAGCCACTATCAACGACACCATCGACAGAATAATGGTGGGTGGTCTCAAAGGTGATCCTCTGAAAGTGCCACGTTCACTAGCTCTTGGTGGAACGACTTCCATAGACAAAGCACTGCTAGCAGCAGCTGAAGACATAGCCTCAGCAGGTGCAAATGCACCTTGGACGTGGATATTGGTCTCTGACGGCCAAGGTAATAGACCAAAAGAGGACATTGAAGCCGCCAAAAAGGTGGCAGCTAGATATCCCAATGTCGTTTGTCAGACCATTGGTATTGAGGTCAGTTATTCCGGTCGTGATGAGCTGCAGCAGATTGCAGCCATCTTACGGGGCCAAAGTTGGGTAGTCACACGTGACGAACTGAAATTGGCTATGTTGGGTGCCATGTCTATTGAGTCTCTTGCTGGCTTCAAAGGGCAAACAGGTGGTTTGAGCAGTCGTTATATGGCCTGGACCTTCACTGGCGGAGCCATCTTTTTCCTCCTCGTAGCCGCTTTGTTGTTGCGTTACGTCTTGCCTGAAGGTGTCTACACCTTCGTTCTCGGCGGACTCTCCGGTGTTTGTGTTTGGGGAGCTGCCCAAGCGCTGTTACCAGGTTATGGTTCCAACATAACTCTTGTCGCAGCCATCCAAAACGGAGCTTATTTCATGATTGTCGGTTACGGCATTGGGACAGTCCTTGCCGTGGCCGAGGGAGTCTACCTGGGAGAGTGGAAACGTGTCCGTTGTTTCTCTCGCGTAGCCGTCCCCATAGGTATCTTTGGCGGAGCCATTGCAGGTTTTGCTGGCCAATATTTCTTTGTCGCTTTTCGTGAAGCAGCTGCTGATACAATCACTGTTGGTTTCATTTCTCGCGTTCTTGGTTGGGCCCTCGCTGGCTCCATCGTTGGTTTCTGTCCAGGAGCCGCTACCTCTGCTCGAGAGCGAGCTTATAATGGTGCCGCTGGCGGCGCTGTGGGCGGTGCTTTGGGTGGATTACTCTTTGAAGCGATCGTACGGGTCATTGGGCCTTCTAGTGTGGCGCGTTTCTTTGCCATCATCTGCCTCGCCATGTTAGTCACATTGATGGTACAAGCGGCTGATGCTTTCAGGCGTCAGGCTTGGTTCGTCGTCGTGGAAGGCCAGCCTTTTGGGAAAAAGTATGTTCTGGCCAAAGATGAAATGTTCTTGGGCAGTCACCACACCTGTGACATTTGTCTGCCTGGTTCACCTGCATTTCCTCCTCACGTGGCAGCTGTCATCAATAGAGAAGAGGGGCGACATCATTTCATCAAACCAGAAGATCGTTATCACGTAGAGATAAACAACGAGAAGTTTGAAGAGAAAGAGCTAGAACCAGGAGATAAAGTGCGTTTTGGACCTGCTTTGCTCGAATTCCATCAACGAAGGTGGAAAGCCAAGGAAGAGAATTGAGAGAAGTCTTTGGGCGCAGAGGTAAAGCGTGCTACATAAGTAAGTATGGAGGAGGGGGCATATATGAAGCGATTGTCCACTACAGATAGAGAAGCCGAAGTAAGCCTCAATGCTAGTGAACTCTCCATGCTATGTAATGCTTTGCGCCAGATTACCGAGACGCTAGATGAATCTGAGCTTCAATTCCTCGTTGGCGGTACAGCCGAGGAGTTGCTCGAACTAGCCAACGAACTGGATTTGGCACATTCCGATATGGGCATGGGACCAGACGACGATTATTACGACGAAGACGAAAGTGAAGAGGACGAAGAGGAAGAGTAACTCTTAACTTCAGCGCTTGTTCGTAGGTCATTTACGATGCTACGATGATTCACATGTCTTCTGATGAATCCAATAACACAATCACCGCAAGGGATAGGCTCTACGGCAAGGTTACGACCTACGAGAGCGATCCTCATCGCATTGCCGAAGAGATTGCTGAACTTCGCAAAATGTTGTCAGCCAATCCCAATAGCCTCGATCTCAAAGAGTGGCTAGCAATCAAATTGTATTCTGGCGACTTTCTCGATGAAGCGGTGGAACTCTTCGAAGAGCTTATCAATAAAGGGCATAGCCTAGAAACTTCCCATTTTTATCTAGGCAATGCTTGTTATAAAAGAGGTAATGCCCTCAAGGCAATTTCTGCCTGGCAATATGTGGCCAAAGCTGTTCCCCATAAAATGCGTGGGAAAAAAGCTGCTGCCAGAATTAAAAAGGCATTGGCCGAGCTCAACGAAAAGAAGGGAATGTAAACCTTGTCCATCGAGCTCTTCACTGTGGGACCACAGTATTACGAAGACAATCTTGATAACCTAAAAGCACTCTCTGCCTTCAACCGTATCAATGCACTGAGCTGTATCAAAAGTGCTGAGCACGGTTGGTTGGGTGCATCTTTTTCCATTTGCGAGATAATGACAGCACTCTATTTTCGTTTCGGCGAAAAGAATATCGTCCTCTCCAAAGGCCACGCAGCTGCAATGCAGTATGCCTGCCTCCACGGCAAAGGAATGATAGACAGAGACATGCTGCTCTCTTACAAAGATGGTCCTGCTGGTCTGCAAGCTCATACGGACCGCCTCACTCCTGGCATCCTCATCAACTCGGGTTCTTTGGGAATGGGGGTCTCCAAAACAGCTGGTTTGGCTTATTACCGTCCTGAAGACAGATTTGCCGTCATCGTCGGTGATGGTGAGTTGCAAGAGGGCCAAATTTACGAGGCAATGCAGACCATCTGTTCCCAGTTCCTCGATAACGTAACTGTAATCGTGGACATCAATGGTTATCAGAGTGAATTCGAAGTGGATCAGGTCAAAGGCATAGCTGACTATGAACAGCTCTTTCGGGGCCTAGGTTTTATGACCAAAGTGATTGATGGTCACTCTTCAGAAGCCATTGTCCAAACTTGGCAAGAATCAGAAGGACATCCATTTGTCATCTTGGCCGAAACGGTCAAAGCTGGTGGCAGCCGATTTTTGCCTCCTGAAGATGGCCGCCAGCCTTGGCACGGACGTGTTCCCGACAACGACTTGTACCTCAAAATAGTTACCGAACAGGTACAAGAGGCTGACTTCGAACCGCTCACCCGCGAGTTCAGCGCCTATAGAGAACCAACCTCCAAAAGAATTCGCCGCGAGAAAAAGAAAGCCAAACCCAAATCTGGCGTCTGGCGCATTGGTGGTCCTAACCTCCAAAGCCTCGCCGGTCCCGGTGCCCTGATGCGTGGTTTGCGCAAGAGTCAACGCGGCACGGGAACAGAGCTCCCTGCCACGGGCCGTGCTTTCTCCAAAAGAATTGAATTCCTCATGCCTTCGCGCAACAACATCATCGTCCTCGATGCTGACTTGGCTCAAGCCTGCCGTCTCGAAGCAATTCAATCAGACGAACGATTCCTCGAGATGGGAATAAGCGAGCAGGACATGGTCTCTTTTGCCGGTGGCCTAGCCCTTGGTGGCAAATTGCCCATCGTCAACACCTATGCCGCTTTTCTCAAAAGAGCCTATGAACAGATGTATGTCAACGCCACTGAAGGTGCCAAGATAATCTATGCCGGCCACTATGCAGGTCTTTGTTATTTCACTGATGGCAAAACACATCAGTCTCTCAATGACTTGGCCGTCATGTCCTCACTACCTGGAACTGTCGTCGTCGAACCCGTCACCCTGCGACAAACAGAACTCTTGGTCGATTGGGCCGTCGGCTCACAGCCAGACTCAGTCTACTTCCGACTGCGCCGCACACCGGCCATTCTCGATTTGCCCGAACATACAGATTGGCGTCCAGACAGACCCATAGTCTCCAAAGACTTCATTGGTGAAAAAACGCATTGGTTCATCACCACAGGCACAGTCTCCACTCAGTTGGCTCAGGACATCATCGCCAAAGAAAACTTCAAGGATTGGGGAATGGCCTTACAGTCAGTCTTCAACGGTCCCATCGATTATGAATATTGGCGCGAAATGTTGTCCAAAGCAGAAGTCATCGTCACCATCGAAGAAGACTTCGCACCGGGCACACTCTTCTCCTTCATGAGTCGCCTCGTCAACAGCTTGGACATCACACCTAGACTTCTCGCCAAAACTTTGGATGGCGTGGGTGCCTCTTTCCGCACCCTGCAAGAGTGCTGCGACTACTTTGGTTACACAGTAGAAAACCTGGAAGAGCAGCTTCTCGAGCGCGGCTTTGGCGGCAGGGACGTCTAGTCTATGAGCCTCAAACGACCATCGGCGTCAAAGCGGTAGTTCACTTCATTGCCCTGCCACACTTGGCTTGGACCACCAAAACTTTCGATGACGACCTTGACCTTGCCAGTGACGGGACAGACGGCCACATCTTTCACGCGGGCATAGGTACTCTGAGGAGAATTCTGGTCCTCACTAGGATACATAGTCTCAAAATGTGAAATAGCCTCTTCCACAAAAGGCTGCGTCTCCACGCTCTCATCAGCTTCATCCAAGGAGATGGCAAAAACCAAAAACTCTTCAGCAGAATGTTCGCTCAAACAAGCCAAATTGACCTGCAAACCCACACAATAGAGCAACGCCTTGGCCAAAGGACCCGTGGCAGTAAAAGTGCGCTCGTCAATGATGAAATAACCCTCATCATCAAATCGTAAAGTGCCAGCCAAATGAGTTACACCTTCACGCTGCGCCGGTTCCACAGCAGTCAAATGAGAGACCTCAAAACCGCCGTCAACCGCCATACCCTGCAGAGTAATGTCAACATCCACACAAGCCAAAGCAGCTGGCGCCAGTGCACCTGTCAGCTGCAGAGGACCAAATACGCCCACATAAGCCAAACCCTGATTAACAGTGAGGACACCCTTTTGGCAGAAACGTTCGCCATCGCCCGCAGCCAAAGCCGGTGACGCAGCCAAGGACAACAACACTGCACAAAGGGCAATGAGGGCCAAGGCAAAAAGGACTTCATAAAGTGGAGGTTTCACCCGCTGGGGTGCTTTGACAGTTTCGACAGAGTACATTTCCCACCTCTATATCAATCACAAAGTAGTGAACCATATAAGGTCGCCGGAGGGCCCTGTACTACTACCCACTCATAAGAGGGTCGCCGAACGAACGGAAGAGCGTAACGCTTCTTACTTGTACAGTCAAACTCTTTTTTCGTACTCTGCAAAAGAACAAAACAATTGGAAGGTAATAATGGAAGAAACATCAGTGGGCCCCTGCCCAAAATGTGGACACGAACCAATCACAGTCACCTTCATCGGAGCCAGCAAAGTCCAAGGATACATTCTCATCCTCTTTTCCGTGGCCCTCTTCGGCTTCTGGCTCGACTCTGCCATCCGTTTGAACAACCGCGACGCCAAATTGGCCGCCTGCGCCGTCATAGGCACTTACATCCTCTATAGCTTTGGCAAAAAGTTGAAAAACCAAGAACCAACCGTGGAAATCACCTGTGCCATGTGTGATTTCGAGCTCGCCGGTCAGCGTGAGGAAGTAGAATTTAGCCTAGCCTCAGCACGTGCCATGGGCGGAGCTGGCATCGCCCGGCCCCCAGACGCTGCAAGCAGCGCTGGAGCGCTGGGCGCTGCTCATCAAGGCGCGCAAATCGTCGCCCGCCCCCAAGAGGTCGATGACAGAGAAAGAGTCGTCCGTGGTGGCTCCTTTTCAGACAGGGCCCACCGTTGCCGCTCAGCTGCTCGTGATTTTTATCAAGGTGATTTCAACTCCAATGACACGGGATTTCGCCTCGTTCTCGTGAAAGGATCAGCCGAAGCAAGCTCATCACCCCAGGGGGCAGGTTCCAGCTTCATTACAAAAAGCGGCATTGAATTAGTCTGGCTCAAACCAGGTTCTTTCAAAATGGGTAGCCCCAAAAATGAGGCAGAGCGCCAAGATGATGAGAAAGAACCCGCTGAAGTGCACATCAGCGAGGGCTTTTGGATGGCAGTCCATCCAACGACGGTCTCTCAATACGAAACTACGATGAAAACGGGCAAACACTGGGATCCCGATGACAAAGACAAACCTGTCATTGCCATTTCCTGGTCTGATGCAAAACACTTCTGCGCTACATTGACTCTTCACGAGCAAAAAGAACTTCCCCAAGGGTGGAAGTTTGCCTTACCAACAGAGCAACAGTGGGAATATGGCTGTCGTGCTGGCACAGAGACTCCATACTCTTTCGGTGATGCAATCACAAAAGAACAGGCCATCTACGACTTTGGTGGCAAAATCTCACCAGACGGACCAGCGAATATTGGTGGTAGAGCAGCCAACGCCTGGGGCCTTTGTGACATGCACGGAAACGTCCGTGAATGGTGCGAAGATCTCTACGTTTAATTGGAATAAGGAACAATATTTTGTACCTTATCGTCGACGTCGTAGCTTATTGCATGGCCATGGACATATACCAACGCTGGTTCCATGGACGTCTTTTGTCTATGACTTTTTGTCTTTTGATGTCTGTATAACGACGTTTGATTTTCAGACGTCGCATGACAGCACGAGCATAGAGGAAGTTGTCCACTGAAGCTTCGACTCGCACGTGATCACGTCGCACTATTATCTTTTTGATGATTCCCTGACCAACGAGATTGAGTCTGTCATCAGCATATTCGTAAAAATAGGCTCTGCTACCAACTCGCCAGCTGGGATCCCATCCACCACGAGGTGCTTTGGCATAAAAACGGGGTTCACGAGTCTGTGAATTCGTTATCTCAAAACGTTTTCGCGAACGTAATTTGTAGTTCACAATGGGCCAAAGATAGGGTGAACTACCTGGTTTCATCTCTGGCGTCAATGCCCAGCGCGGAGCCAAAGCATCTTCAGGAGGTGCACCAGCATTGGCTACAGTAGGAAAACAACAAATGTTGAAAGAAAAGAAAAGGACGAAGGAAAATATGAAGCCGAGCGTTTTCATCGCGCAGCCTTTCTCGTTCCGTCCGTCGCTACTTCTTAATTTAGTTCGTATCTTTGCTCGCGTCAACGTGTCACCTGCTTAACGTATTTATCGAACCAATCAAATGACTCGGCTACAACGTGGGCTGATGATTCAACTGCCATATATCCATGGTCCTCTAATGGCAACATGACCAGCCGTGCCTTTCCACCCAAACCTTTCATGGCGTGGAAGAGTCTCCGTGACTGCAAAGGATAGGTGCCTGGATTGGAATCATTGGCACCATGGATGAGCAGCAGAGGTTCATTGATTTTGTTGGCAGAGAGGAAAGGCGAAAGTTTGATGTAAACCTCTTGGGCCTGCCACAATGTTCTGCGCTCGTTTTGGAAACCAAAGGGTGTCAATGTGCGGTTATAAGCTCCTGAACGAGCAAGCCCAGCCTTGAAGAGATCACAGTGGGCCAAGAGGTTGGCCGTCATGAATGCTCCATAACTGTGGCCACCAACTCCCACACGATTTGGGTCGATGAGTTTTTCTTTATCGAGGGCGTCAATAGCTGCTTTGGCAGAGCTGACAATTTGCTCCACAAAAGTATCGTTCATCGTTTTGGGATGACCTACAACGGGTATCTGGGCCCTATCGAGGACCACATAACCTCTCAATAGAAAGAAGAGGTGAGAAAAGCCGCGAGGCAAGGTGAAACGTTGATCACTACCCCGCACTTGACCTGCTGTAGATTTCCCCGAATAAGAGCGTGGATAGGCCCACAACACACAGGGCCTACGTTTTTCTGGTGGTAAGCTCTTCTCTGATTCTTTGTAATCAGGTGGCAGATAGAGAATTCCAGAGAGGGGAGTTCCATCGGCTCTTTTGTATTTGAGGATGCGCTTTTTCACCTTTTTTAATGGCGGTGCTGGGTGGATGCGATTGGTGACAAAACGTGTTCTTTTTTTGGCAGAGAGAGAACGAATGGTGTAATTGGGCGGGAATGTAGGCGTTTCATACAGAGTCATAATGTTCTTTGGTGGATAGTGGTCACCAACAAAGGTAGAGAAACGTTCATAACCACGGTTTCCAGAACGGAAGAGTTCTTTCGTTTTCAGAGTGCTCAAAGACATGGAACGCAAGAAAGGTCGTTCACCTTTGGGAGTAGCACCTTTTCCTGAGAAATAGATGATATCGCCCTTGTCTACACGAACGACACTCTCGCCCTTGGCAGTTCTCGTCGTTACTGGTGAGCCAGGATCTTTATACACATCGTTGCGAGAATAATCGAAGACTAACTTGGAGCTGCCTTTGGCCAAGTCTCGCAAATATACTTTGAACCAGCGTTTTTTCCAGTCATATTCATAAACGAGGCTATCGTCGCGACCTTGTAGATAATCAATTCCTGCAATGCGATGAACGAGTTTGCAACACTCTTGGGGCTCGTCTACAAATGGTGCCTCGAGGCGGAAGAGAACGTCACGATGGGGAACCTCTTTTTCTGGATCACCTTCATCCAAAGCTTCGGCCCACATTAACCTTGCAGCCTTTTGCCCATGCCAGTGCAAAAACCTACGGCCCGTACGAGTACCCATGATGGGAATTTTGTCGCCAATGGGATGTTTGACCATTGTGATGGATTTGCCTGTCCTCAAGTTCCATATTTCGATGTCATAGGCAAATCTGTAGATGGGGACGGTGTAAGAAAAGGGCTGTCCGTATCGTTGGACAATGAGCCATTTCCCATTAGGTGACAAATCGATGGAACCGTAAAGTCCTGGCTTGCCTATCATCCTTAGTTTGCCACTGTCCAAGTTCACGTAAGCCAGTTGGCTAGTAGCCAGATATGCAAAGTTTTTGCAGTCATCAGCTGTTTTCAAAAGGTTCTGATAAGTGCGAACTGCAGCTTTTTGACCTGTTGTCTCTTGGATATTGGGACCTGAAGGAATCAAAGATTTTTTGGGTTTGGGACTGCGCGACTTTTTGTCTGGTAAGAGTCTTACGATGAACTGCCTTGGATTGGGCGTGCGGTAATAATAAGCCCCCAATATGTTGGTCAGTCTTGGCCCAATCAGCCTTTTCGAACGACCACTCTTCGTATCGGCCGTCCATAACTCGACACCCTCTTTAGCCCAACGAGAGAAGACGATGTTTTTGCTGTCCAAGGACCAAGTAGGAGAACCTAGACGGGGATTTTTGGGAAGTTGAACCTTTACTTTGTTATTGGAGTCGCCCTTTAAGTTTACGATTTCTATTTTATTGAAGAAGATGTGTTGAGAACGGACACCCATTTTGGGATTGATTTTCAAACCAGCCAAAGCCACCTCGGGTTGGGCCAAGTCTTCTAAAGAGCAGGCGATTGGCCAATGAGAAAGTGCTGCTCGTTCACCTTGCCTCTGCAAAGAGATTCTAGGCGTTGTCGGTGCCTGAATAATCTTCATTACTTCGTCATTGGGTTGACGGTATGAGCTGTCGGCAACGATAGGAGCAGAACAAAAGGCAAAAGCAGAGAGGAGTAAAAGAGAACGGTTCATCATGAAGTACGAGTCCTTCCTATATTTGAAGGCTCATTGTACCTCAATTCAGTTCTGGTAGTGGTCTTTCCTTCTGAATATTGAAAAAATCGTCTAGCCCCATATGGGTGAAAATTCTACGACCACCAGGTGAGAGATTCCTAATTGATAGGAAGGAACCCTCGTCTAGGAGCCTTTTCTGCATATGGGCCAATCCTCTGATGATGTCCATATCAATCTCGGGAACGTCTATCAAGTCGATAATCAAAGCCGCAAATATTGAAGAGGTAACTATATCGATGACTGTCGTTTCTATGAATTCGTGGCCCTTGGCGAAAGTTTCAGGACCAGGATAAAAATATGCGCAGCCATTGCGCAAAATGAGTGCATCAGTATGTGTCTCCATGTGGGCCTCCCAGTGTCGGCTATGAGTCGGAAAGGGTGTGAGAGACCTTACATGCTATTCTGCAAGGGATGGCGAAACTCTTTGCAAATCAGTATGACATCATTGACAACCCACGCACGAGTCAGGGCGTGCAAGTTTTCACTGCTCGTGATGTAGTGAAAGAGAATGTCGTCTCCATCACTTCCTATGTTGGTGATGACAAAGAGGGAAAAGCCAGATTTTTACAAGAGATAGACATTCTGACGCAGCTCGAACACGAAAACATCATCCCCATCATTCATCACGACGAAGACAATGGCAGGCCTTTTTACGTAACGGATTTCGTACATTTTGCCTCCTTGCGTGATTGGTGTGGA
The DNA here is from genome assembly GCA_964643655.1 of uncultured bacterium. GTDB lineage: Bacteria > Muiribacteriota > UBA6191 > CAZXTJ01 > CAZXTJ01 > CAZXTJ01. Next base: position 10,179 of record CAZXTJ010000062.1, read on the forward strand.
GGCACAGTTGATTTAGTCAAACAGCTCGAGACTTTGGCCGACTTAGCCACTGCCTTGGCTTTTGCCCATCAACAAGAGGTCATTCACCGAAACTTGAAGCCGGAAAACGTCCTTCTTTCCAGAGAAGGTGAACTCCGTTTGGCAGGATGGGGTCGTTCACGTTCTCAGGAAGCGAGCAAAGAGTTCACGAAAACGGGCCTCATCGTTGGTACTCCAGAGTATTTGGCTCCTGAACAGATCAAAGATGGTTCTACCTCAAAGGCAACAGATCTCTATTCCTTTGGCGCTCTGGCTTATGCCGTTCTAGGCGGCAAAGCGCCTTTTCGCGGCAAACTGAACGACATCTTGCGGGGACATCTCTTTGAAGAGCCTCCACCATTATCAAAGCTGCGCCAAGAGATAACACCGGCAATAGAAGATTTCGTCAGAGAACTATTGGCCAAAGAAGCAGAGGAGAGGCCCTCTTCTTTCTCTTCAGTGGCTCGTCGACTACGCCGGTTGGCTCGCTCTCCCAATCAAGCTCTGCTCAAATCATCATCAGCAAATGTGATTATCAAAAAACCTTTGGTGGAGAAACCCTCTCACATAAACAGAGGGGCCATCGTTTTTTGCATAATCTCTCTCCTTGTCCTCTCCTTGGTTCTTGCCAGCCATTTTTCAGGACCAAGAGGCATGAAGAGTACCAACAGAGCAGCAACGCCAAGACCGACAAAAGACCCAAAAGTAGAGAAGCTGCGCAGAGCTCGTTTACAAGAAGAGTACAAAATCCTGCTCACAGATTTCCTCGCTAGTCCACGCATACGTGCATCAAATCCTCAGTTGCGTAAACCTGACGAGTTGCTATCACCCTCTTGGTTACAGCGCAGTGTGCTGAGAGCTTTTGCCAAAAAAAGGCACTCCCTCGAGAAGGCCAATGAAAAAGAGCTCAAAGAGTTGGCTGCAGCCTGGCTTGGCTGCCTCGATTTGTTACTTCGTTTGCCACCTGTTGAAGATGAGACAGACGAAGAGTTGGGTCTGTTGACCCTCGAGACAATGGCCTTTTCCCTCTTTGAACTCATCTGGCGAGCCTTCCAAATAGCGCCATTGGACAAAGCTTGGGATATTGCCAGACTTGGGGACAGGGAGTTTCATGATGCTGACCTTGAAGGTGATTGCATTTTGAAACGCCTTTATACTCTCAACTTCCCCTGGGTGCAGGACAGACGCTCTCCTTTGCAGGACTTTCTTGCCAAAGAGTCTCTTCGTATGTGGCAGCGAGAAGATGAAAAACTAGCTCGTGGCAAGAGGGCCAAGTATCCCTTTTCCTTTTCCATCATCAAAGAACTTTGCTCTTTCATTAGCGCTCGCGTCAAGAAACAGCCAGCTGCTCTTGCTCTTGAGAAGCTCGTTTACAACTCAGTGAAAAGACCGCTCGATGAACGCCTATGTGCTTTTTTCATCACGACCTTCTGTGTCCACGCAGAAGATTACATTGACAATGAAGAGCGAATGGGGCGCATACGCCGTTTGGCCAAAGAGTCCCGTCGATTGGTGAAAGGGTGGCGAGGAAAAGAAGAACCACCTTATGCCGTGAAAACAGTTCTAATGTGCCAGCGCATTTGGCTTCGCCGCATGTGGGTTTTTTCGGAACATCTCTTTGCCAACCATCTGCCCAATGAAGTACTCAACAAAAACAGATTAGAAGCAGCAATGCTCATACATACGGTCATCAACAGATATTCTGGAAAAGGCGTCTTAGAGCATTTTCACAAACCAGCCTTGAAACGCCTGCAGTTTCACAAAGTTCATGACTCGAAAGCCTTGGAGCAGTTTCTCACTGATGTGGTGAAGAAACTAGAGGCTGATTAGTGCACTTTGATGCGATGCGTAGCCCGCACGGGAGCGTCCCAAATGTTTGCGGGAAACTCCTCTTCCACTTGGAAATAACAAGTGTGGCCTTTGGGTGGTTTGGGTAGTTCTCGTGGTAGGCGAAAACGGTATTTGCCCATGTTTGGAACTACCTTTGACCACTTGACTTTTGCCCCACCAATTGTGTGGCCCGAGTGGTAGATGACAGAGAGTTTTACATTGGCTAAATGTTGACCAATAGAGGACCAACGGGCGTGGTGGTAAAGGCCTATGTAGATGTTCGTATCCACTTTGGGTTTTAGTAGTCGCACGCGAGGTATCTTGATTTTGATGGGTTGAGTTACCTTTACAACTTTACCATTGATATGAGCTTTGAGAAGCAACTCAGCAGGACCATCACGATACTCGCGGTGGCTACCAAAGGGACTGACGCCTTTTTTCACGTAAGGAGCATGGGCTTCAGTGAAGATTTGTTTGTGTAAACCCGTAGGTTTTATGTCTTTGAATAGAGTCCTCGTCACCCTCTTTTTCTTTGAGAGAGGGATTATCAGATACAGACTCACTTTTGTGGCATCGGGAGCCAGATATTTGATTGTGTTGACTCTGGCTAATTTGATGACTTCATGTTTTTTCGGTGAAAGGATTGCTACTCCACCGAGGACTCTCTTTTTGAAAGTTAGTTTTGGTTTTCTCTTCAGAACAGGCCTTCTGGCCCAACCAATGCTCGTAGAGCCAATGGCAAAGACAGTTGCCACTATGGCTGCCGTAATGGTCAATTTCCTCATTTTGTCCCTCCTCTAGATGAATGCTTAGTGTACGACCATTTGCAAATGTTTCGCGAAAGTTTTCTGTAGTAAGGTGGTGCTGAACCTTTTGAAATTATCAACCTACTATATATGCAGAGTTTTGAAAGTGAGGGAGTGACGTGGCCGTTGACTTCAATGACGACAGATTATTAGACGGTGGTCGGGGAGAAGAGAGAGAAATTCCAGCCCATATGGAGAGCCCCACTTGGGTTTTGGACAAAGCTTGGGATGCAGTCAATGACACTGCTATGAAAGCCCTCTCCGCATACATGGAGTATTGTCGCTCTTTCGACTTGCCTCATTCATTTGTCCTGGGACTCGATATTTTGGTCACAGGCAAAGCGAGCAAAGATGGCAAAAAGATAGTGGACATTCGTCCCACATTGCTCGAAGGTCCTTGTTGTAACTCTTATCCTGCCTGTCCCAGCTATTTCCCTTCACGCCTTTATTTGCAGGCAAAAAATGCAGGTCACGATGTGGAAGCCGTTGAATGGCCCGTCCATCCAATGAAAGTGCGCGAAGAGCTCGTGGCAGTTTTCCAGGGTATTTGGGAAACAATGAAACGACCTGGTAAACCAATCGTCGGTATTCTCACGCGACCTTATCCAGAAAGCGAAGAAGAGACTGCTCATCTGCAAATCCAAGATGGTTTCGAAGCTGCAGGATATAAAACTGTGCGTATCACTCCTGATGAAAATCCTGAAGTGAAGATGGGCAAACTATTCGTCGGCGATGTGCCCATCGATCTCTGTTATCGGCGCATTGAACGTGTTCACGTGCCAATGTTTTATGGCTGGGAATTGGGCCTCGACATCGTCGAAGGTTGTCCCAATACATTTTTTGTCAATCCTTGGGAAATCGATGATTTGCGCTCCAAAACAATCGAAGATCGCGCATTCCGCATGTATGCCACTCGTACGGGCATTGAAGTGCCCCGTCCCCGCACATTGCTCGGTCGCGAAATTACGCCTGAAAATGTGCGCACGTTAATGCATGAAGGCGGTTTTGCTTTAAAGAAATGGAACTCCACAGGTGGTAAGGGAGTATTCCTCCACGTTTACAAACCACTCGTCGACAACATTTATTCCAAACTCTTCCGCCGTTTTGATGGCCGCCATATGGAGCTCGTTGACGACGAAAGTTTGGAAAAAGTATTGGGTGGTTTCGAGAACTTCCGTGCTGACGCTGCCATTCAGCAGATGAGAATTATCGATGCACGCTCTATTGAAAACGATGAAAAACTCGTTTATGACACACGCATCAATTGTTATTACAACCCAGGTACAGGTAAGTGGAAAGTAGTCTCTGGACTTTCTCGTACCGTTCCCTGTGGACCAGAAGTGGCCAGTGGTAACTCACTTTTGACGAATGTCTCTTCTGGTGCTCATCTGTCACCATTGGTCATTGGCAAGATGAAAAAGAAAACGGACACAATGAACTTTGGTCCTTTGCTGACGGCCATGATGGAAGGCAAAGACGAAGTCGAGCTCTAAATGTTGTCCCATGAAGAGATGGTGGGGCTCCAGAAAGAGAGCCACGACCTCATCGAACCAAAAGTCTTTCGGACGAAGCAGCAGTATGTGCTTCATTTGATGCACACCTTTGCTTACGAGCAAGCTGCTGCTTTGTCCAAGGGCAAAGCTGTTCTCGATTTGGGTTGTAACACAGGTTATGGCTCAGAGATTTTGTTCCGTCAGGCAAAGTCGACGACAGCTGTCGACGTGTCGGAAAAGGCCATAAAAAAAGCGAAAGAAAACTATGGAAAGTTGGCCATCGACTTTCGCGCCATTGATGGCAAGAGCTTGCCCTTTGAGGACAACTCTTTTGATGTAGTGGTCAGCTGCCAAGTCATCGAACACATCGTTGACCACTCAATTTATATGAAAGAGTTAATGCGCGTTTTGGAGAATGAGGGAATAGTCTTTTTCACGACACCCAATGCACATCTTCGGCTCGATGAAGGCATGAAACCGTGGAATCCTTTTCACGTTCGTGAATATCGCCATGAAGAGTTGAAGAGTGCATTGCATGAATATTTTCCTCACATAGAAATTTTTGGTCTCAAAGCCCAAGAACCACTTTATTCAATAGAAGCGAACCGTCTGAAAAACGAGCGGGCAAATGCACGTATAAGAGCAAAAGGTGAAGACAAAAAAGTGCCACCGAAATCATTGAGAAGTGTGGTCAAAGGTCTGCTGCCTGATTTTGTCCTGAGCGTCTTGCGCCAGGTTTTGCGTGGTCCTGACCCAAACTTGCTCGACGAAAATTTCAAGAAAAAACACGGAACGAGTGAATTTTTCTACAGTCAAGAAGAGCTTGAAGATGCTTTGGATTTGTTGGCACTTTGCTCAGGAGATGACAAGTCACTTCGAAAAATGATGAATTCTTTCTTTCCCAAGTGAACTTTGATTTTTTCTATGTGTGACAACATATGACCATATGATGGGAATACTCTTGTCAAAGCATCATCAAAAGAGGTGTAATAATTCTCGTCACCCAACTTGTCTAGGTCATATTCACAAATGTGGAAACCATTGGTATCCAAATAGTTGATTGCCAAATGAGAGCCACCATACTCAGAACTGGCTATGACAAAGGGTCTTCTCTTGGCATTTGCTTCTTCAAAGAGTTGTGAACAACCGTCTTCGAGCCAATCTAGCTTGTACCAATCACATAAATCGAACTCTTTTTGCGTAGAGTCATCAAATTGAAACCACAACTCTTGAAAGGGTAACAAAAAGGTCAAGCTCCTTTGAGCTTCTATGAACCATTGAGGCAGTGTGAGGTCGAGGGCTCTAGCACAGGCTTGCAGGTTTTCTTTGGCAGTTTGGTAAAAAGGAAAGTTGGGAAAACCCTTGATGAAGAGGCGATATCTATCTTTGCACTTGTCATCGATGGGGGAAAGATCTATCCATTTCAGAGCAGTCGTGGAATTGCCTAGCCGAAGATTTGTTTCAAATGACAATGACTCTGCATTGGAACTATCTGCAATACGTTCAAAAAAAGTTGCTACGTCTAGCTTCCCCTTTTTTCTTTTGTACCAGGCCAGAAGTTTTCTAACGCTGTATTGAGAGATGAAATCACAATTCCTATTCGTAAACTTGGCCAAACCAGGTCGGACGATGAAATGGTCAAAGCCGTTCAGCGTGCCATAACAGAGTGGCAAATTGCATTCGAACTGAAGTCGACGAGTAAAGTCTGAATCTTCCTTACTCGAAATCAAGAGCAGAGGTGATATGTCATTAGTATTTGTATTCAACTCGAGCAAGCTCGGAATAGTTTCATCATAGTCAAAAGGATTGAGTGGATTTCCAATGATGAGACCTCGCCGCAGTTTGGGAAAGGATTTGAGGACAGATATACTCTGAACATTGGTGAAGACTAGATTGAGCTCTTCCAAGTTGGTCAAACTTTGCAACTCGTCCAATGAAGAGAGTGGACAAGCGTTTACACTTAGGGAGACCAACTTTTTTAACTCCGCCAGGTTTTCGCCTAGTCTCGTCAAATCACTACAACGAATATCCAAGCTTTCGAGATTTTCGAAAGGCTCGAGTTCAGATAGCTCTTTTACACCACTGAGAACTAGAGATTTTGTGTCTTTACACTCTTTGTCCGAAAAGGGAGCTCCGTGAGCAAATCGACTTGCTAATGCCTCATTGATTGCCTTTTCAGCGAAGCTATACATTGGTTACCTCTTTGAACAGAGTAATGATTTGATTAGTCACAACGTCAGGACCAAATCTCGCTAGAGCTCGTTGGCGCAAATCCTCCCCATTGTATGAAGTGAAAGAGTTCGCCATTTTTTCTAGGGCTTGGCACATTGCCTTTTCGTCGTCCACAGGTACCAGTAGTCCATCCTCTTTTGTGACGATAGACTCAGGTCCGCAGCAAGAAGTAGAGACGACGGGTTTCCCTCGTGAAAGCGCTTCGGCGAGTACGACACCAAAAGTTTCGAAGTATGATGGGTGGACGTAAAAATCGCACTGGTCTAGCGCTTTGATGACTTCGTCACGGGGAAGATTGCCACGAAGGAAGATGTGGTCTTGAAGGCCATGTTCATTGACGAACTCTTCGAGTTTTGGTCTAAGTGGGCCGTCGCCAACGAGAGTCAGTGTCCAATCCTTTTCTTTGCCTTTGGCGCGAAGAAAAGAGCGCAGGAGGAAATCTTGGCCTTTGTGTTCGATGAGATTACCAATGGTAAGTAGGCGTGGCGAGCGAGCGGGTTCCGCCCTTGTGGCGGGAAGCGAGCGAGCAGAAAACTCCTCCCCCAATGAATTGGGAATATAGCTCCAGGGGGTGAAACACTCTCCCAAAAGTTCCTCCAATTTTGCTCCGTAACCCTCACTGACAGCCACGCGGGCAGAGGCAGCTGCGAAAGCTTCACAGATTTCTTTGCGCACCCAATCGGGTCGGGGCGAGCGGATGTAGTGGGCTTGGTGTTCGATGATGATGTAGGGGATTTTGTGTTTTTCGTGGATGCGATGGGCCAAAATGCCGGCGCGGTGGCAGGCGTTTACGTGAATGAGGTCGGGGGCACCGTGTTTTTTGACGTAGTGAGCGAAGAGTTCTTCTCCTTTTTGGAGCCAGTTTTCGTGTAGTGAGGGGAGGGCGTTGGACCAGCGAAAAACGGTGGCGCGGTAGGTGTGCGCGCCTTCGTCTAGTTCGTGGCGGAGGCCGATTTTGGGCCAGGAGAGGGGGTTGAGGAGGAGGCGGGGTGCTTGGTAGTGGGGGAAGATGACGCCCATTTGCAGGCCTCTGCGGGCGAGGGCCAGTGTTTGGTCGCGGAAGAAGGAGCCGTGGAGAGGGTTATTGGGCGTGGGGTACCACGATGGTATCATCAGTATGTGCATGAACATATGGTAAAGGGGTAATGGGTGCGTCGTCTAGGCAAGTTTATTGGTGGACTGCTTTTTGTGTTGGTAATGGTTTATGTGTTGTTGCGCCAGCCCTGGAAGGGCTCGGGGCGTTTGGATGAGTTGCCCACGTCCGTGTATGAAGCTTTTGGGCCGCCGAGAGCTGTGACGATAAAGGGTTATGATGATGACGCCATGGAGCCTTTTATTTCCCGTGATGGTCGTTATTTGTTTTGGAACAATCTCAATCATTCGTCAGTGAATACGAATTTGTATTTTGCCCGACGGGCGGGTGGCCCGTACTCTTTTGTCTTCGGTGGTGAAGTGGCTGGCGTCAATACGGAGAAGCTCGATGGCGTGGCTTCTATGACGACTGATGGTACTTTGTTTTATACGTCTATGATTTCTTATAAACCGAAAAAGGGGCACTATGGCTCTTTGTATTGGGGGCCTTTTGCTGATGGTTCTGTGGCTGGGGCTCAGAAGGTGTCGGGCACTGTTGATAGGGATGAGTTTGGCTGGCTCAATATGGATTGTGAAGTGACAGCCGATGGTTCGGAGATTTACATCTCGGACTCATATTTTCAGATGTATCGACCGCCTCCGCGGAAGGCGAACATCCGGCGGGCTTTGCGCGTGGCAAAGGGGAGATATGAGCGTGTGGGTGATGATGACCCCATTATGGCTGAAGTGAATACGAGCTGTTTGGAGTATGCTCCCTGCATTTCTGTGGACAAGTTGGAGCTCTTTTTTTCGCGCACATATATTCCGGGGTGGTTTGGTAAGAAGCGGGGTAAGACGCAGCTTTTGATTTGTCGGGCTTCCAGGAAAAGTGTGGCGGAGCCTTTTTCCAATGTGCAGCTCGTGGGGGCCATTCATCAAGATGCCGTTGGCAGTGGTTCTGTTGGTGCAGAGTTGGTGGCTGGTGGATTGTCGGCTGACAAGCTCTTTGTGGAAGCGCCTTCATTGTCTTCAGATGGGCGCTACCTTTATTACCATAAGCGTGTGGGGAAAAAGTTTCAGGTGTGGTGTACAGAGCGTGCAGCTCCGTAGGAGCAAGCGCTCTTCTCTTCTCTTCTCTTCTTTCTTTGGAGGTCTTGGACGTGGGTCCATTCGAAACGGAAGTGCAGCGAGTCACATTGCTCGATTTTCCAGCTGAAGGTTTGATTTTGGATATTGGTGGCGGTGGTTCGGGCATTATTGGGCGATTGAAGGGTGAGCAGGTCGTTTCAATTGATAACCGAATTGGTGAGTTCAAGGACGCTAATAATACCGCTTTTAAGTTGCACATGGATGGAGAGCAGCTTTCTTTTGCTGATGGGCAGTTTCACAAAGCGACGGCTTTCTTTTCCCTTATGTATATGCCCAATGAGGTGAAAGAGAAGGTGCTACGGGAAGTTTATCGTGTTTTGCGTGATGAAGGTATCTTATATATATGGGACACGAAGATAGACGCAGCTGCTCTGGCTGGGAAAAAGGAAGCTTTCATCATACATTTGTCGGTTTTATACCCCAATGGTGATGAAGTGTGTACGGGTTATGGCGTTAGCTTGAAAAACAAGCAGCAAGACGCAGGCTCAGTGGCTGAGATGGCCTCTCGTTGCGGCTTTGAGCTCGTCAAGAAAGTGGTCAATGAATATGTGTTTTTCCTCAAGCTGCAAAAGCGCTGAGAGTATGGGGATTGACGTTTTTAGGTGAAATTCTCATACTTTCCCCAGCCTGTATGCCATAGAGAAGGATTGGTGTACGAATGAACCGCACTTCCATAATAGTCGTAGTTGCTCTTTTTGTAGCTTTTGTAGCTGTTGCTCCAGCCTGGGCTGGTGAGAAAAAAGTCGAAACCAAAAAACAGCTATTGTCGGCTTATCGTCTGCTGCGCCAAGGTGACGAATATGGCGCTAACAAAGTGTTCTGGGCGCTGCGCAAAACCCTCCGTGTTTCTGGTGACAAAGTGACATTGCGCAAAATCGAACGTGTCATGGTACTCATACAGCGCGGCAAACATATGGATGCCCGCGTTCGTTTAAAAAGTCTCCTTCGTTAATGTGAAGGTGAGCTAGCAGAAAAACCTCGACCTTTGGGTCGGGGTTTTTTGTCTTTTGGAGGTCTTCGTCGGCTATTACCGCCCCATTAGTGCTTTTCGACAAATATCTCAAAAAAACTTCACTTGGGGGATTGACGCTTTTGGGTATTTTTCTCATAATGACTCCAGCCTGTATGCCAA
>CAZXTJ010000063.1:0-19860 GCA_964643655.1 uncultured bacterium
AGCAAGGTGATCTTGATATCGTTCGGAAAGAAGCTCATACACTCAAAGGCTCTGCGAGTAACATACGGGCACCAAGAGCCAGGGAAGCTGCTGCCAGACTAGAAATCACTGCTCGGCAAGGAAACCCAACCGACTGCCGAGCTCGCCTGCGAGAGCTGAAAGATGAATTGGCTGATCTTTACGATAGCTTCAAGGCAATCCTAAAACAGCTCGCAGCATGAGCCGCATGGCTAAACGCCATACTTGGTGCTATTTGCCAATATGGGTCCTCCTCTGTTAGATTGCTCTCCTTTTTTACTGACAGCAGGAGAGGACTCAGGTGAAATTCCAGATTTTCTTTGGTGTACTGTGTTTCCTCGCCCTTGTTTCCTCTGCTTCGGCAAGAGAAGCTGCCCAAGCCTCTAGAGTCACGACAATGAGCCTTGCTGACTGTTATCGACTACTCGATGCCAACAATGCTGAAGCAAAGATGAGTAAATTGCGTTTATCCCTTGAAGAGTATGGTTTGAGAAAACACAAGAACGACTTTAATACTGGATTTTCAGCAGATTACAACACGTCGAGTTTCGAGTTTGGCGGCGCTACCGTTGATTCAGCCATTTATGGTACTCGCCAAGACAACGAATCCGTCTCATTCAAACTCGAACAACCACTCAAACTAGGTGGAAATGTTGGCATCAAGTATGACCAGAACAAAGCTGAAACCAACTCAGCCTTCGGTAATCCCGAAACATTCAGCTCTGCCCTCAGTTTGACTTGGCAGCAGCCCCTCTTCCGCAAGGCAGGCTCTATCACTTCCCTCTACGAATATAATCGCCAACATATCAAACTGGAACAGCAAAGACTCGCTACAGAAGACGACATCATCCTTCTGCGATATGACATGTTGGCCGAGATTCTCGACTGCCTCAGAAAACAAGAGACAATCCGGATTAGAGAGATGTCCCTGGCAACGAACAAGCTCTTACTAGCCACTTCTGAAGCCAAACGAAAAGCTGGGTTGGCAAGCAAATTGGACGTTTTGGAGTCTCGGCTGCAGCTGGCAGAGGCTGATACCAATTTGACAAAAGCCAAAGGAGAACTAGATAGGGCCTACAACAAGTTGGGCAGGCGCTTGGGGATAGACGGAGGCAGGGACTTGCACGTCAACTTCCCACTAGAACACAGAACAGGCCTTCCCCAAGAAGATGAGAGCATTAAAAAGGCCTTTCTTCATCGCCGTGACGTGGCAAGGCAACGTCTCGAAATACGCCTTCGAGAACTGGATCTCAGTTATTACAAGAATGAAGACAAACCTGACATATCATTGACTACGACACTTCAACGTTCAGGAGAGGGTATTACTCGTTCAACAGGTAATGAATTGGACAATCAGAGTTACATGGTTGGTCTCAAATATACGACGAGATTTGGTCTGAGAGACGAAGCCATAGTTCGAAGCTCTTTTGAGAAACAACTTTCCATGGCTCGCCTCGAGCTCGAAAAACAAGAAGCTGATGTAAAATTAGAAGTGAAGAACTATTTACAAGAGCTGGCAGACGCCGAAGCAGTCGTAAAACTTGCTAAACAGCAACGGGAATTGGCCGAGGAAAAGTTCAAGTTTACGCGAAAAGCTTATGCAAATCAGCTCAGAACAATGGTTCACGTACTCGAAGCAGAAGAGGATATGACCTTGAAACGGGCAGAATATTTGACATCTCTTGTGAATCACTTGACGGCACGCCTCAATCTGCTCAAGAGTATGGGGTCACCTTTGTCATTAAAAGACGTACGCGCTGGAGAGAAATCGTGAGTAATACTGGGTCTCCTTCATTTAATAAGGTACATGCCAAACTCGTCGTTGAGGTGCGCTGCCCATCTTGCGGCTCACGGAATTTCTTTTTCTTGCTCAATCCCCCATCAGAAGGGGCAGTTCATCGTTGCACAGAATGTCGTGACGAATTCCCAATCTCCTTTCATCTCGAACCATCAGGATCAAAAGTCGCCTATCGATACTTAGAGTTGGCCTTGGACAAGTGGTTCAAAGAGTTCTCTCTGATTTTCGGCAAGTTGGAAGGTTCACAGGTCGTCGTCGATGCTCCCATCGAGCGAGTAAAGACGACATCTGGTCCAATGCCTGTCCTAAAAGGTTTGCCACCGACTGGCGCACCAGCCATCGATGATGAAATCGAAGAACCAGGACGCCTTACTCACTACCGCAAAGGTACAGGTGCTGGCGTCGACGAAATTCGCGAGCTATTAAAAAGTGATCCAGAAAATAGGCAGCTCAAAGAGTGGCTCGCATTTGCTCTCTATACCAACGATTTACTAGACGACGCGATCAACACATATCTCGAGCTACTCGAAGTCGAGGACACAGATCCTATTTCTCACTATTATCTTGCCAACTGCTATTTCAAGGGTGGATATCCTGACGCAGCAAAAGAAGAGTGGAATAGAGTCATTGAGCTAGCGCCAGACTCAACTTTGGCTAAAAAAGCTCAAGATAGAATGAAAAATCCCAGAATCTAAAACCGGACCGCCTAAGCGGCCCGGCCTCATTTGACTCTGTCTGTGGTTTTATTTCTTGCGGAAAATCATTACATATTCGTGTTTGAAGATGTAGAAACCACCGTAGAGAGCGCGATAGCGCCACAAGTTCTCGAGATTTCGTTTTGCTCGGTTACCTGCCATGTTTTTAACGATGAGACTCTTTAGAGTGAGGCCACGATCCATGGCTTCTTTCATCAGATAAAAACCGAGTGGGATCCATTCGCCACCGGTGTATTTATCGCCGATGACGAGAACAAAATATCGTTTACTCTCGAGAAGAGGCACGAAGTTATCAAAGATTTTACCGAAGGTTTTGCAGAAATCTTCAGTGTTTTTGGCGTTTGAGAGATCATTGGGATCATCGCTGAACTGAATGATGTCATGGTAAGGCGGATGGGCTATGACCATCTGCAATTTTTCACGACCCATTGAATGGAGGGCGTTGCGCACTTTCATCTGAGCACGATTTGAGGTCGAGTCCTCGATGAAAATACGTGATTTTGCCTCTTGGTAAACACTTTCAGTTTCATTGATGCGTTCACGAGCCATTGCAGCTACATTGTCCTGCAATTCAATACCAAAACCGTGTCTACCGAGCTTTTTCGCTTCTATGAGGGTTGTACCGCTACCCAAGAAAGTGTCGAGAACGACATCTCCACGTTTGGTGAAACGGGTCATTACTTGGTAGGGAATCTGTGGAACAAAGTTGCCATGATAATCACCAGCATGTGTTCCACTACGATCTCGCTCAGGGAACAGCCAGAGACTGTCGGTGAGCACATCGTCGTATTGTTTCCATTCTTTGAGATCAAGGTCGTTACATGTCTTACGTGCTTTGCGCGGAGCAGTTACTTTGAGCGCTGCGTTCTGGGCCATCGAAGGTGGTCCTTCCCTAAAGGTCCTGATGAAGCGTAATGTGCATTTGGTTACACATTCTTCATCGAACGATTAGGTCAAAAACCTGAGGATTTCCTCCGATTTTGTTAGACTTTTCTTCAATCGGCCCTTGAATAGCTGTTTTCAAAAGCCTGGGTTAAGGGACGTCCATCCATATCTTGGGGTATCTCTGCGCCAAGAGCATATAGAATGGTAGGTACTATGTTCTCTATACCCACACCATCTTCCAACTTTCCAGCCTTGACCATATTGCCAGCTAGTAAAAGAGGAACTGTTCTTTCCTCTACTGTATTCTTGCCATGTTTTTTCCCTAAACCACCGTGATCGCTAGCAACGATGATGAGGGTCCTGGCCGTTGCTCTAGCTTCGTACAATGCGAGCAAGAGTTTACCCAAACAAGCGTCTGCTCGTCTCAAGCCAGCGTAATATCCCTCACTCATCCATCCATCTCTGTGACCACTGGAGTCGGGCTCAGCCAAGTGGACGAATAGAAAATGAGGATGGCCTTCGCGCAGATAGCTCACAGCAGCTTTTGTTGCCTTTTTGGGATTCCAACCGCAATACTCCATTTTTTCCATACCGTCGGGATCCATCAACAACTGCAATTTCTTTTTGTTATGGAATGCTGCGCTGCGGAAACTCTGTTGGTGAAGAAGAGTGAAAATATTGGGACAAAGACATTTTCGACCACGCCCAACAGCATGGTAATTCCAACGTACGCCCGTTTTGTCTAGTCCCTGGCCAGTAAGAATGGTGGCGTGAGCAGGTAGCGTCAGAGTTACTTCTATGCTTTTTGCCTTTGTTGTCCACATTCCAGTATCGCGCAATAGCTTGAGATTTGGAGTGTCGGGACGAGAAAAAGCGTCACCACGCAAACCATCCATCACAACGAGCAAGACAAAGTCTGCAGCCGGAGAAGAGAAGAGACAATTAGCTGACAGCAGAAAGCAGAAGAGAAAGCTGAAGAATAAAGAGTTTTTGGGCACCCGACCTCCCGATTTTTTTATTTTCTACAGGGATTATCGGTCAGGAGAGCCTTAGAGATGAAATCTAGTTATGCTCAACGTGGGTCAATGAAGACGAAATCGTTGCCAACAATCTTTATGCGGTCGCCATCTTCCAACACACGGTCTGGTTTTCCGAAAATGGGTTCACCATTGACTGTTATCCCCACGTCTTTGTTTGAGCCCACAAGGGTATAACGTCCATTAGTAAACTTGATCATCGCTTGTTTGGGCTGCAAGCTACTGTCTGGAATAGTTACATCTACACCAGGACCGCGCCCAATGAAAGTCATGCTCTTGACGAGCTGAACTTCGATTTCTAGCTTTTTACAAACGATCATCCCGTGTTTGATACCTCGTTTGTAATATTCGGCTATCTCTGGATTATCAACACCAATGATGACATCGCCTTTTTTCACTCGTTCCAAATCTTTGCGGAAAGCCTCAGCAGTAGGGTACCTGTCCTCTTTGCTCTTGCTGGCAGCCGTAAGAATGATAGCTCTTAGAGAGGGATCGATGACCGCTCTTTCCGAATCATCAAAAGCGATTTTGTCCTTGAGAACTTTATTTGTTACTTCATAGGGTGTACGCCCTGGAAAAGGAACATGCCCCGTAAGGATATGATAAAGAACGACACCGCATTGATAAATGTCAGTTGTCACATCCGTCGCTTCACCTCTCACCTGCTCTGGAGCCATATAATAAGGAGTTCCTATTGGTTGGCGAGTCTGTGTGAGGTCAGAAGACTTGTGAATGTCCTTGGCGAGACCAAAATCAGTCAATTTCAGTCTGTCTTCTTCATCAACAAATATGTTTCCTGGTTTGATATCTCGATGAATAATGCCACGGCCATGGGCATACTCTAAGGCAGCCATGAGCTGTATCATTATGTCCAAAGCCCGTCCCTGTTCGACAGTCGTTTCCTCTTTGAGAATGTCTGCCAAGGTTCGTGCGCCCAAGTGTTCCATCACATAGCAATAGAGTCCTTGCTCTTCAATGTATTCATAAATGGTGATGATGTTCGGATGAACCAAAGCTGCGATGGCATCCTTTTCCCGGCGAAAACGCTCTAGCACACGATCGTCTGCCACGAATTCTGGAGCAAGGACCTTAATGGCAACTGTACGGTTGAGACTAGCTTGAAAGCCAAGAAAGACGTCGGCAGTTCCGCCGCGTCCGATTCTGTCTTTGACTTCATAGTTACCGATGCGTTCGAGCATTATATTGTTGCCTTCTATAAGGAATAAGACAAGGGCTACGAAAAGCCAATGAAACAGGTCCTTTTAGCGCCTGTATGATAACGGTTAGGGACAAGGCCCGTCAATTAGCCCTCGCCTGAGGAAAATGAAGAGCTAAACGTAATATGGCAATTCCACGAGTGGCCACGCGACCAACAGAGACATCACAGCGAATTCTAATCTTGTTTTCTCCCTCTTTGATGACGCCCTGAGGCAAATATTGGAAAAAGGTAAACATCTCCCGTTTTCTGGCATAAACAGGTCGATCGCAGAGAGTGAAATCAACCCTACCATTGACTGTTACTCGTAGAGATTGACGAAGAAATGAGCGCACAGTCAGACAAACCAATGCAGGCCCTTTGGGGCATTTTTTCAGTACTTTGGAGAATTCCTTCATTGAAAGTACAGTCTCAGAAAAAGGCACCTTATTACCCAACAACAGTGGTTTCTTGAAGTTTTTATATATCTGTATGTCCAATCCTCGTTGTTTCGGTGGAGTTCTCTCGAGCTTGAACAAGCCCCAATGGGGTCGAGGAATATTGAGTCGAATATGTCGGACGGCCATATACAGATCCACGTCTTGGAAAGGCCTCACTCTCTCATGGACGAGCAACTGTTCATTGAGTGACAAAAACCCGCTATCGAGCAAGATAGGCGAGAGGGCACAAGTGCGTAGGTAGGCAGGCCAATAAGGAAGCTTTGCCAAATGCTCTTCTAATCTATTGCGAATTCCTCTCAGTTTTACATCGTGTTTTGCCCGTTCTGCTTGCTGCTCCTCTTCACTGGCATTGAGCACATTGGCTGTGCCAGTAACGTCTTTGAAAGTTTCCTCTATTGCTTTGGTCATTTCACGTTCCGTTGGCGCCATCACTTCTTTTCGATTGAAGGACTTCAGCTCTTTCGTCAAGCGAATGACTTCACCACTGAGCAATGATTTGATAGAAAATGTTGATGGAGAAGAACCAGCAAGAGATAGCTCAAGAGTCAATCTGTCATATTCTTTATTGGGAATGGTGAGGGCATATATGCCATCGGCACAAGGAGCTATGGTCAAGGGCTCTTGCTGTCCACCAACCAAGCCGTGAGCCATTCTGCTCTGACTCTGTGGTTTTGTCTCAAAATAGAGAGTGTGCCCTTTTTTGGGATGTTTGTCGCACTTAATCAAGCGCAACTGCAAGGGCAGAGTGCGAACGGTTTGAGACAAGGATGTCTTTTTGTTCGGATAGAGGATGGCATAGGAATAAAGCTCATTGGGAGCCAACTCGCCTACGACTACTTTATGTTTTTTGGTAGCTTTTCTGTCTTCCCCCTTTATGACTCTTCTTTCAGGGGTGAGGAGCATTAATGCTGATTTATAAGGCCGCTTCGAACGCCAGGTGACAGTAAAGGAACCAGCACCTGCTTCAACTGCATGGGCCCTTACGACAAATCCCTTTGGTCTGCTCAATCTTGCTTTCTTCAAAGCTATGGCAGTGACGAGGGCAACGATACCCATCAAAAGGAATAGTTTGAGTGGTGAACGCCCTTTTTTTACGGGGACTAATCTTGCTGTATCTTTCATCACCTAAGATTGTACTACGTCTCACAGTCAAGTAGATTGGTCTTTGATGGATGCAAAGACTACAAGTGGAGTGATTAGGGCTCTGCCCAGACGTTTCAGCAAGGTCAAATATCTCTCTGAAGGCGGAATGGGAGTTGTCTTTCGCGCCTTTGACGACCTTCTCAAGCGCGAGGTGGCCATTAAGACCGTGCAAAGGCGTGGTGCTAAAGCTGCTGCCTATCACATTCGCCTTCTACGGGAAGCAAAATCGCTTTGCAGCATAAGACACCAAAATGTGGTGAGAGCCTATGATTTTCATCAAAGTGACAAATTTTCCTATTTGGTTATGGAGTTTTTGTCGGGAATGCCTCTGAACGAGCTAAAAGAGACTTGCCCGCTGACCTCCTACGAAACGGTCCGTCTCATTTGGACTCTTGCTGATGGTTTGTCAGCTATTCACCAAGCTGGCCTTTTGCACCGAGACATCAAGCCAGCAAATATTGTCGTGAAAGAGGACGGGCAGCCTGCTTTCATCGACTTTGGCCTGACTATAGTCTCAGAAAAGCTAGACGAGACGAGATTGACGGACACCGATTGTCTCGTGGGTACCATCGGATATCTCGCTCCAGAAGTCATTTTGGGAGGAGAGTATTCTGAAAAATCGGACATCTACCAATTAGGCGTAGTTTTTTATGAACTCTTGACCAATACCAAACTCATCGATGGAGAAGCTTTCAACAAACTACTCAGTGGTAAAAGCATCGACATAAAATTGCCATCGGAAGTAGCTAAAACAGATAAAGACTTGGATAGTATAGTATTGGCAGCTCTCGAATTCGATGTGACTAAAAGAACTGCTAGCGCTTCGAAACTTGCCAAGCAATGCGAAGAGTGGTTGAAAGCAAACGTGACTAGCGACTTTCGGCCCTTAGATACTTTAATTGTAACGCAACCGACCAAGAGCCTAGTCGAGGGGCATTCGAGTGCTCGAACTTCTCGAAAATACAGCATCCTTTTCCTTTTTACTGCCATCTGCTTGTACTTCTGTCTCAGCTCAGTTTCACCAAAACCAACGTTCAAATTAATCGAGATAGGCCCTGATTGGATAACCTTTGAGGCAAATGAAACGAGTGTATTCAGAGTAGTTTCATTTGAATCGAGGGAAAAAGTATTTAGTGGCAAACCCATGTCTTCTGCTGGAAAACAAATGACTTGTCACGGTCTGCACCCAAGCACCAAATACACACTGTTTCTGAAAGACTGCGAATTAGCCACCTTTGAAACAAGAGAACTAGCTCTCAAAAAACCTAGTGTTTTCGTAATCAACTCGAGCTTTTATCTCTTCGCTGAAAGCAATCTTCGGTTCACAAAATTATCTATCTTGGCAGGCAAGAACAAACGAAAAGGAGACATTCCCAAAGGAAGTGGACGAATCCTTCTTGACGGAGTCATGGCTGACAAACAGGGAAGATATGAGTGGGAAATTCGCTGTGGCCGAAGCTCTGTTGCCAAGGGTTACACCTACGCAGCCAAAGATTTTGTACCCAACCTTCGAAAGAAAAGGGACCTTCGACATGTTGGTTGTTGGGTGGGTGAAAACATCTTGTTGGGAGACCAATATTGGTCACTTCACTTAGCAGAAACATCTTTGCCAAATCCCAAGAACAGCAACAATTTGTTAAAAACCAAATGGGAGCATAGTCTCACTAAAGAACAGGTAACGACGCGAAAAACGAGATGGATGCTTCCCTATTCAAGAGAAGAGGTAATCTACTTTGGTTCACACTTGGTTGAGGACCTACTTCAGCTTCTTCTAGTAAAACCCGGGAGCTCCCTCTTTGCTCATCACAAAATTTGTCTTGGTCAAAAAACATCCATTGTTCACAAACCTGTGATAATGAACGAGTACCTTCTCCTCCAAGGTGTTGGCCAAGAGCGTCCCCGTTGGATTTTGTTGGATCCGCGTCAAGGCAAGGTCGTCCACATTTTGCAGGGACAAAAAGTAGAAAGTATCCCGAAAAGCTCCAAAAATCCTGTCATATCCATCGACTTTGGTCGTAACAGTGCTTTTGACAATGGATGGGGGTTCATATCCCCTCCCCACCTGCACAAAGGAAAGTGTTATTCCCTCATAGCAAAAGCCAAAACTCGAGGACAGTTATGGGCTCGTGGTCACTTATATTCAGTCATGTGTGTCGAGAAGGACAAACTCTCATCCCCAGAACATCATGGTTCTATTGATACTTGGATTGGCAACCACCCAGTTGGTCATTCAAAAGAGATGAACACAATTACCTTCGCAGGCAGAATGGCCATCCACTATTTACATCCCAATTCTCAACAACTCGAACAGTTATTCTCTATAAAAGGGATTCAGGGAGTTCGCAAAGAGGGCTATCTGGCAGCACCATCCATTGAGCTCAATGGCATTAATTACACCATTTACATATCGAAAGCCCAAAGTGGACTATCCTCAATCGACAGAGTATTCAATTACAGAAAACTCAGTTTGATTTCTTGGCAAAAAGGTCAAGACGCCAGACTTCTCCAACCGCCAATTCTTACGACTCGCTCATCGACCTTCCAGGTACCAAGTGTAACCAACTACAAACTCATCAATAACCGATATCTCGTTGGTACGACACCAATTGTCCTTTTTGTAGTTGATTTGCTGAAACAAAACTTTGGCTCTGTCTTTTATGCTCGAGAAGTCATCGAAGAACTTCATGTTAGCGAAAAGGGAATTTTCTATATTGGCCTTCGTGGTCAAAGAATCTCCATCCTGCCTCTCGAACTAGTATTAAAGTCCAATCCTGGTCGCTTCAGTCATAACTGAGCCAAAATAGTGTCACCTGTATCACACATGTGACACTACCCAAGATCTTTCGCTTCATTCAAAGCACTTTCAGCCGCTGGCACATCCTTTGCATTTCTAAGTGCAAAAGGAGACCAATATGAAATACTTAGTGCTCATAACGACAATGCTTCTCATCTCTTCACCTCTATATGCGAAACCTGTGCCTATCACCAATCAGAGCTCAATTGAAAAAACTATAAATTTTGGTGACATTCACGCACTTGATCTTGAGAAGGATCTAAATGCGAGGCCTCAGTACACCAGGAAATTGAAAAAGAGCTTTTTTCTCTATCCCAAGCGATATCCAGAATGTTTGGAGTTAGTGTCTGGAGTAGTTGTCGATGGTAAAGCCATTCACGAAGAAGACATCATTTTGGGTGATGTTAGCAACCTCAAAGATGTCACTGATGATCCTGTGGCTCAGAGCCGGGCAGGTCACGTCAAGGTTGCTGGCAATGTGCTCAAACTTTTGGGTGGCTCAGAGTATGCTTGGCCAAAGGGTATCATTCCCTACACAATTGATGAACGACTTAAAAGCAAAAAACGTTTCATCTTAGAGGCCATCAGGGACTGGAATGCAAAAACGAATGTCAACATCATTGACTTTGAGCTCAACAAGAAACTGATTGAGAGACAGCTCGGAAGTCTGGACGAAGTTTGGAAAATACGCTTCATCCCTTCAGACAAGAGAAGTTCGAGCTCTTATGTTGGTCTCCGCAAAGTTGCAGTATCAAATGAGTATCCTCGTTCTCAGCCCATCAAACTGGGTTCCTTTAATCCTCGAACAATAAAACATGAGATTGGCCACGCCATCGGTTTGTTTCACGAACATGCACGACATGACCGGAGTAGGCATATCACCTTGCACAAACATGCCATTGACGAAGACAGCTGGCACAATTTCAAAAAACGTGATGAAGCCAAAGATGTTGGAGATTACGATTTTGCCTCAATAATGCACTACGCAGAATCCATCTTCACCAATGGCAATGGACCAACTTTCGACGTAAAAGACTATTTGTCTGATCACGAGAGAGCGAATGTTGGCCGATCGGCTGAAATCTCTGATGGAGATGTAAAGTCAGTCAATGCAATCTATCCTCTAGATAAACTTTCCTACAGAAGGATAATAGAAGACACTGACTACTAGAAATCTAATCTTTACATTGTCTCACGGCTAATGGGCGCATCGAGGGAAACGAAAGTCTCAGTGGACTGTATCTCTTTCACACGCTGCAACTTCTCAGTCAAAAAATGATGAAGTCCCTTTGTGTCTTTCGTAATCACCTTGGCAAATATACTGTATTTACCAGTTGTGTAGTGGGCTTCAACTATCTCAGTCATCTTTTCTAACTTTTCGACAACAAGGTTGTAATCACGGGCATTGTGTAGATTGATGCCAATAAAGGCACAAACGTCGAAACCGAGACGCCTGTAATCGAGCATCGCCCGAACTGACTTCAGAACACCTTTTTGGCGCAGCTTGTCCACTCGGCCATGAATGGTTCCGCTGGAGACGCCAACTCTGCGGGCAATCTCTGTAAAAGGCACCCAAGCATCAACGCGCAGTATTCCCAGTATTTGTTCATCTAGACTGTCGATTTGGCAATTTTCAGGCAGCTCGGGGGCTGATTTTTGACGTTTTTTCACTTTTTCCTCCGAAATTTTATTATATAACACTCTACACAACCTTACGTTGTCATTTTCTTACTATTTTCCGTAGTTTTTAATAGAACCGCAACGAAAGGACTAAAAAAGTGAAAACTCATTCAGAATTCAGCCTCAAAACTGAGGCCGACATACATTTCGTAAAAGAAACCTTTGAAAAACTACTCAGCCAACAGCTCGAACTGACAAGGGTCTCAGCACCGCTTTTTGTCTCTAGCACCTCGGGTCTGCAAGACAACCTCAATGGAACAGAAAGACCAGTTTCTTTTCCAGCAAAGACAATCTCCGCTCAGTCATTCCAGATAGTCCACTCCTTGGCTAAATGGAAGAGACTTGCCTTGGCCCGCTATGGTGTGGAAAAAGGCCAAGGAATAGTTACGGATATGCGTGCGCTCCGTCCTGACGAACCAGATCTCAGCTCAGGAATACATTCAATCTATGTGGACCAGTGGGACTGGGAATGTGTAATGGACGAAGAAGAGAGGACCTTGGGCTTCCTCAAATCAACTGTGCAGAAAATCTACAGGGCAATCATCAAAACAGAAAGGGCAGTTTGCGAGAGAACGGGGACAGAATCATTCCTACCTGAAACTATCTCCTTCGTCCACACAGAGGAACTGGAAGAGCGCTGGCCAGAAGTCACGCCCAAGGAACGAGAGAACCTCATTTGCAAAGAGCTTGGTGCAGTATTCCTCATCGGCATCGGAGGAGGGCTAGCACAGGGGGAAGCACATGATGGACGTGCGCCAGATTATGACGATTGGACAACACACACTTCGGAAAGGACAAGAGGACTCAACGGTGACATCCTTGTTTGGTATCCAGTACTCGAAAGAGCATTCGAGATATCATCTATGGGTATACGAGTAGATGCGCTCTCCCTTTTGCGACAACTCAAAATCCGTGGTTGTGAAGATAGAATTGAATTGCCTTGGCACAAACTTCTCATCGAAGGAAAACTCCCACAAACAGTGGGCGGTGGCATTGGTCAATCTAGACTTGCCATGTTAATGCTTCGCAAATCACATATTGGACAAGTACAAGCTGCCGCCTGGCCAGACCAAGTCATCAGCAGCTGCCAAGAGAAAGGGATTGCCCTCCTCTAGCCGTGTTATAGTTCGTATGCAGTTAGCCTGAAAACAAATTGGGAGGCATACGAACGATGGAAGACATCGAAAATATTGAAGTGATCCCAGATGGTGATCCCGATGATCGTCGAGTCGATTTGGATACACCCCTTGAGTCTTTTTGCCTTGGTGCTGCCATTGGTTCTGGCATTGCTTGTATTCCAGTTTTGCTTACAGGGGACCTCTTACTTTTCATCAATGCTGCAATGATTTGTTTTGCTGCAGGCATGATTCGTTGGTCCGTCGATTGCACGTATTTCATCAATGGTCAGAAACGACAAATTGACTACTCTCGTTCCATTTTTGGTTTTGAGACTAGATACCCCGTCTGCCGTTATGACGAAGTCCATGCTGTGGCCGTTGATGGAGCTAAAAGAACTGCAAGCAGAAGAACGAACCAAGTGAGATTAGGCAGTAGAACCCTGGGTCACAGTACAACGACGCGCCATTGGGTTTATTGGACAGTGCTAGTGCTGACAAACGGCCAAGTCATTCAGGTTTCGGACAAACATGAAGGAGACTTGGGTAAAGCCAATCGCAGAGCCAAATGGATGTCAGAAGAGGTCAATGCCCCACTAGTCGAAGGAATGGCAGAAAGAGGTTTGAGCATATCCTTTTCTGGTGGCAACGTTTCTATCCACCACGCCACTTCCTGGTTTGGTTGGTCTCTTTGGATAGATCACATCCCCTTCTTGGCAGGTCTAATCAGTTCTGGTGCTGCAGTAATCGCCTTTGGGATTTATAACACCACTTTGCTCACGGGGGGACAATGAGCGTTCAGGTAACAAAAGAACGAATGACCTTCATTGGTCCTGCTGAAAAAACAACAGCTTATTTGACACCAATCATAGCCTTTATTTTTATGGTAGTTGTCATCAACTTGCCAAGAGAGAAACCAATGTCTGGTGCAGACACCATGTTTTTCAAGTTTGGCCTCGTCTTTTTCGCAGGACTTTTTTTCAAACTTTTGTTGTATACGGAAAAAACCACAATAGACAAAGAGGCAGGAAAGTACTTTCGTTTCGAAGGGATTTTTGGGATTGGCAGCAATGGCGAGCTTCCCCTTGATGTTTTCAAAAAAGTATCCCTTGTAAAAGGCTCTAGAAAAGGTGGAAGAGGCTGGGTCACAATCATCTATCGCTTAATGCTCTTTGATGGTAAAGAAGGAGAAGTCCCAGTGGCAGAATTTTTTTCAGAGGTAGAGGCAAAACGTTATGGTCAGGCTCTAGCCATGTTTCTCGATTTGGAAGTAGAAGACCGGACCCAAGGCAAAGAAGTTGCCCAGATGGGCCCAGTCTCTATCCATCCTGATGTGTAACTAGTCTGTATCTATACAGACAATCCTGCCTGACAAAATCTCCCAAATTTCGAGTTATCGTATTGGAACCAATAGTAGCTAGAAGGAGGTATCATGAAGTCCCGCTTCATTTTGTATCTCCTCATTGTATTGGCTCTCCTTGGCGCTGCCAGAATTGTTCATATTCGAGCGGATCTGCCCTATTTGGTCTCTTATGTCTTTTCACCAATTGACCAGACAGATGAAGGTTGGTGGTGCAGAAATGCTCGATTGTACGCTCGTACGGGTGCTTGGCACGATGGCACTTCATTCAATCCAATGTTGCAATCACCTGTTCACGCCTATCTCCTGGCTGCCTATTTCAAATGTGCAGGCGTAGGCTGGGTGAAAGCGCGTATTTTTTCTATGTTGTTGTGTCTATTGGCAATGGCGGCAATTGCATGTGCTTTGCGACGACATATTGGTCAGAGATGGTCCTTGGCCACTGTTCTGCTCTTGGGACTTCATCCCCTCGTCTTCTTCTTCTCTCGTATTGCCACGAATGAGATTACTGTGTTTTGTCTAGTCTCTCTAATAACGGCAATTATGATTGGTGATGAGGGAAAAAGAGTATTCACAGTTTTCCTTGCAGGAATTCTATTTGGCTGCGCTGTTTTGACGAAAACAAACGCCCTAATCCTTGGACCTGGGTTTTTGGTTTATTTACTGCGAAAGAGACCACAACGCTGGAAAAAGGACTGTGTAGCAGCTTTTATCGGAGCTTTAGCCGTTTATCTCCTGGTAACTATCACTATGCCTACTTTTGCAGGTCCTGCCAACCAAATGGGAAGCCATTACATCAACCAAAGGTTGCCTGGTTCCTTCAAGCAAGCTTGCTCCTTTGTGTGGGGATATTGGTCATTCTATTTCTCCATAATGAATACTGTTTTTTCTCCTATTCTCTCTTTCTTGGCTCTAGGGGCTGTAGCCTCCTTCGTCTCTTCACCTAAAAAGAGATGGAGGTATTGGTCTCCCCTTGATTTAGCTTGCGTTGTTTGGCTGTTGACGACTTGGTGCGCCTATTCTCTAGTCGTTCGTTATGCTCGTTATCATTTGATTATCGTATTGCCAGCCATCATATTGGCGCTGACTGCAGGAGCTCGAGTTCATGCAAAAAGATTAAATTTGAGTCGCGGACTCTATGAGCTGTTGTTTTTAGCAGCCACTTTTTACAGCGCCTTTGAATGGCGACGACAAGAGTTCACCTCTATTCCGCCGTCATCACATTATTTTTCTACACGCTGGTTTCAATATTGGTCAGGATTTCTTCTGCTATTGATTTTTGTACTTCTCACCCGAGTTCTTTTACCTCATCTGATGAAGGTGACAGGTGCCAAAGTGAGAAAAGTTGCCTTCTGTCTTACTATGGTATTTTCTCTGGCAACTGTAGGCTTCTGGCTAGCCAATAGTGAGTTTGGCACGCTCGAGGCCATGACAAACATCAAGAAACATCTGAGTTCACCTTCTGAATGTATTGCTGGAACAGTTGCAGATACTCTCGCACTCGAGTTGCCCAATCCCGTTGTCTCGCTCAGCTATTACGCAATGTACGGTTCTTTGACCCATGACTTGCTAAAAGGGCGTCCTAGTTTGTTAGTACTCAATGTTCCTGCACCAACTTCACCTGTGAAGAGATTTAATGAGTCTCGAGAATGGTTGCGAGTCTTCCCCAAGATATGCAAATTGAGAGTCATCGCTGACTTGACTCCATCCATCCCCGATGAAGGAATGAATGTTTATCTCTATCGATTTGAGAGATTGGACAATAAATAAAGCTCAGTTGATAGGCCCAAGAGCTTCTTCTCGTACCCATCCAGAGAAACCATTTGGCAAACTAATCTGCATCCAACCTTTTGATGTACGCCGAATGTTCACTTTGGTTCCTTCATGGAGTGTGAATACATGTGTGGCATCTTCTTGAGGTGCTCCGTTGGCATTTACTTTATCTATGAGTATTACTCCCTCATTGAGCAGTTCATCCTCCCAAGCTCTCATCCCTGTCCAACTAGTGACAAAAAGTGTTAAGGGAAGGACGATGAACAAAACCCAGAAAAGCAGCTCTGAGAGAATTTCTCTTCTTGCATGACGCTTCAGTACGAGCACTACGACAAGGAACCAAATAGAGAGAGTCATGGCGATTTCCAACTCCCATGTATTGGGAAAGGAATAGAGACGAAGAAGCAATCCATAAGCTCCGCTTTCATCTTTTCCGCTATCGAACTTATCGATGGTCAAACTTCTTGCGTATTTCAAATTGGCCAATGCATCCACATCACGAGGAGAGGCTCTGAGCACTTTTTCATAACAGAGTATTGCTCTACCAAGATATCCACTTGCTCGATTGGGCTCGAGCTGAAAGACTTTAAAATATGCATTGCCCAAATTGTACGCAACAGCTGTATTCTTCTCACTCTGCAATAACTTCTCGTAAGCCTTAACGGCCTCCTTGTAGTTGCCTTGCCTGTAGAGCTCATTTGCCGCAGCAAATGGAGTGTTCCCTTTTGTTTTCGGCCCATCACCACGAATGAAGGGTGTGAGTGCAACTAACAAGATGAGAAGAGGAGTAGTCCATCTTTTATTCATCAGGACCACCTCCCATCAATATTACCTAATATGGTAATTGCTTTTTCTCCATGTTCGGCCCTCATATCCTCAGTGGGTAATGCAGGTGAAAAAGCAGCTATCTCACACTCTTCCAGCAAAGATGCAAAAGCTTCTAGATCGTCTGTCTTCAATCCTCTTTCAACCAAGGTCTCTCTCACCTCATCAAAAACTAGACCAGCAGAGGAGCGACCCAACTTGTCAGCCAAAAAACCAACCAACACAGTACGCAACATTGAATAGAACTTTTTGCCGTCCTTGATGTTAGTCTTGGCTTCACTGACACCATTTTTGGCTTCCCGCAATGCCCGCGAAGCACGCCTTTCTAGCAAATCACCTGCAGACAAATTTGTATATTTCCTGTACCAAGCCTCACCTATGAGCAAGAGAATGGGCAACAAGGTAAAGAGCCAATATATTGGTTTGCGATGTAAGGGAGGAGCAGAAAGAGGAATGGCGCTTTCCATTTCCTCTCGGATGTAATTGATGTCACGTCCACGAAGTTTTACAGTCTTGCCACGAGATGGCAACTCAGTAACTGTAACAACCTCTTCTTTTTCACCTGGAATGACATCGAGAGAAACTGCTTTGGTCATTACTTTTCTATAGGTCTTCAGCACTGTGTCAAAATAGTCGAAACCAACAGCTGGTAAGACGAGCTGACCTGTCGTTGTGGGCACTAAAACATATTCGAAAACAGTTCGCGAACGAACACCATTTTCGTCGAGTATTGCAGCGGGGTGAGCTTTGGATTCAAAGACTCTGAAACTATCATTCACTTCTAGTTTAGGAGCTTTGAGTGAACGCAGATCCCCTTGTCCCTCAACAGTAACTTTATAAGTAAGCGATTCATTTTCTTTCAGTTTCACCCTGGAAACACCAGCTCGAGCAGCCATGGAAGCAGCACAGATGTTGGAGAAGTTGGCTGGACGGCCAACTTCAGGAAGAGTACTGACAGTGAATTCTACTGGTTCACCACCTACAGCCACTTCCTTGCCTCGCATGCGGCCAAAGAAGGAATCGAAATCATCATCAAAGAAACTGTCGAGCAAGCTCCGCCTTCGTCGCCGGCGTGCGCTCTGCGGAACTCTGACCAGAACTTTGGCAGTGCCAGGAAGAAAACGATAGGTGCCAGGTTGTGTAGGAGTTACTACATATCGGCCAACTTCGAGAACCATGGTAGGTTGCCCACCAACCGTTACGAGTTTCCATTCACCGCCTTGCTCACCAAGAGGTTCTGGAAGGAAACCTTTTCCTGATGGTTTTTCGACCCATCCCCAGCGACCATTTCCAATGACCGATCGTGGTACATACAAACGAACGACAACGGCCACGGCCTGACCAACCCAAGCTTGCTCTGGAAGCACTGCTGCTTCGAGACGTACTGTTCCACTTTGCGTTTTTTGTGCTCCTGCTTTGAGAACAGTCAGTGTTACGGGATTGCCTGTGTACATCTTGCCATCAGCCTCTACGCTTGGAGCTTTGATGGTGTAGGTACCTGGCTGATCACAGGAAACGAGATAAGTAAAATCAACGGCTCGAGAATATTTGCCGTTGATGATGTCCAGTCTTTGGCTGATTTGTGGCTCTGATCTGACCCGTCTGATACCCCGCTGGTCTTCTATGAATGGTTTTGTGACTTCGCTGATTTGGCCACTCACGCTAACTGTCAGATTAACAGTATCACCAACGACTGCCCGTGTCGGTGTTATTGTCATCTTGACGGCCACATTGGCAAAGAGAGTGCTCGTTGCCAACAAAGCGTAGAGGACAACAAAACAGAAACTCATCTTACCAGTCATTAGAGACCTCCCCATGGGCGCCTCGTTGTCTTTTCATGTGTTTTTTCATCTGGTCTTTTTCAGATTGTTTCAATCGGTCGAGCCACCTTTTGGCTTGCTCGGGATCGAGTTTTTCTCGTTTTTGCTGCTCTTGTTTCTGTTGATTTTGCTTTTGTTGATCTTGTTTCTGTTGCTCTTGCTTTTGTTGTTGCTGTTTTTGCTTATCTTGTTTGTCCTGTTTGTCTTTGTTCTGCTGCTGTTGCTGTTGTTGCTGTTGTTTTTGGTCTTGCTTCTGCTGCTTATCTTGCGGTTTCTGCTGTTGACGCTGAGAGTTTTCTTTCAGCTTACGCTGAATGTATTCGATGTTATATTTGGCATCAACATCATCTGGATTGATAGCAAGAGACTTTTTGTAGTTCTCAATAGCTTTTTTGAAGAGCTCCATGTTTCCAGCAGAGGCACCTTCTCGGAAATATGTGTTACCAAGGTTGTAATAGGTAGCTGCTTTTTCCTTTTTGTCTTCATTGAGTAAAGCACCTTCAAAAGCTTTTGCAGCGTCTTTGAAGGCACCTTTTTTGTAATGAACAGAGCCAATGTTGTACTGCAGCTCTGGCGAGTCTGGTCTACTCAATTGGGCATCTGTATAACCCTTGAGTGCTTCATCGACCTTCCCGTTGGCAAAAGCTTCGTTGGCTTTTTGCACCTTATCTGCCAACTGACGTGTCTCAAAATCGTAAGCACAAACATTGGATACCAAAACCAAGAAAAGTAGATATGTAATGAGTTGTCTAGGAGAAGCGACCATCCCAGACCTCCTTTACATTTCGTCGTTCCGTTATGAAAAACTCAGCCACGAGGAACAAGAGCGCAAGGGCTATGAAGAGATAATATCTGTCTTCATATTGTGTGTATTTGCGACTCATCAATTCTCGACGCTCGAGGCCTGCTATCTCATTGAAAATGTCATCGAGCTCTATTTGCCGTTTTGTTGACTGTTTGAATTTGCCGTCTGTTTCGGCTGCAATTCTTTGCAGTGTGGCAACGTCGAGACGACTGAGTACTGGTTCTCCGCTCTTGTCTCGTTTCATCGAATAACCACCGCGTCCATCAGGTATGCGGATGAGCTCACCTTTAGTAGAACCAACACCAATGGTGTAGATGCGAATTCCTTTTTTAGCTGCCTCTTTTGCAGCCTCTATGACTCCGCCCTCATGGTCTTCTCCATCTGTTATGAGGATGACAACTTTATATTTGAGACTTTCGACCTCAAAAGCTTTGG
>CAZXTJ010000064.1:0-19676 GCA_964643655.1 uncultured bacterium
AGGTAGAATGGAGGATATGTCAACAAGGCTACCGGTCCTAGCACTGTTATTGACCGTTATGTTCGTGCAAACTTCGGTTGCTCAGCCTTCTAGGGTGGGCAACCGAATGCTTCGTCTGGGAAAAGGGCGCCTCATCTCAGCCTTGGACCTAAACAACGACGGTTTCCTAATCCCCTCAGAGCTACGACTTCCTGAGGGAGTTTTTTTGTTGGCAGACTTTAACAAGGACAAGTTGATTGGTATCCGCGAGATGGGTTCTCTCTTGCGTGAGTATGGCAATTATTGCCTCTTTATGTACAGAGACAAAGACAATGATGGCGCATTGGCTGTTTCAGAAGCGCAATCCATTTGCACTCGTCCGCCACGGCAAGAGCTAGATACCAACAAAGATGGCAAGGTGTCATGGCAAGAGTGGTGGAAACTACGAATTTTGCCCAAGAAGGTTTGGGCCTTTCGCCTTGAATATGCGGCAATGCTCTTACTTTTTTTCCAACCATACGATTTGAATAATGATGGAGTTCTCAGCCAAGAAGAGAGCAATGCCGCTCGAATTGATGGAAAAATTATCGACAAAAACAAAGATGGAAAAATCTCCATTCGCGAAATGGCTATTCTTTACAACCAAGCTCTTGCTCCACACAAACCGTGGTTTTGGTTCCTCAACAAAGACTTGAATTTGGACGGTATCTTAACTCCTTCAGAGTGGCAAGCAACAGCTCAGGAAAAGTTGGCGTACGACCTTACTGGTGACGGCCAGATTTCTATTCACGATGTTTACCTTTCACCTGGCAAGCTGCCAGCAGTCAGAAAGACTCCAGTCAAGAAGACCTCAATCACCTCCTCTCCTGTCACTTCTTCTCCAATTGTAAAAAAGGTAAATGAAGAACCAAGACCGCCTCGGAGAAGACGCAAATGGCTCCTTTTACTACCGCTGCCCTTGATTCCACTGCTCTATTTCCTTCTACGTAAAAGCCCTCCTGCTGAAGCTCAAAAGGTTAACAACGAAGCACAGATTTCATCAGATTTGCGAATGGCCAAGACCTATTTAAGGCGCAGACGTTTCGAAAAAGCCGCCTCTCATCTACAACGTATTGTCAGTGATGTTGGGCCAAAGAGAGAGGCTGCTCGTTTGATGTTAATCGAAGCATTTCTCAAATCAGGCAATAAAGATGCTGCCCAGAGTCACTTGTCTCAACTTACGGCAACGGACTTACCCTTAGCCGACCTTTATAGGTTGGCCCTTACTTTGGAAAAACAGCAAGCAAAAAAAGATGCCCTACTCTTGTACAACATGGTTTATGCCCGAAACGTCAAATATAAGGACGTCTCCAATCGTCTGAAGAGATTGACAGAAGACGATGCGACATTGCCAGGCAAAGCAGCTGGGGCTTCCGACATAATGTTGAACCTACCAGAGCGATACAAGGATGTTGAACTCATTGGTGCAGGTGGAATGGGACAGGTTTATTCAGTTTACGACAATCTTTTACGCAGAAGAGTGGCGCTCAAAGTTCTCCAGCCTGCACTTGCTGGCAAAGAACAGGTTAGGAAGAGATTTGCTAGAGAAGCCCGAGCCATGGCTCGTCTCAATCACTCTAGTATCCTACCAATCTTTGATGTTTCAACTGCCGGTTATTATTTCACCATGCCGCTACTGGAAGGGACGGAGCTAGACAACTTCGTTGCCCTAGAACCACCTTTGGAAGAACGCCTTCGTGTGGCCTTGGAAACCACGAAAGCACTCATTCATGCCCATGAGTTGGGCATATTACATAGAGACATCAAACCATCCAATATATTCATTTCTACAGAGGGCACGCCCTATTTAATGGACTTTGGTTTGGCCAAAATCGAAGGAGACGAGGCACTTACAGCAACTGATGAACAACTGGGGACCTTGTTGTATATGGCTCCAGAGTTATTCGAAGGCAGTCTTGCCTCAGAACAATCGGACATCTATAGCCTCGGTCTATCCTTTTACAGACTCTTTTCTGGCAAAGATCTCTATGGCTCTTCGGGCGGATTAGCCGCAAGGCTTTATGACGAAGCTCCCCAAAAACCTTCTGTACACAATGCAGAACTCCCAGAAGCTCTTGATGATCTTATCTTGCGCTGTATCAAAAGGGCACCACAAGACAGGTTCAGTACTGTCAAAGAGATATTGGCAGCTCTGGAGAATCTGAGCGAACAAAGGTCTCAGCTTGCAGCTCATGATAAAAGACAACTTCTTTATGCTAGTCGCGTTGAGGAGTTGTACAGGCTTGCTCTTCATCGCTTGAAGAACTTGTTTTCCATCTGTTGTCGTTATGCTGATGAAGATGAAAAGATGTGTTCTCGTTTTTATAACAAACGGACGCAGCAAAAAATCGGCGAAATCATCTCACCAGCTTTTTTGGATGAATTGACCAACTTAGCAGAAATGGCTCGTAAGGATGATTTGGGCACATTGGGTAGGGCCCTTTTGAGCCTCAGCGAACACTCGTCTACTCTTGCAAATCTTGAGCAGCAATATGAAAATGTGGCGAAGCAAAGCCTGAACGAACAAGCCCTACTCTTGAAAGAACATTTCAAAGCTTTGACACCACCTATAAAAGCCGTAGCCAAAGCTTTGGAGCTCATGGAGGTACCTCTCGATGAAATCATCGATTGTGCTGCAGCTGCTGCCCCTAACCTCAAAGTAAAAAAAGAGATCAAATTGGGAGCAACCATCCGCACTGCCAATCCCAATGAAGCACGAACTTACCTCAAAGAAGCATTTGAGAACTTGTTCCAAAATGCCGCTCTTGCCGGTGCAGCAGAATGTAGTGTAACCATTGCTCTTTCTGACAACGAAAGCCATCTAATCGTTTTGGTAACAAATGATGGTCCCCCGATTGATGAAGAGGTGGCTTCGCAGCTCTTCAAGAAAAAAATCTCTACTCGTCCTGATGGGACTGGTACAGGGCTTCTTGCCTGCCAAGAACGAATGGCCGCTATGGATGGTACTATTTCTTTGGAAGAACGAAGGCCTGTCACCTTCCGTATTACACTGTGGCGAGGAAGAGTTGGTACCAAAGCACCAACAGAAGAAGAGCTAGGCTGAGAGAAAGGACAAAACAGAGGTGTTAAAGGTTCTCATCGTCGATGATGACGTCGATTATCTCGACGAACTCAAATGTGAAGTTTTTTCCAAAAGCCCTGATAAATTCGACCTGCGTGAAGCAAACGACGGCAAAACAGCTGCTTCTTTGATAAAGCGTTTCCGTCCTGATCTCGTCGTAGTGGACATGATTTTTCCAGCAGAACCGGATGGCTACCCTGTCATCGATGCTGGTGTTGGCGTTATAGACACCATCCAAGAGAACTTACCTTCTTGCCGCGTCATTGCCCTTTCGAGCAGAGAGAGAGACTTTGCCGTCAAATTGTTGACGAGCCGACGTATAGCAGATTTTTTGTTCAAGGATTTGAGCTGGAAAGAGATTTCTGCAAGACTTCTCACTCATATCGAAGCAGCAGAAACAGAGAAGAAATCCACCCTCTTGGCTGAGCAAGTAGCCTCTTCCGACGACGAAGGTCAATTCGTGGCCCGTGATGAAAAAATGATGGAGCTCCTTTCACGGGCCTCCCAAGTAGCAGACACTGAAACGACTGTGCTCTTGCTCGGAGAAAGTGGTACAGGCAAAGAGGTCCTGGCTCGCTCCATCCACTCGAAAAGCAAAAGAGCAGATTCTGCTTTCATCGCAGTTAACTGCGGAGCTCTAGATGAAAATCTAGTGGGGAGTGAACTCTTTGGTCATGTGAAAGGTGCCTTCACGGGCGCAGAGGGCGACAGGCGAGGAAAGTTCGAACTTGCCCACGGTGGTACCTTGTTTCTCGATGAAGTAGGAGAGTTGTCCTTGGCCAACCAAGTGAGGCTGTTGAGAGTTCTCGAAGAGCGCGCCTTTGAACGAGTTGGCTCGACAGAACTCATTGATTGTGATGTCCGTCTCATTGCTGCCACAAACCGCAAGGTTGAAGAGATGGTTGCTGAGGGCACTTTCAGAGAGGATCTCTATTTCCGACTGGCCGTTTTCTCCTTCACATTGCCACCATTGCGTGAACGCCGACAGGACATACTTCTGTTGACGAGTCACTTTCTCCAGAAGTTCTCTTCCCTGCGAGGAAAAGAGATTACAAGGATCGACAAAGAAGCAGCACAAACACTGGTTTCCTATCACTGGCCAGGCAATGTTCGCCAACTAAGAAATGCCATAGAACATTCAGTCATACTAGAAAAAGGTACCATTCTGCAAGCTTCGAGCCTGCCCCCATTGGCCGCCAAAGCAGGCGCAAGCAATTTAGTCGACTTGTATCATCCAGGTGAGACTTATCGCGATGCATTCAATAAATATGAAGAACGTTATTTGGATGAAGTACTAAAACACTTTTCAGGAAACACCAAAGAGGCAGCCAAAGCACTGGACATTCCTCTCAGAACTCTTCAATCACGCCTCAAGCGACTGAAAATTAGAGCCCAGGACTATCGTCTTTGAACTTCATTCTTCGTCACCTAGAACGGCAAATTGAATTGCTGAAATCAAGGCAATGATGGCAAAGAGAATCATAGCCTGAGCTGAAGCAGAGCCAAATTCGCAATCGCGGAAAGCAGTCGTATATATTTTGTGCACGATTACAGACGATGAAGTACCTGGACCACCATCCGTTAGAAGCGACACTTGAGCGAAAACCTGGAATGAACCAATAGTTTGCGTAACGAGCAAAAAGAGACTCGTTGGCCTCAAGAGAGGCAGAGTGATGTGCCACCAGGACGCCAATGGGCTAGCACCATCAATTTCAGCAACTTCATATAACTCTTTGGGACAGCTTTCCAAAGCTGCCAGATAAATAATCAAAGCTCCGCCAGGACCACGAATGACCATTGACCATATGATGGAAAAGAGTGACAGATTAGGCGAAGTAAGCCAACCAATGGGTTTGACTGCAAAGATTTTGAATGGCACTGCAGCCATTGCTAGAACGACAAGACCAATAGAGCCAATGGTAACGAGAACAAAGGTCGTAAGGCCTATGTCACCTGCAGCAAAATCCAAAGCAGCGACAACCCTCGCAATGGGGCCTTTGCCGTGGCCAAAGGCATTACGAACTGACTTGTCCACTCGCTTCACCAATCCAGATATATGACCTTGTCTCGTCAGAAGAGCAAGAGCACCGATGGCAGCAGCCCAGAGGACGAGTCGAGGAAAAGAAGGTGGTAACTCGGCAAAGTTTCGCACAAGTTGGTAAACCCATTGCCAGGGACCATTTTTACCGGCAAGTAAAACTCCATTGATGACACCATATTCAGCGTCATACAACCAACGCCAAACCATGGCCAAAACGACTACAGATGTTACACCTGGAAGATAAAATGCCCCACGAAAGAGATGACGCCAACGAGCAGATAGCGGTGCTATCAGACTGGCCAAAATCAAGCCAGTCAACAAGTTAGCAGGCACAACCAAGGCTGTATATACAGCGGTATTAACGAGAGCAATCCTGAAATTATCGTCTGACAAAATAGCCCTGAAATGTTTGAGCCCAACAAAGTTATCAAACAAACCCTGATGGATGCGATATTGCTGAAAAGCTAGCAAAACTGCACGAAAAGCTGGATACGCAAAAAACAGTCCCAAAACGAGTAGACTGGGCAACAGGAAAGTCCATGCAATGAGCTCTTCATCTCTTTGCTTCTTTTTGGCAGTGATCAAAGAATAGAGAAACCAAATCAAAAGGGTAGTAAGAAGAAGAGCCATCGTTGACATGACTACATTGCCCACATTGGAAGTAACTCTCTTTTCGTCAGCTTTTGAAAGATGTTCGCGACATTTGCTCGCAATGTTTTTGGCACATTCATCCAACTTCTCATGACCAAGTGTACCTATCTGCAAATTTCGTTTGATCGTCTCGTCAATACGGGCCCAAGCTGGTGTTGTCGGTAGTGAGCGTGAATACTGGCAGATGGCTTCTGCACGTTCCATGAGTTCATCGCCCTGATACAGTTTCCCAGCAGACTTTCTCGTGGGGAATTGACCATAGAGTTCGAGAACACGTTGGTTTTTACCCAAGGTGAGGAAACGAGCCAACTTATGAGCCATCATTTCGCGGGCAGGATCTTTGGGCCTACGAAAGACATAATATCCAGCAGTAGAAGCAACAACTTGTGGTTTGCCATTTTTCCCATCAGGAAAATGTGCCAAGGTGAAGGCGAATGGTCTCTTTTTACGTAATGCCTTCAATGCCCATAGACCACAGGGCATAACGGCTGTTGCTCGTCTCTCGAAAAAGGCCAGCCAAACGTCCTTGGGGCTTTGTCCACCGGCTTCTGGTGGGGCAACTTTCTGACTCTTGGAAAAACTTTTCAATAAACGTAAGCCAGCGATACCAGCTTCTTTTTCAGCCAATGCCAGACCTTTGCCATCAGCTGTCAAAAAGGGACTACCAGGTTGTAACAAAAAACCATATTCAGCAGTTCGCCCAAGGCTGAGGCAGAAGTTGACACCCCACTGGTCTATCTCGCCATCACCATCTTTGTCTTTAGTGAGTTTTTTGACAGTCTCGAGAAACTGCTTCAGTGTCCAACGACCACCAAGAGGAGCTTTCACACCACAAGACTCAAAAAGGTCCAGATTGAGAAAAAGAGCGTCACATTTGGAACACCAAGGCCAACCCCAAGTTTTGCCACGCCAGGTGAAGGCGGATAATGCTGAAGCTTGATAGTCAGCCCTGTCTTCTGAAGACAAGTGATCATCAATAGGTGAAACAACACCTTGGTCAACAAAATGTAAGGGTAAGATTCCAGAAGTTATGTCTGGAGCCAAACCTGCATAAACTGCGATTTTGAGCTTATCCTCGCCTTGCTGCCAAGTAAGCTCAGTAAGGTGAACTTTGACTCCAGGATTCTTCTCTTCAAACTGACGAAGTAGATTGCTAATCCAAGAAAACCGGTCATTTGGATCTTTAGGATTGGCAATGCGAGGAAACTCCCAGACATGCAAATCCATGGCATTCATCTGTGATACAACGAGACAGAACAACAACAAGAGTAGTATCATTCTCGAGCTTTTTTTGAACATCAATCTTCCTCTAACCCAGAACCTCTGCTTGTCCTGGTAAAAAAGGTCTCAATACTTGAGGCACCAATATTTTTCCGTTTTCCTGTTGATAGTTCTCCATAATAGCGATGAGTGTCCTACCAATGGCAACTGCTGTTCCATTGAGAGTATGCAGGGGACTAACCTTTTTTCCAAGCTTCGTCCTAGCACCTAGTCGCCTCGCTTGAAAATCCGTACAGTTGGAACAACTCGTAATTTCTCTATATCTTTCTTGGTGAGGGAACCATGCCTCTATATCATATTTGCGAGCAGCGGGTGCCCCCAGAGAAGTCCCTCCAATGTGCACGACGCGATAATGAAGCCCCAATCCTTTAACAATCTCTTCTTCGATTGCCAAAATGTACTGGTGTTCTTCTTCACTCTTTTGGGGATGACAGAATGAGAACATTTCCATCTTGTCGAATTGATGAACTCTGAAGATGCCTTTTGTATCTTTTCCTGACGCGCCTGCTTCACGACGAAAACAAGTAGAGTAAGCAGCATAACGTTTTGGCAACTCTTCTTCGCCTATTGTGTCATCGCAATGCAGGGCAGCTAGAGGCACTTCAGAGGTTCCTACTAGATAGAGCTCTTCTTTCTCGAGATGGTAAATTTCAAACTCTTCGGCAGGAAAAAATCCAGTATCGAACATTCCCTTTTTACGGACGAGAACAGGTGGAATTGTGAGCAGGAAACCTTTCTCATGTAATAAACCACCGACCCAACTGACAAGAGCATTTTGCAGTAACACAGCACCGCCATGTAAATAGTTAAATCTCGCCCCAGACAAATTGGACGCAGCCTCAATGTTCAACCAACCAAGCTCTTCTCCTAGCTCTACATGGTCTTTGCAGGTAAAGGTAAAAGTTGGCTTAGTGCCTACCATGCGCAAAACTTCATCGTCCTCTGGTACATCAATAAAGGGAGGATTGGGAATAGAAGCCAAGGTTTCCTGGAACTCTGTTTTCACTTGCTGCAGTTCACTCTCAGCCTCAGCCATGGTTTTATTTTGTTGCTGCATTTTTAAGATGAGCTCTTCTCGCTCATCTCCATTTTTTTGACCAATCAACTTGGAACATGTATTTTTTTCTGCACGTGCTTCTTCCACAGTTGCGAGCAGTTTTCGTCGCTGCTCATCCAATTTGATAGCCTTCTCCAAATGCTGCCGAGAATATCTCTTTGCACCAAACAAGGAGGACAATTCCTCAGGTTTTAGGCGAAAGAGCTTGAGATTGAGCATATCCTCTCATTCGTCAAAGAGCGTACTCTTCGTCCTCTTCTGGCCTTAGAGCTAAATATGAGAGGTATCCGATGACGAGTACGACCAAAGCAGCAGCCATTATACGCAGTGCCTGCTCATCCATTGGTGGTGCAACCAACAGTCCCAATAAAATGGACAAACCGCCAACAGCCAAGACGCCCAAGCGATGTTCGTATTTGGGAATGTATGTGCCCAAAACCAAAGCAATCACACCAAGGAACAATAACCAACCTCGTATATTCCGATGTACCGGTCTCGATACAGAAACAATCAGTTCAACTACAGGCAAAGCTGTGACTTGCTGCCCAGTGGGCAGTGAGACACGCCATCTCGAAGGTTTTCCCGAAGAGGGAACGGGTATTGGACCGAGGGCTTTGGTCATTTCACCGTCAACAGGTTCGGGGTACAATCCCAGGGCTACATCCGAAGATATGTCAGCAATAGAGTCATCGGGTGTATAAACATCGACCAAGAATGGACGGTGAGCTCTTGGCCCACTTTGTTGTGCCACCGATTCAAAGCCACGACCAAATTGCCCCATAGGAGTCTCACTTTGTGGATCTTGCCCCTGGTTGGGACCAAATTGAATGGAGTTAAAAACCCGCCCCAAAGAACCAGTATCACCTGCTTCAAGTGGTAGTCGACTAGCTTCATAAACTGAGAATTTCATCACTTCACCAACAGCGCCGCGAACATACAAATCCACAATGCCTCTAGTGGAACGATCATTTTTACCAAAGAATGTAAGAGGAACTGCCCAGTTACCCACACCTTTGCGCCACATTATGGGTTTCACACGTTTGCCATCGCTAAATGCTGCAACTATGCGAGAACCATCACGCAAACCTTTGATCTCGAACTCTGGTTTGTTCACATTGTCTATTGAATAACGAATGTGGATGAGTGGAGGTGACCCATCACCTGTGACAAAACACTCTACATGGATGTCAGCAACTGTAACGGAAGCGCTATCAAGCGAAGGTTTGTCCTCAACGGCCTTGACTATGAGCAAAGCCCCATCTTTTTTGATGACACCTTTGAGAATGGGCTCTTTGGCCTGAACCGTTAACTGATCTAGCAGAGTTTTGGCAGCCATTGAGCTATCCAAATCTTCGAATTCATCGCCTGGGATTGTGACAAACCGTCGCAAAACTCGGTGAGAATGGCGCGTCTTCATACCAATGGCCATAGGGCATTGTGGTGCTCTCGCCAAAGGAATGTAATACTCAAAAGAAAGATTGTTCACTTTCTTCACATTGGCAGAAGATAGTGAAACGGGAATCTTGACCCTTCTCTGCTCTTCATTCAGATTGATCACGTAAAACTGCTCGAGTTGGTGATAACTACAGTCCTC
Source organism: uncultured bacterium (assembly GCA_964643655.1). Lineage (GTDB taxonomy): Bacteria > Muiribacteriota > UBA6191 > CAZXTJ01 > CAZXTJ01 > CAZXTJ01. Next base: position 9,725 of record CAZXTJ010000064.1, read on the forward strand.
ATTGGCCAAAGACACCTCTTCAGGTGGCCCACTTTTGCCTTGTCGAGATTTGAGTATGTCCAAATATTTTGGCACATAAATGAGGACTGTCCTTTTATCTTCACCAGGCACGTCAAAAACGAATTGAGCTTTTGAATGGCCAAAACTACCGCCGAATTCAATATATGCAGCGCTACTTCGAACTTCAGCGAAATCAGGACTGGCCCATATGAGTCTCATTGCCTTCCGAGAAGATATTGTAGCGCTATAATGCTTCCAGTCTCCTCGGCGGACACCTTCTTTGCTCATGTCTTTGGGAGCAACCAAGAGACTTGTGCCGCCTTCTTTCACCTGTAGTTTCAAGGTGACTACACCAACACTGATTGGTCCGCCAAAAGTGACTTCATTCAACAAGTTGCCCAATTGTTTGTCTCGCCCACAATGTAGAACGAGTTTGAGTTTTTGGCGGCCTTTGCCTTTTATAAATGCTGCAACAGCACCGTTCTCAATTCGCACAAAAAGGGGACCCTTGGGACCGTCAGCGCTCACCAACCTCATATTTGGCCGAAGACTCAATAGAGCCATCTGAACCGTTTTCTCCGTTGCCAAGTTGATGTCATACTCAGCCTGAAGAGTAATCGGATTTTCAGGCTGAAAATCATCGACTACGAGGTAATCAATCCTTGAAATGGTGCAGCCTCCAGCCACGATTGGTGCTGAAGCACTTTTTAGTTTTTGATACTGATCCATAGGTAGCTGAACCATTGCAGGTGTGCTTTTATCCGCATATATGGGACCAAATGAACAGAGAAGGATTGAGAGGGTGATAAACAATTGCATCGATTTGTTATTCATTGTTCTCTCCTTCCTCTTCCTTTGGTGAGTCTGGGGCAAAAAACATTATTCCATCATCCTCGTCATCTTCATCTTCTTCGAACAACTCGCTCAGGTGTATGATGTTTCGCTTCTTCCTTGTGGAGAAGAAGACACTCTGTCCTTCCAGGTCCCCAATGGTGCCTGCCTCCTGTAATGCAATCTGCCTCATATGAGCCAATCGCATTGTTTGTTCGACATAGGCTGTCAGTCTGAAAGCACCCAACCCACCTGTGATGAAGAAGAACGAACAAGCTGTTCCAGAGATGGCAAAGGGGAATGCCCAATCAAAGAGAAAGAGCAGTGCTGTCAAAGCAGGTACAGCATATTTCACTTCAACAGGTGGTACACCATTGGACCACATCCAAACATAAGCAAAAAGAACCATTCCCAAAATGAAAGCAGAGAGCCATATGGGGAATGAGAAGGTCTTACTGACGCTATAGATGATTGCTCGTGGACACTGAGGGACAACTATACTCTCGGACTTTTTCTCACTTTCTTCTGTGAGAGGTGCAGGCATAAAACCAGCCTTGAGAATCACTTTCACGGCTTCAGGTCTTACATGTTCCTTGGCTACGGAAAGGAATTCCTGAGCTTTGGCAGTTAATGACGGGTCATTCTCCTTTTCGCTCTTTTTCTCTGTCTCACTTTGCCCTGCTGTTTGTGTCGCAGCAGTCAGGGGGCCTGCGATTCGTTCGTATACAGTAGAGACCACTTCCATAGCCAATTCGCCACCAGCAAGCAAATATTCAATGACAACCAAGCCCAAACGGGCGAGGAAAAATGGTGGTTTCTCAACAGGTGAAACTAAGGTTGTGTCAATTTCATATGGCTCATGGTCACTCTTCAGCTGAACAGTCCAATTTGTTGAAAGACTGTGTAAGTTCACTGAAGGAAGAACTAGGTCGAAAGCACCGAGACTGTGTGCAGCAGGTGTTGAAGGGGCAGCATAGCTAACTGAAATCGTTGCTTCTTTTTTGTTGGGCAATTCAACTACATATTTGCCCTTGTCGTCTGCTTCTATCCCTTTCCTCGTGCCATCTATGGTCACTTGCAAGTCTTCGTGAAGCTGCTCCATTTTGAAAACAAAGGGGCCCTGACCAGTCGAGAGCTTGTAAGTTACCGTAGTAACCAGATTGTCTAGGCTATCCGTTCCGCCATTGTTTTCTTCGACTTTCGTTTCAGCCTCAACGGCAGTGATGACTCGTGAAAGGCCCTGCAGTCGCAACTGTCCTTCGTCGATTTTGATGGGTAACTTTGGTTGTCTCATCTTGTATTCGAACAAACGCCTTGGTTTGCCCTCGAACTGAGTAGTCTCAAGGAATTTTTCCAGCGTATCCGTCTCGCTGACTTCCCACCAATCGGCTTGCAACTTGGCCAACTGACGTCCCAAAGTGAGTCGCCGAGGCTGGACTTCTGAAAAGGCAATCAAACCGCCTTTCCAAGCAGTTTTCCTAATTGGTTGACCCAATTCGGGAAGTTTTTCTCGTAAGGGAGCTGGCGGTGTAAATTCCAAATCAACAAGGGCTGAAGCCAAATCGACTCTGCCCCTTACTGAACAGTGCCAGGGGCTCGTGGCAAGTCTGTCGAGTTCAATTCGACATCTCATCTTGTCACCAACTGCTTTGAGAGAGTGGCCAATGAGTTCGCCATCGCCAGCCACTTTCACATTCTCTGATTTCAGAGGAAGCAGAAGTTCTACGGCTCCTCCCTCTTCCGACAAGCCAACACCTTCGATGACACTCTCGTAAATCAGTTCGTTGCCCTCAACGGACAACACAGTGTCAACTCTAGCAATCTGAGGTCTTGTCAGGTCGATGGCACCACCGCGAGGGTCGAAGAGAATTTCGACTGATACATTTTTGCCAGGCTCTTTTGGCTGTTGAATCATCCACGTTCTCTTGCCATCTCGAAGGGAGCTAGCAACACCACCGTTCATGACAAAACCTTTGTTTACTGGCAATGAAACGGTAGCCAAAGAAAATGGTTTTGTGTCAAACCGAACCAAACCACGTTTCGGTTTTAGCTGACAACGTATGTCCAAAGCCACATTGCCGCTCTTGTGCAGAGAGATAATAGGTCCATCAGTGCCCATATAAACGCTAGCCGCACCCAAAGGCATCACACTCACGTCGACAATTTTTGCACCAGGGCAACTAAATGGTGCAAAGGCTTGACTAGTAGTATCTGGTCCAATGACTGCGAGCTTGGCCTGAAGCTCAACAATGTCTGCATTCCCTGCGAAGGAATAATCTGCTCTTGCCAGCAGTGGTTGGGCATACCCCTGCTCTTGTAAAACTTGTGCTTTCACCAAATGCTCGTATTCAGAAAAAGGTACGAGCACTTTGGGCATTTCAGCCTGTTTGGCTGCAGCTCCCCCTTCTGTGAGAGCCGCATCAGGAGTGGAAGTCGCTGCGCATCCTGTGAGAATGCAACAAATCAAAACCATGCAACCGAAGAGCCATAGACGCACGGTAATTCTCCTATTCTCTATATTTTCTGAACTACTGAATTGAGGCGCTATTCGAGCTTGACCTATTCACTATTCAGATTACCAGAAGCAATAGGGCGATTTGTACCCTTTCTCACTCTCAATGGCCCACGAGAAGCAGGTGATGAGTGAAATTTAATTTCTGGGCAACTTGAACAACATTACGCTTTCTCACAGAACGATAGAGATGAGGCAATTCGTGAAAAAACATGGGAGATGGAGCATACAACTTGCACCAAAAGATGGAGTAGGCCTGCTGAAGACAACTTTCATGTTGTCTGGCCATGGCCAACACCAGCCGTTCAGTCGACTTTTTTACTTCTTGGTCACTGAGGGGAGCGGAAAGAGCTTTTCTGATCAATTTTGACAATTGTGGAGGCAGCAATTTTACTGATTTGCCCTCGAGAGCCCCGCAAAAGACTGCTGTGGCTCGACTTCCATAGAAACGTACAAAAGCATTGAGCCCCACTGGTGAAAACCCAGCTTTTTTGAGATCTTTGGCAAGGACTGAATCTTTTCCTCGGCCCAATATTGTTGTCAACACGGAAAGGGCAGCATAATCTGCAAAGGAGTCCTTGGCTGCCAAAGCAAGACCAAAACTCTGTTGAGAAGCACTCGAGAAATGGGTCTGAGTTGCTGTTGGCTGTTTGCTTATTGGATTGGGCACTACCAATTTGGCCTTTTCCTTGGGGAGGCTACCAAAAGTGCCCTCAACAAGGGAAAAGACTGCTTTTGGTGATATATCGCCAACAATGACAACAACAGTGTTCTCTGGTGTAAAAAACCGCTCATGAAAAGTGCTCAAATCCTTGAGTTTCACTCTGTCAAAAGCACTCTGCCTGCCAACTCCGTGAAAAATCTTCAAGACCCTTTCGCCAAGATTCACTACAGAATTGGCCTCAGTGGCCTTCTTGCTTTCCTTTATATGTTCCAAAGCGAGAACTCTTGTTCTTTCGTTGAGCAAAGGCTCTTTGTAGAGCTCAAAAAAGTGGTGAAGAGTCTCATCGAAAAAGTGAGTTGATGTAAGGCCCAACAGAGCACTGCTGTCATTTGCGCAGGGACACTGCAATATTGCTCCAATATCCTCAATGGACTTTCTCAACCCGTAAACACTTCGCTTGCGAGTAGAGCCATCAGCCAAGATCTGAAACAAGAGTTGGCACAATCCCTCTTTTCCATTTGGATCCAGCCAAGGCCCAACCTTTAATCCTATGGATAGACCAATCATTGAGTTGCCATAATCAGGCTTCACGATGACTCGTAAGCCATTTTTCAAGGTCTTCTCAGCATATTCTTGCTCTTCATCGACAAGTGTCCCTGCGGGTCGCAAGACAAAAAGAGCATAATCGCTCAAATCGAAGTATTTCCTCGCTACCCTCTGCACATCACTTGCAGTGACCTCATCGAGATGGGCAAAGAAGTCCTGATACAACTCGTAACGTGACAAGGATTCATATCTACCAAGAAGATATGAAAGGACGACAGTTCTAGGAGTTTCAAAGAGATAGCCGTTTTTGACTTTACGCCGAAGAAGGGCCAATTGACTTTCGTCTAGCAGTATACTCTTCAGTTTTGACAGCTCCTCCAGCACTTGCGCAACAGCCCAATCAATTCGTGGTGAAGAAGACTCGAAGGCTATTCTGAAATCACAGCTCTGTAAGGCACGGTCAAAAGAAACGGTGACACGTGAAATGTCCCCCCTCTCACAGAGGCTTTTGCGTAACATCCCCCCTTGTCCTGAGGTCAACAGGGCTTCAATGAGCACCATTGGATAGATATCCTCATGTGTCATTGAAGGTCCCTTGAAACCAAGATAAACAGAGCTCTTCGTTAGACCTTCTATGCCCAAGCGAAGTTCACGGGGAGTACTGAATTTACAGCGCTCAATTTTGTGTATTTTTTGCGGATTTTTTTCTGCAGGCAATGGACCAAAGTGTTTTTGAACTAGACTTTTGGCGCTTTCAACAGCGAAGTTACCAACAATGACGATAGTCAATTTGTTTCCTTTAAGCAAAGCTCTATGATGATTTTTCAGCAGAGACAAATCGACAGACCTCAGACTCTCTTCTGTGCCCATCCTGTTCTTGGCATAAGGATGACTCTTGCCATACAAAAGAGTTCGAAACTTGCTTTCCAAATAGCCATCTACGTATGGATTATTTTTAAAGGAGCGGACTCTTTTCACAGCCTCTGCTCTGCAAGCCAAAAACTGCTGCGAGGTAAAATTGGGCTCGAGCAGGAGCTCGCCATGCCTACCAATGACTGCAGAAAGGTGCTCTGGCAAAGCTTCACTGCGAATGAAAGAAAGCTCACGTTCACAACCAAATTCGAGGGAAAATGTATCCTCGTCGCCCCTTCCCCTAGACAACATCTCCATTAACAAATTGGTCAAACCTTGGCTCGCTTTTGGATCACCAACCCAGCCACTGTTGACGAAAGTGTGAACACCAATCAGCTCAGCTCTTTTATCCACTTTAGTGATGATTGTGAGCCCATTTGGCAGGTTGTAACGTCGAATGGGCTCAACATTAAGGGCCCAACTAGTTGAAACAAGGGACAAAAAGCCAAGAACTATCGCAAAACGAACCACGTCATTCTCCTTCGAGTTAGCTGACACTTTCCTCGAGCTGATTATATCTATGGCACCTTAACCATTCAACGATGGGGGTCGTGACCTGATGGCTGGAACGTGTTATCTTTTAGGTATGAGAGAGTGTCTGTAACGTCTCGAGGGAGCAAGCAATGGAAGACAAGAGAAAAAAAACACCCGAAAAAGATGAAGCTCGTCGCCCTTATGAAAAACCTGCCGTTCTTTATGAAGGTGAACTCGAGACCATGGCAGCAGTTTGTGACAGCGCTTTTGCAGGTTTTGGCAACTGCAGAACTTCAGGAATACCAACCTGTATCCGGTTGACTACTTGATGAGTAAAACAGCACCTAGCCGACACGAGCAAACATCATACACCAAAGTTGAAGACGATGTTGTCGTCTATCAGCCAATCACAGACAAATACATCGTTCTCAATGTGACTGCTGGTTTCCTCTGGGAACACCTCGATGGATCGAGAGATGTAACAGAGCTTGCCCGTCTCCTCAGCAGGCATTTCTGCGTAGATGAGGATAGAGCATTGGCTGACGTGAACGAGTTGCTTCAGTTGCTAGCTTCGCGAGGCCTTTTGGCTCAATAAGAAAGAGAGTTCTCCCATGTCGGCATACGACCGTTTTGACCACCTTGGCAAAGAATTATTGCAAGAGTTGATGAAGATTTCTCCCCTCACTGCTACTTATCTTGGCTGTCACCAATATGACCATCTTTTACCTCTTCCTTCACCTGAAAGTGACTTTCAAAGCCAGAAGTTGTTTCACTCTACGATTGCCAAGCTAGATGAGTTGAATAAAACTGAACTCGACGAAAACTGTCTACTGGATTTGGAGCTACTGAAGTGGTCCTCAAGTCTTTCCGACTTTTTTCTCGATGAAGTAAAAAGGTACCGCCTTGGCGGCTACGCTTTGGAGTATTTCTCTGGTTCTCTTCACCCTCTCTTCTCTCGCGAGTTTGCTCCTTTGGAAACAAGAGTGATGTCCATCATTGGTCGTCTCGAAGGTGCAGGAGATTTTCTAGAAAAAAGCAAACCTGCCTATGAAGTACCCGTTGAGATTTTCATTGAAGAGCATGTTGCTGGCTGCCCTGCCGCTGTTGAGTTCATCGACAACATAGTCGAGACTGTGACTCCGCAGATATCTGAGACATTGGGCAAGGATTTGAGCAAAGCAGCACAAACAGCAAAGAAACACCTGTTCGAATTTGAGAATTGGCTCATAAAGGAAGTCATGCCTCGCGTGGGCATGAACTTCGCTCTAGGTAAAGAACATTTCACTGAGCTCATCAAGCTTCGACGACTTGGGCTAAATGTAGATGAGATTCGAGCACTGGGAGAAGAGTGTTTTGCTCAGCTTCAGCAAGCATGTGAGGAAGAAGCAGAACGTATAGCCCCAGGACAAGGCATAGAAGGTGCGAGAGTATCACTGCAAGAGGAGACCTTTGCTAATTTCGAAGAGATCTTGGCTGCCTATCAAGAGGCAATCCTTCTGGCTCGAAAGATAGTAGAGGAACAAGGATTTGCCACTTTACCTCCAGGCGATGAGCTGAAAGTAGAGCCCACTCCACCCCATTTGGCCATTTCTACGCCAGCGGCCGCCTATTTTCCGCCAGAACCAATGGGACCACCTCCACACTTGGGTATTTACGTTGTGACGGAACCCAGCTCAAAGAGCCAATTAGCTGAACACTATCGAGCGGCCATCGTGAATGTATCCTTCCATGAAGCTTATCCAGGACACCATCTGCAGGCCTTGCGTGCTCTCGAACATCCTTCACCTATTCGTCGACTGATCAATGGAGACGAGTTCATTGAAGGATGGGCTCACTATTGCGAAGAAGAGATGTATAAATTGGCTCCCCAGTCTCACCGTGGTTTACGTTTGGCCCAATTATTAGATGCACGTTATCGAGCACTAAGGATAATCTTGGACATTGGCCTTCACTGTGGAGACATCTCCTACGAAAAGGGCCAACAGATGATGGTGGAGAAACTGGGTGCTGCGCCAGAGACAGCTCGAGCTGAGGTTTGCTGGTATTGCCGTGAACCAGGTTATGCTCTCAGTTACCTCTTGGGAAAAATTCTCTTTCAGCGCTTCAGAGAAAAAGTAGAGAAAAAAGAGGGCCAGGACTTCAATATGCGCAATTTCCACGACAAAGTGCTGAGCCAAGGGAACTTACCTATTTGGGCCATGGAGAAGATAATTTTGGGGTAGATTTACCTTACTGCTGTGGTAAATCCAGCTTCTGCAAGATTGCACCATACTCTTTGACGTCACACTTGGTGACGATTGGCTTCACGTCACAACGAGCGGTAGAGACGATGGATGAACTACCATCTTCTCCATCAAAAGAGGCTCTGTCAGCAGCTCCGTAACCGGCAAAACCAACAACAGCCAGGAGCAGAACAATAATACAACAAAAAGCAGCGTAACGCTGTCTGAATTCACGAATAGCCGTATCTCGAAGATTTTTCGCCACCATTGGCCTCATAGTCTTTCTGGCAAAACAAAGTTAGCTTTTTTGTTTAAACAATTCCTGTGCCAAGTGAGTTTTTCAGGATTTAGTCTCTACCAAATTGCCCGTTCAGGGAATATTTACCCATATAGATGCATAAAATTATGCATCTCTACTTTGCATACCGCTCGTGGATGAATTGGTCAGTCGAACGACGCACAACGGTTGCACAATGAAGTTGGCCACGCTGATTGTGGTAAGTGGCAGAAGGGATGAAGTGGCTTTTTAGGCCCACCTCAGCGAGAGCCTTTTCTGCGTAACGCCTAAATGGCCGCAAAAGTGGGCAAGGTAGAATGATGTCACGACCAAGGTGAACAGAGTTGACCAGTTCAGGAATCATGCTTCCTGCCCGTCCATCCTTTTCGTGTCGTAAGAGAGTTGGCAATCTAACAATGGGTATATTGGCCAAATCTGGTCTCAATTCTCTCAATTTGGTCGTTAAATCAGCAATAGTCATATTGATGACGCTATCTATTCGTTCATTGAGTTCTTTTGACAACATTGCATCAAAAAATGCTGGTCCCTTCGCACCATGTAGAGTGCTGTACAACAAACCAACCTCTGAAACCATCTTCATGCCCAAGACAGCCTCTTCTTTGGGAAAAGAACTGGGATAGAGAGGACGCAGCCTGAACAAAGAACGCAACATCCCCTCGAGCTCAGCGAGAATCTCCTCTTCCTTAATCTTTCGCAGAAGTCGCAAACCCAGAGCTGGATCGGCAACGGCAATGACATATCCGCTTGGAGTAGAGGGTGCAGGTAAGATAGTGAGGATTTCATCGACATGACCGCCACCAAGGCTACCAAAACGCCACCAAGTGTCCACGAAGACCATTCGGCCTCCATACCCTAGGGCAGCCAAAAAACGCCGGAAGGGTGGTGAACAATTACCGCCAAGGACGGCAATATTGTCTGGAGTAACAAGAACATTTCCCCCATTGTCCCCTCCCCATTCCGCCTCGAGGTTGGGAGGGACAAGGCGAGGACAACTCCATCTTCGCCCCAGAGCCCAGGGAACTTGGCCCAAACCACGACCACGAAGAGGATCGATGACAGCAAGAGAAATACGCCCTCCAGCACCTTTGAGGGCAACGGGAATGGTGCAATCACGCATCCAGGGGTCATCTACACGAACGAGATGGTTAATGATGAAGTTTGCAGCCAACTCTTTGGGCTGCAGGCGCATGCCATCTAGAGACTTATGTTTCGCAGGAACGATATGAATTTTGGGGCGCTCTTTTCCCATACTGTTCAAGATGGTATTAAACTCGTGCACTTCGTCACGAGTAGTCCGAGAGAGAACCAAGACGACTTCCTTCGCTTTGTGAGCACGACTCAGCAACCGAAGGGAGCGAATATCTTGCACGGCCACAATGGGCGGTTCAGCCAATGAATGAAAAGGTATGGCACCAACATTTAGAGCTCTTCCAGCAGGAGCAACAGCATTAAAAATTGCAGGCATCTTCTGGGCAAACATTGCGCGGATAGCC
>CAZXTJ010000065.1:0-19672 GCA_964643655.1 uncultured bacterium
GCCAATAAGAGTTCCAGGCTCTCTTTATTGGTCAAGTTGAAACGACAAAATCCTTCTTTCACCTGTATCTTAAAGATGCAGGGAAGAGCACCTTTTTCAAAGGTCTCGTAGCGCTCTAGCTCATTAGGATCTATGCCAAGTATGTTGGCCATTTAATACTCCTTTTAGGAAATTGTCATCTCACGTACAAGAATGTAAGGAGTCTCTGTGTAATCAAATCCTATCTCTGGTTGTCTTACCTCACGGCTGCAGGCAATCATCTTGTCGCCAAGAGCAGAGTAGATGTTCCCAGAGATGGACAGATGTTTCAATCTTCCGACCAATTTGCCTTTTTCGATTTTGTAAGCACTATGCAGAGTTCCTGTAAAGTCACCATTGATGATAGTTCCCATCCAACAATCGAAGGAATAATCCAAATAGACACCACAGTCGACTTCAGCTATTAGCTCGTCTCTTGTCGGACCATTTTCTTTCCCAGGAATTCTCCAGTTACTAGAAGTAATGGATACTCCTCCAGACAAAACACGATTGCGATAAATATGCTGAACACGGAAACCATTTCCTGTTGGTTCACTGCCTAATTTGGCAGCATATTCCAAATCAGTAATGGGACCAGTGAAAACACCATTATCGAAAATCGCTCTTTTTTTGGTGGGCACACCTTCATCATCAAAAGGAACACTCTTTGAAGTTCTCTTGAAAGTTGGATCATCATAAAGAGTAAATTCTGGTGACAAAACCAACTCGCCTGTTTTGTCCGTCAAGGGAGATTTCTTTTCAAAGATGTTGTTCCCTTTGACTCCGGCTTCGAGTGAACGTAGCAAAAAAGGCATGCTGTTTGGAGACAGAATGACTGGATAAGAACCTGGATCCAAATGTGCAATCTCGAGACCGAGACTAATTCCTTCATTGCAGCGCTCGAGAAACACCTCGAGCTCTTCATCACTTGCAGGTTTTCCCAGAAGACTGCTGCTGTATTGAAAGATGTCACCCTCTTTTGTTGCCTGTGCAGTTGCACTGCAACCAAAGTCCGTTCCCTTGAACTCTCCGGCAAAACCTTGGGAGTTTTCTATTTCCACGTCGTAAGTACCACGTGAAACTCCTGCGCCACATATTAGTTCAGGCCATCTTTTTCGCAGTCCATCAAGGATTTTTCCACCCAGCTCAACCATTTCATCCACTGAGGTGTCAGCTTCATTTTGGTCATAGAGTGCGACTTCACGAGTCTTACTTGCCTTGGGAAATGAAAAGTCCGCCTTTGGGCCGTAAGGTGCAACAGATAGGGCGAGCTCACCGAGCGTGTCTACCTTGCCTTCACCTGAAGCCACGGCAGTACCCAATCGTCCGTCATTGATCAATCGCAGGGCAGTACCAGCAGACTGACTGGTGTCACAACTTTTCAACCTGTTATTGGAATAACCAACAGAAGTTGTTTCTGAAGTGATTGTGTATGTTTCGCAGGCTGTACATTTTTCTTTTAGATTATCGATGAGATTTGCCATTATGCACCTCCTACAGAGACATTACGAATTCTGATATGTGGCGCAGAGTGACTTACTGGCAATGGGAATTGGGCCCCCTTGCCACATCCTCCTGGGCCATCGTCAATGGCAAAGTCGTTACCAACGGCATCTATGTTTTTCATTGTTTCCCACACATTGCCAGCTAGCTTGACAGAACGAACCTTCTCACAGAGTTTTCCGTTCCTGATCATAACGCCGTAGAGGGCAGAGAATGAAAAGTCTTCACCACCACAACCACCGTGAGAACCGATGACATAAATTCCATTGTCTATGCCTTCGAGCATGGCTTCGAATGGAGTGTCTCCTTGTTCGATACAAGTATTTCTCATGCGGCAAATTGGTTCATAACGATAACTGACGGCTCTTGCGTTTCCTGTTGGTTTCTCACCGAGCTTGGCAGCAGTCTCACGAGAATGAAGTCGTCCCACTAGTTTTCCTTCGCGGATGAGATAAGACTTCTGCGCTGGAACTCCTTCATCATCATAAGCCAAAAAACCACGACACCCCACATCAAGACCAGTGTCGTAAATGGAAAGAATGGGAGAACCAAAAGTGTCTCCCATTTTCATAACTGCTGCCAGCTGTGGATTTTCTGCGCAGTTGTCACCTTCGCTCATATGGCCAAAAGCTTCGTGGACAAAAACTCCAGCAAGTTTGGGATCAACGACAACAGTATAGACACCAGATTTGACCTTTGGTGATTGAACCAATTCAGCAGCAAGCTCACATTGCTTTTTTATCTTCTCTTCCTGGCCAAGAACTACACTATAATCATTGGAAGAGCCTGCACCGACGTGACCATATTGTGTGCGGCCATCTATACGAGCAACAGGAGAAGCACCAAAAGCTATGTCTACGAGTTTCTGAGTGATGTAGGCACCTTCGCTTGAAAGGAATGTCTTTGTGGTGTATGTATCGCTGTAAGATGCAGAGCTGTTTGTCACACCTTTTGCCCCGGACATCAAACTGTCATAGCCCTTCAGCAGGGCAACCTTTTCGTCAACTGTGTGATTACGGGGATCATCTAAGATTTCCGTAACGAATTCAGCTTGAATAGGTTCTATCTCAGCTAGTTTCGTTTCACCTCGTCCAACGGCCTTTGCTTGCTCTACAGCCACTTGGGCAAAACGTTCCAAATCGGACAGTCGATTGAAGGAAGCAAATCCCCAGCCACCATTGGTGCAGGCACGAACACAGCCACCGACAGAAGCTGAGCGACCAACGCTGTCAACTTTTCCATCACGGATGGCTATTCCCAGAGTTTCATAATCCTCGACCCTGACCTCGAGGTAGTCACATTTGTTACGGAGACCTTTGATAATCTCCTCTATTCTTTCACGCATGGACTATCCCTTCGTTTTAGGTTTTCTATCTATATTAAAGAGAGAAAGCATGGTATCACTCGCAGAGAAAGCTAGCAACACGTCAAAACATGGAGCACATTTTAATGAAGAGAGTAACTATATGGTGGTTAAGGATATTGGCCCTCTCTGTTCTGCTCTCAGCAGCCTCATTTTTCGGCCATTTCGGCTGGTTCTTCGATTTGACGGCACATTTTCGTTTGCAGTATTTCTTCATTCAACTCTTGGGAGTTCTCTGGTCTCTGGCTTCTAGACGGACCTCGCTTCTCCTACCTCTTCTCCTCTTTAGCCTGCTCAACGGAGTGGAAATCTTTACTATTTACAGTGCCCCTGAGCTCATACAGAATCCAATCAAAGGGAGTAAATTCACTCTTTTGGAGCTCAATTTATGGCGCGTACACCCAAGGCCTGATTTGGTCATCGAATATTTGGTAAAAAACAAAAGTGATTTTTTGGTACTCATAGAGATGACCAAAGATTGGGAGCAAAGGCTGCATTCAATAAAAAAGGAGTATCCCTTTGGTGTCACCTCTTCGCGAAAGGATAACTTCGGATTGGCACTTTGGAGTCGCAAACCTCTCTTGAACTGTCAGGTTTTGCCCTTTGACGACGAAGCTCGACCAGCCATTAAAGCTCAGTTCACGAGTGGAGGAAGAACCTTAGACCTCGTAGTCGCCCATCCTCCTCCGCCCAAACACCCTCGTTATTTCCGACTGCGTAACGAATATTTTTCAAGACTGCACAAACTGAGCAAAGGAACAAATCCACTGGTACTCATAGGTGATCTCAACACTCCAAGTTGGTCAAGACACTTCCAGGAATTGATGACAAGAATGAAGTTGCGAGATTCTCGACAGGGTTTTGGTACTCATGCTACTTGGCCAGCAATATTCCCTTTTCTACTGACTCCCTTGGATCACTGTCTCGTAAGTCGTGAGATATTGGTGCTCGACAGAAGAGTTGGGCCCAACGTCCTATCTGACCACTACCCCATCTCTCTCCAACTCGCTTTGAGCAAAGAATAGATGTTCAATCGAGTTCCTTGGGGCGAAGGATATCTACGAAAGCAAAGTCTTCACACCAACTGGAGGATTCGCTTTCCAACAAAACAGCATTGGCTGTTGTCATCCTCGTAGGTTTATTGCTCATAGAGGCAACAACATCCTCCCAGCCTGGATTGTGCCCAAGACACAGAACAGTCTCAACGGAGTCGTCGAGTTTTGCCAACTCTGCCAAGACCTCTGAAGTACCTCCGTGATAAAAAGAAGAGAGCCATTTGACGGGAATCTCATCGTCACTAATGTGTCCCTCCATCCCGTGCCAAGTTTCTCGAGTGCGTTCTGAAGTAGATGAGAGAACGAGATCAGGTATCCACCCCAACTCATAAAGAGCTTTGGCAATCCTAGGAGCATCTCGTTTGCCTCTTTTGTTCAAGGGTCTATCGTGGTCACTGAGGCTCGAATCTTTCCACGAGCTTTTGGCATGTCGCATGATAATTACGCGTTTCACGAGAAAACCTCCTCATAGTCCTTTAAATATTTGAACTCGAGGAGGTTCTGAAAATCAAGCACAGAGCGAATAACGAAGCTCACTCAATTCTCGCTCCATACGGGCCAAGATGAGCTCACGGGGCAAAGGATTGTCCACATTTATCCTGAGCCAAATGCACTCCTCATAGGTATCAGTGCAGAGTAGACGCCTCATAGCCTCGCGAATAGGACCAGGGCTGACAAAACCAATCATTGGGCAACCATCAATGATAGGACAATCTGAACACTGGCTCTTTTTACACTCGCTCATTTTTCCATCCAATTGCTGAACAGGCATAGATCCGTTTATTATGTAATGCAACAAGACTGCCAACACCACATCCCGCTCCAGATGAACATTTCAAACATCATCGACAGTTAGAAAGAGGCATGCGTCCATGGCAGCTTGCCTGTATCGCTAGCTAGATAGAGCATTTTGTGCCAAACTAGACTACAAGGCGGAGGTCACCAAATGAGACGGATATTGCTTCTTATTCTCTTAATCTCTCTTTCCAAATCCGTGAATCTGGCTGGCCCTATCGATAGGTCCATCATCATTGCATCTTCAGTTTGGCGCCACCATCGCTTGGGCAAAATCGACCGGCGAATGGCAGTTACTCCTCGTTATCTGATTCTCAACAGAGACGACATAACTGTGGAATGTTATGACGTCTACACAGGTAGTGAAAAGTGGCGATGGGCTGCTCCGGCCAAACTCCGCTGGCCCCAGTTTCATGAAGAAGATGCAAGCTATAAAATTCTCTGCGGCTGGTCTTTCCTCTTTGTTACGACAACAGACGGCACTCTTAGAGCCATCGATTTGGACAGTGGAAACGAACAGTGGCAGTTCAAACCCAAGGCCCCCATAACGACTCCGCCAGTAGCCACGACAAATACCCTTTTCGTCCAATCAGCAGAGGGCAAAATACATGCCGTTGATGGGCGGACTGGAAAGAAGATGTGGTCGGCTCGCACGAAAAACAGACCCGTCACCCCTTTGTTTGCTTCTGGCAGTTTGTTGCTTTTTGGCACTGCTCCAGCCCACATATATGCTGTTTCTGCAGAGACAGGTCATAAGAGATGGAAAAGAAGACTATCTTCGGGAACGCCCCGTTATGCTCCTGTAGTTGCACCAGGACGTTTTGCCTGGCCTAGTTCATCTGGTGCTTTGCACATCATCGAAAGAGCCAACGGCAAAACCGTTTCCCTCATTGATATGAAAGCCCCTCCTCTTCCTGGTGCAACGATAGTAGGTACGAGAATTCTACTGTCTACTCAGACAGGATATCTTCTCTCTGCAGATTTGATGACAGGGAAAGAAAAGTGGCGCCAACGTATTCACAAAAAGCGAACAAGAAGTCTCTTCACGAGGACAGCTCAGTTATTCAACTTTCGTGCAGCCGGTGACATTGTTGCTGTCGTTTCATTGGACGATCACCGATTAGTCTGTCTTTCTTCAAAAGACGGGAAGATAATGTGGACTCAGCCCGTCGCTGGTGACTTCTCTTTGCCACCACTTCTTTGGGGAGAAAAACTCTTCTGTGGAGGAGAAAAAAGATCACTCGTTTGTTATGACAGAAGCGGTAAAAAAGTTTGGCACACACGTTCTCGCAGCCCGCTGGTGACAGCGCCAATAGTTGATAGCCAAGGAGTAATCTACTTCGCAACGAGCGATGGATTTTTGCAGGCAGTGAGAGTGGAACCCTTTTTGGAGTAACTCTCTATTGTGCCCGTGGACTCATAGTCATTGAGTTCTTTGCTTTGTCATAAGCGTTCTTGGCAGCTACATAACGCTCAAAGGCTACCCGTTTGGCCTGGGCCTCTGTTGTGGAAAGAAAGTCTTCATAAGACTTCTCCACTTGCTGACGAAGAGCATCAATTGGTGACACAGCAACTTGTCCCGTGGCTTCTGTCGTTGCCACTGTACCGTTTTCAGGCTTGTCGGACCAGCTACCATCAGCCTGAACGGCAGACTTCATATTCGGACCTGAGCGACCTGACAACCATTCAGCGATTTTGCCACCAATGATACCACCAGCAATACCACCAATAAGTGAACCCAAACCTGGGATGGGAATGAGGGCTGAAGCCAAAGCGGCACCTACAGAAGCTCCCAAGATCTGACCAGTCATAACGGGCAAATCAATAGCGGCGATAAGATTTTTGATGGAGAAATTGCCTTCTTGGTAGAGCTGAACGGCTGTTGCTCCTAAAGTAGCGAATAACATTGCTCCACCAAGAACGGGCAGTCGACCAACCATGTTACCGATGAGAGAACCAGAAGCTGCGAAGGCCGGCAGAGGAATCATGGAGCCAATGGCTGCACCAGATACTGCCCCCAAAACTTCTCCCAAATAAAAGACAGGTGAGGTGATGTATGAAAGTGCACTATCTACACCTTCTTTGAAAGTAGCACCTTGGCGCATTTTGTCGACTACTATCATACCTGTCGTGATAGCCGTATTGGACAGAATTGAACCAGCAACACCGCGTGTGAATGAACCTTTAGTTTTGCCAACAGCATGTTTTGTTGTGCGACGAATGGTTCGTGAGCTCTTTTTACCGAACAAACCAACTTTGCCTTTTGCATTGGCAACAGTGTCTGAGGCTGACCTTACATTGCGTTTGACAAAGAATGAGGTACTGTCTGCTTTGTTGAGGGTTTTGCTGCGAATGGAGCGGCCTGTCTTTTTGGCCCACAATGAACCTTTATCATAAGTGTTCAAAGCACCATCGCGAACACCACGGTAACTCTTCGTTACGTTATGCCCAGCTTTGTCTAGGGTATTGAGAGCAGAAGCTTTGGTGGCATTGTTCGTTTTGGGTCTAAAACGAGAGAAGAAAGAACGTTTGTTAGTGCGATACTTGAGAGCAGCTCCATCACGAGTGTTTTCGTAACCACGCTTTACATTACGACTAGTTATCTTCGCTTTGGTAGAGACAGTGTCCTTCGTATTGAGAACGCCATCTTTCACAGAGCGACCAACTTTTAGGCCCGTCTTTCCAGCATAGTCACGCACGTTGCGGTATCCAGTACGATATTCGCGACCTTTTTTCGACAGAGTGTAAGCAGCGCTGTCTTTTGCATTGAGCGCAGAGTCACGCATTCCAATGACTTTAGCTCTCGCATTTGATCCTGGTGGATAAAGTTCATCAAATGCACAGCGATATGGGCCCTTTGCGGCCAACAAATTAGCTGGAACAGTAAGGGAAAAAACTATTGCGCCAATAGTGACAATATTCATCAATTTTCGAAACATTAGCAATACCTCCACCTTATACTATGCAATATAGTCGCCAATGTTTCATATTCTGGTATAAAAGTTTCAAATCCCGCATAAATAGGGCATCTTATCTTCGACCATGGTCTCTGTACAAAAATCCAAACATGTCTCCTTTGAGACACATGTGTTTCACCATCGGGTCACTTTGAGTTGCTTGCTCCCTTTTCCTTATGTAGACTAATTTGTTATACCTTTAGTCACCTTCAGTTGGGGAGAGGTGCCCAGTGCTCATTACTCGGTGGATAGATTACGGTGTACGCATAATGGTTACGCTGGCTTTGAGCCCAGATGAATGGCTCAGTGCAAGCGAGCTATCCAAGACATGTAATATAACTCGACCAGCCACATTGCGACTCATTCGCCAACTTGCCATGGCTAAACTGGTGGTTACGAGGAGAGGCCCAGGCGGTGGAGTAAAACTTGGCAAAAAAATAGAGGATGTCTCTTTTCATGACGTTGTAGAAGCCACTGATAGTCGGCGTGCAGTCAATCCATGCCTCATTGAGGATCATTTCTGTGAACGGGCGCCAAGTTGCGCTGTCCATGATCTGTTGGATCCGCTACAGAAATATATTGATGACTTTTTCAGAGACTTGAAGCTTTCAGATATAGTCAAAGCTCAAAAGGAAAAGCTCAAATGAAAAACTCCAACCTCGTCGTTAAACCATTGACGGCACGAAGTGTTGGAGATTTCTGGTCACTCCACAGTGATGAAGTCGAGCACGGTTGGTGCTGCTGCACTGCCTGGTGGTCACCTTCTTTTAAAGTTTTTTCCAAACGTACGGCAACAGAGAATAGGCAAATCAGGGAAGAGCTTTTTGCCAAAGAGCAATTTGACGGATTTATTCTCTATGAAAATGATGACCCCCTTGGATGGTGCCAATGCGGTTCATTGAAGAGATTGCCCTTGCTCTGCGAAGTTTACGACCTCGACGAAGCGACTATTGACGAAAAGGTACAAGCTATCTCTTGCCTATTCCTCAAACCATCTGCCAGAAACAAAGGTTTGGCACACAAGCTCTTGGCAGGTCTTCTCGAACATTTAAAAGATGAGGGTTTTGAAGTTGTCAAAGCTTTTCCCCGCTGCGGAGACAATTTACCAGCTGGTGAAGTGTGGACTGGACCTGGCCCCCTCTTCACGCGAGCAGGTTTTACCAAAATCGGTGGGTCAGAGACTATGCCCATTTTTGAACTATCCCTCTAGAACAATATTATGCAGCTCTATTTCATCAGACATGGACAATCAACAAACAATGTCGTTTATGCAGAAACAGGTTCTCATGTAGGCCGTGTTCCCGAGCCCGAATTGACAGAACTTGGTTCTAGACAGGCTGAAGCCGTAGCCAATTATTTTGCCCAACGGCCTACAACTGTACCCATAGAAGAGCGGTACCTCGACTGGGGGAACTTGTTAGGTGTGGGCATTACTCATCTGTATACGAGTTTGATGGTCCGAGCCGTTGAAACGGCCCAGGCCATCGCCAGCGCTACCTCGGTGAAAGCTGTAGCTTGTCGTGAGCTCTATGAAACTGGTGGAGTAACGTCCTTCTGTGCAGAAAAAAATGCGTGGGAAGGTCTACCTGGAAACACTAGAGAATATTACGAAAACCGTTTTCCCGAACTACTATTGCCTGAAGATTGGCACTCTGAAGGATGGTACAACAAACCATTTGAGGAAGCTCACCTTCGTGCAGAAAGAGCTGCCAGGGTTATAGCAAGATTGGTTGATGAACATAGCGACAACAAGGATGTTGTTGCCTGTGTAACCCATGCAGGTTTTCATGATCATCTCGTCAAAGTCATACTTCGCTTGAGACATGAAGGTCCTCTTTTATTTCCACTGAACAATTGCGCCATCACAAGGATAGATTGGTGTAATGGGCAACCTTGCCTCGTTTTTCTCAATCGTATCTGCCATCTAGCAGAAGAAGAGGTCACATGAGTCCAAGTGAAGGAAAACTTGTTCGATTGGCACGTACTCTCTTTGAGACTGGTGTCCTCTCTGAAAACTATGATGTTGTGCGGACCCTTGGCGAAGGCGGAATGGGAGTAGTTTTTCTTGCCATCCAAAAAGGTCTCGAACGCAAAGTGGCTATCAAATGTGTAGTTCGTGATCTTTTCGGTGATTCAGTCAACGTAGAGAGATTCCGCAGAGAGGCAAATGTGCTCTCTCGACTCCACCATCCTGGATTGATTCAGCTCTATACAGTAGGCGACACAGAGTCCTTGGTATACATAGTCTCTGAATATGTAGAGGCCGAAGACTTACGCACACGACTTCAATCTGGTACTCTGTCACTTGGTGAAGTCTGTCGTATCATCATCGATGTTGCCAAAGCTCTGGAATACGTTCATGAAAAGAACATCGTCCACCGTGACATCAAACCAGAAAACATTCTGCTGCCCAAAGATGGTACGGGAGTTCGTCTTATCGACTTTGGTCTCGCCCGAGACTACTCAGATAAGAAATCGCGCGATCAATTGACCCGTATGGGACAGGTAGTTGGAACTCCCATCTACATGGCTCCAGAAGTAGCCCGTGGCGATGCATTTGATCCGCGAACGGACATATACAGTCTGGCCGTTGTGCTTTTTGAAATGCTAACAGGCAGACCACCATTTAGAGGATCTCCTCTCGAGATATTACGAGCCCATCTCGAGAAAAAAGTACCTTCTGTTCGTGCTTACAGACCTGAGTTGTCAGCCGGTTTTGACAAGCTCTTTTTTGCTGCCCTAGCCAAAGATCCTAACAAACGTTTTGCTCAGGCAAAAGACTTTCGCCGTAAGTTGGCCAAACTACTTACGCAGTCTCAAGAAAGAGCTCTCGACGCAACTTGTCTACCCAACGACAACGTAACCATCGACGATGAGGACCAAACAACCTGTGCAGAGAATCCTCAAATGGTTGAATCCGCAGCTGCTGAGCCTATTCGGCGTAAACCATCTACTCGACCCAAACTAGCGCCGACAAAACGTGGACCTGTGTTGGCTCTGATAGCTGCCTGTGTTGTCTTACTCACCTTCTTGGCCTTGAAGTTCAAAGGACAACTTTTTCGTTCAAAGAGTGGATTTCGAATGCCGAGCAAACTCGTCATACATCAAAGCCGAGGTCGAGCAACCCTTGACTTCGAAAGTTTGGGTGATGCGAAATTCGCTGAATTCCGGCCAATAAAGGAAACTCAGAATTTGCGCACCATAGTTCTCGAAGAGGATACTTCAATTGAGGGTCTAAAGCCTGGGAAACGTTATCAACTGAGATTTCGCTCAAAGAGTGGGTGTTTGAGTCGTTCACTTACTCTCAATTCGGCTTATTCCTGTTTGGCCTACAAAGGTGTAGAAACAGCAGAAAAATATGATGGGTTTGCTCGACTCAACTTCAAAACGAGCAGAAAAATGAAGTTTAAGGCCAAAATCAAACGTGGTGAAAGTGAAACTACTGTTCCCTTTGAAAGTACGGATGGTCTCGAACACAGCTTGCCTTACAAACCCTCCCTTGGTCCTATAGATTCCCTCCTTTTGCAGCGTTTAGAACCAAACTCTAAGAATGTTGCTCTTCCCAGTGGTCTCATGGTCAAAGACGCCCTCAACACAATTAGTGATTTGGAAGTTCCACTTCTATTACAGTCTCTCAAAGAAAAAATGAAGAGGGTAGCCACTTCTATCAATGATAGTGACAAGCGTCACCAAGAGCAGCTTCGCCTTCTTAATTCTATGAAAAAGTGGCCTAAGTTACATGCTCTCAGTGTTTTTATTCCCCTACTGCTCAAAGACGAAGCTCTAAGTAAAAAACGTAGGCTGTCACTTGCCAAGACTCTCTTGCCACTCACAGACATAGATGCCTTTGGTGAAGATTCTCGAGCCGGTCTTGCCCTAAAAGTTGATGATTTGGTATCTCATTATTTTGCCCTCAAAAGGGGAAAACCACCTGAGGATAGCCAAATCGTTCCCATTAAAAACTACTACCCTGTTCCTCTTATGTTAATGCCTCCAACATTGCAACAGAGTCGCGAACGCGGAGCCACATTGGCTTCAATGAAAATCATCCATCCTGAAGTGGCAGCTCCCCTTCTTCGCGAGACCATAAACTTTGACATGCCAGCAGAAAAGCTCCGTTATGCTGAGCAGGTTGAATTGGTAGTTGCTGCCCACATCTTTTTCCCTTGTTACGTTTTACAGATGAGGATAAACGATAAACTCACTATTCCTTTACGTCATCCCTGGGGCAGATTTTGCGCTGAGAGACTCGACGAGCCAAAGAAAGAAGTCATTGCCGTAGTTTACCGGCGACGTACTATTCCGAGTTCTTACTTCAAGGCGGGTTCGAACAGGCTAATGATCACTGCGACTTCGCCCTTTGACAAATATGGTGGACAACTTCCCGTAATCAGAGAAGTTTACCTCAACGTCGGACCTAAATAACCTTTATCGAAGGTTGACTTGATAAACAGCAGTGTTGTTGTTTTCTTTGATTTCGCTCACAGAGCCCCGTGGATCAAACACTGCCCCAAGAACGACAGAGCCTGTTCTTTTGGTAATAGGTACTCGGCAGGCACCTTTGAAAGAGACACGCCTCTTTTGGCCTGGTTTCAATCCGTAAACGACTCCACGTCCTCCATGCAACAAACAGTCTTCAGAAAAACCTGGAGTGTATTTCCCTCCACCTAGGGGGAAACGCACGTCTGTGCCCATCATCAATTCGACTACAAACTTGCCTGCAGGTTTTGGTCCCTTGTTTTCCACATAAACTACGACCCTCTTGGCCAAGGCTTCACCTGGTCTAACAGTTGTCGTTCCATTCAACTTGATTGTTCCAACAATGTCTGGCTTGTTGTGTACGGGAATCAAGCGCACACGCTGGAACACATGATTGTTTTCCTCGTCTCGCTCGCTGACCCTATTACCTGCATCTGCGTAAGCAAAGAGATTGTAATTACCTCGTTTTATATCGCCTGGCACAGTGAGAGAGCCTGGAAAATATATCCGAGTTGACTTACCCGGTCCCAAATATTTGACAGTCGCCCTACCACCAGGCAGGAGCATGTCCTCAAGAAAATAGTTCCTGCTCTTTGCCAATTTGTATGGAATCTCTTTGTCGCGACTCAAAACCAGGTCAACATAGAAATTTTTGGCTGCTCTCTTACCTCGATTTTTGACAGTAACGGCCAATCCTTTTTTTAGTGACTTTCCAGCAAAGGTCTTTTTCGGAGCTCTGATATAAGGAACTAGATCAGGGTTGTTAGGATTTCTGACCCATAGCGGCCAATAAGAAATGGCGCGACCTGCTGTTCCTCTCTTTCGTCTATCGAGCGTATATGCAACAGCAACTAAATAATACTTTCCTGGCTTTGTAGTGGCCGGAATGACGACGTTTGCCAATTTGCACCAACGATTGTTTTTCTGGACGAGCCAGAGATTTCCTCGGCCTCCAGATAAAATACCGTCTTCACGGAAGTATTGCGAAAAAATTGGAGGATGCTGTTTCACTCGCTTATCACGTGAAAGAAGGATGTTCACGATGACATCTTCGTATATCTCTTTTGTAGACTTGTTTTTCACATTGACATTGACTGTGCGACCAATCTTTTCACCTGGCAGAGCTTGTTTGGGCCCTTCCAGATTTAAGATTTCCAAATCACCAGCAGATACATCGGTTGACCATAGACACACAAAAACCAGTAGGCCTAATAATTTGGCAATCTTCATCGCATTGACCTTCCTATCGCCATTTTCTTTCAGATATACATATAGTAACGAGGGAACAACATAGGTTATGGACAGTTTACTGACTATTACCAGTGCTGATCCATGTTCCATCGCTCGATGAGCCTCGATACAGGCGCAAAGAAGAGACGAGCAGTGAATGGGGTGGTTCAAAAATCCTTAAAACAGCCCTGCATCGGCACCTTGCTGGAAGTATCCGAGCCAGAAACTGATGACGTGATAGATGACAGCTAGAAAAACGAGGCCGACCATGAGGACAGCTGCACCAAAAGCCAAGGCTGTGCCTTTTGTTGCCAACTCTTCATCACACCTAATGGAAATGTTCTCACAAGCGTTTTCGACATTGCCTGTCTCTTCACCTACACGTATTTCCTGAAGAGCCCCTTTGGGAAGAAAGAGTGTTCCACTCAGCAAAACGGATAGCTGCTGCCCCTCTTCTGCCCCTCTCCGCATTTTTGCTGCCCTTTTTGCCAACAGATGGGAGGAGCTGGCCAAACATGCACTTTCGACAGCTGCTGCCATAGACGCTCCGGCTGAGAGAAGGCAGCTGAGAGTACCAAAAAAGAGACGGGCGACGAGAGTTAGGAAAAAGGAGCCAATGATCGGAATTCCAGAGACGAAGTTCTCTAGTTTGACTCGCATGTTTCCTTTGGCATCCCATTGGCTTCGTATCCACTGAAAAATCATGTAGAGCAAAATGAAAACGGTGAGAACAGGAAGATAATAACCCCATAGAGCTGCAGTAAAACCATCTCTAAAAAGAGTTGGTATGGGTAACAAAAGCAGACCGCAACTAGCCACGAACAAAGGATATGCAGAAGCAAGTAACATCTTTTTTCGAATGCTCAGCCGTGTTTCCACATATGCAGAGGCAGCTGACAATGATTTCTCCAGACTTCCAGACTGCTCACCAGCTATCAACAACTCAGCGACGATTTCGCCAAAGAGCTGCACCAATACAGAACGAGACTGTGACAAGTTTTGGCCATCATCGGCTGCTTTCTGAAGTTTTGTCAGAGCAGCACAAATGACAGTGCTACGGCCTTCACGCAGTACTTCAACTGCCCTGGCCATACCAAGACCAGCCGTAACTAATCTCTTCCAATTGGCCAACAACTCTTTTTGCTCTTGAAAGCCGACTTCCATTCTATTTATCGTCTCCTGCAGCCAAAACCACTCCTATGAGCCCAATTAACATACCAATGGGTACTCCGACCATCGCTTCTTGGCAGGCACGCCCCTGAGTTCCAACGATGACAAAGGCGGAAACAATCGACAGTCCAGCCAATAACAACAGCGCTTTGCCAAGTGTCTTTTTAGAGAATGTGGCAGAGAGCAAACCAATAACTGAGAACAGTAGGACCAGGGAACAGAGGATGACTGCGCCAACGGTCACATCACTCCAAACACCAGTCATTAAAGCTGCAACCAATATCCAGAGCGCAACATCAGTCACACCTTTGAGGAAACGTAACCATAAATGTGAAACATTGTGACGTAAGCGCTTTTCTGTTACTTCAATGAGGGAGAGTCCTTTAAAACCGAGATAAAGTAGACCAAGGCCAGGAATGAGACCAATGGCAAATGTTTGGGCAAATATCTCTGCACGCAAACCACCACTCCAATAAATAGGCGAAGTCAAACCACCTACGAGTGGTATTCCCAGACCAAGCACCATAATGGCTCTAAAGAACCACGAAGTGTGGCCATGAACGAGAAGCCTTAGGATAGCAATGAGAGCAAGTTCACCACCTTGTAAGATGACAAACTCATCACGATGTTGAGGAGCAAGAACTGCCGCATAACCCAAACCCGCGAGCAAGAGAAACATACCGACTAATGGGGAGCGACTGAACTCTCCGAGTCTTTGCCAAAGAGATGGCTCTTCCTGCACTGCCTCAAGGTGGCTTTGCTGTCCTACTGCCATCGTACCTGCTCATTTCCAAGCTACAAAAAAGGTTGGTGTCTTCTCTATTGACCAATCACCGCAATTATAGTCCGAATAATAATCTATTCGCTCAAATCCTGCTGTCTTGAAACTAGCTGTCAGTTGCTCTTTTACGATTGGGTAAAGTAACACTTCTTCAGCAGATGTCTGCCCACTCTTTTTGTCTGTCAGTCTAGCGGCAAAAACTATTCTGTCGCCTGCTTCACCATAACGATAGTCTCTCTCGAATCTGATGTGCTCATTGTCTATCGTAGGTAAACCATCGAGTCTTCGAGCCATGATTTTATCGTAATTAACGATTTGCCCAACGAAGGGTGAAGCTGGACGCAGTACTGAATGAACGGAGCCTATGAACTGTGTAATAGTCTCGTGGTCAGGCAAATGTACGAGCGTGTTGCCAAAGCAAAAGGCGCCTCCCACCGATTGTTTTGGAAGCAAATCAGCCACTTTACACATGTCCGTCACCAGGAAATTCACTGCCACACCACCACGTATTGCCCGACGTCGACCATCTTCCACCATAGCTTCATTCAAGTCGATGGCCGTAACTACAATCTCCTCCTTGGCGAGACTAAGAGCCAGACCTCCAGTGGCACAGCCCAAATCTACGACCGCTTTCGTTTCTTTGGGTATGAGAGATTTGACGAAATCTACTCGCCCTTGGCGGAGGGGAAAAATGTAGTCGTAGTTGGCAGCAATTGCGTCATAAAAAGACATATCTCACCATCTCCGTTAAGAGCTCAAACCCAAAAAACTTGTAGCTTCTCACTCTAGCAAAATTTCGTATCTTAAATAAGAGTAGCTTCTCACTATGATTTTGTTTTGAGGGCCATAAGAAAACACTATAACGTTGACGAAAGTTAAAATAAGGTTTACTATTTGTAGTGAACGTAATTTATCGCCGAGGAAACCACTCGGTAGAGAAAGGGGTGTGAGTTGATGGCTACTGTCACTGAGAGATTTGCCATGTCTATGCGCCCCGGAAGGCACGCGGTCTGAGCACCTCTTCGTTGAGGTATTCCCGCTAGCCCGTCCTCCTGGGGACGGGCTTTCGTCTTTTTCGGACACAGCCTATCTGGGTGCAACTTTAGTTACTCAAATGAAAGCTGTCCCTTTCCATCTTTGGAAAAGGTCTAGATAGGAGTGTTTATGTTTAATACGTGTTTTGTCCATGTAGGTCGGTCTCTCGAGTTTGTCATTCCATTTGAAGCAAAGACTCACTTTTTGTGTCGCCGAGGAGGCACCCATGACGAGACCGACATCAAAAAGAAATCGACGCAGAAACGAAAAAGACCTGAGACTTAAAGTCTCTCCGTCATTCCTGTGTATTCATTGCAATCAAGCCATACCAGCTACTGTACCTGGCAGTGAACATCGTAATCACTGCCCCAGCTGTCTCTGGAGTAAACACTTGGACGTGAGACCAGGCGACAGAAGGTCTAGTTGCCAAGGAGCTATGGAACCAATCGCTCTTTGGATAAGAAAATCTGGAGAGTGGGCCATCGTTCATCGGTGCAGCCGTTGTGGAGTGTTGCGCACGAATAGAACAGGCGGCGACGACAATGCCGTTTTGCTTCTGTCATTGGCTTTGAAACCGCTGACTCAACCGCCCTTCCCCCTGGAAAGGCTTCCAGAGCTCAGCCAAGAATATGCAGTAATATTTAAACCGAAAGGTTAATCTAGAATGAACATTCATTCTCTTGGATATGATGATTTTTACGCTAAAAACTTCGCTCTTCATGGGGCAAAAGGATATGTCCCTGGGCGAATTGTGAGAGAGGAAAGCCAAATTTACCGTGTCCTCTGTGAGGCCGGTGAATTGAGAGCGACCGTCTCTGGACGACTGTGGTATCACGCAGAGGCTCGCAGCGAGTTTCCTGCCATTGGAGACTGGGTAGCCCTACGTGTCATCGAAGGAGAGCAAAAAGCTCGCATTCAGGCAATTTTGCCTCGAAAGAGCTGCTTTTCGCGAAAGGAGGCTGGCACTGTTACGAGAGAGCAGATTATCGCTGCAAACGTCGACGTATTGTTCATAGTTACTGGCTTGGACAGAGACTTCAACGTCCGACGTTTGGAACGTTATCTTCTGTTGGCAAGTGACAGTGGAGCTACTCCTGTCGTTGTTCTCAACAAAGCTGATCTATGTGAGAATGACGAATTGTCTGACAAACTTGGCCAAGCTCGTGCTGTGGCACCAGGAACACCAGTCTTACCAATTTCAGCTTTGACAGGTATGGGATTGGAAAGCCTCTTCCTCTACTTGGAGAAGGGTCAAACTGGTGCTTTGGCTGGCTCTTCTGGTGTTGGCAAATCAGCTCTAATCAACGCTCTGTTGGAAGATGAACAGCAAGTCGTGGGAGAAGTGCGAGCCTCTGATGGACGAGGCAAACACACGACGACACACAGAGAGCTCTTCATACTTCCATCAGGAGGCATGTTGATAGACAGTCCTGGAATGCGCGAACTGCAACTCTGGACAGAAGAAGAGAGTCTCGATGACGCCTTTTCTGACATCGAAGAGTTGGCTGAAAACTGCCGCTTTCGTGACTGCCAACACCAGTCTGAACCTGGTTGCGCCATTCATTTGGCATTGCAAAGCGGCGAGTTGGATGGTGCTCGTTTTGACAGTTATCTTCGTTTACAAAAGGAAGCAAGATATCTAGCTCGACGACAGGACCAAAAAGCTCGCCTAGAGGAACAAGCCAAGTGGCGTAGAATCTCTCGCCAGATACGAAAGATGAAGATCAGAAGATGAATAAAGAAAGGTGCGCTGCTCACCAGCTTACGTGGGCAGCGTGCCACACTTCTTTGGATCTAAACTGGTAAAACAAAAGGATTCGAGGGAGTTGATTATGTCTTTCTTTCGTTTATTGGTTTTCTTTTCCATTTTATTGGCGGCGCTCTGCAACTCATTTGCAGGTCCCACTATGCTCCAAATCAAAACTACTGTGGCTGAGGCAGAAAAATGGCATGGACAGGGAAGATACGACAAGGCAGAGAAGCTCTTAAGCCATGCAATCAAGCAAATTGAAAAGCTGGGACCAGAGCTAAAGATCTCTCTGGCCAAACCTCTGGCCTCTTTGGCTAGTGCTCAGTTTCGCTTGGGAAAAGAAGCCTTAGCACGAAAAACCACGATGAAAGCCATCACAATTGCACAGGCCATAGGCAATGATGGCCTTCTTTTCGAGTTATCTTTCGTCTTGTTGGAAAAATCCGGCAACATCAATGGTGCAGTTCATATGCTGCGAGAATATCTCGCAGAGTTAGAAGAGAAAGAAAAGACAGAGAGAGATGATGAACTGCAAACAAAGAAAAGGATGTTGGTTGCTTTGAGATCTGTGCTTGGCCGACATGCAACACAGAAAAAGAACCTGCACACTGCTCTACTTCATTATCAAAAAGCACATAAACTGGCCAAAGAGCTTCAAGGCCAAATCAAAACAACAGATGAAAAGCAAAAAGAAATGATGGAACTCATCCCCATCGTTTTTGCTCAAACTGGCATAGCAGCGACCTTCATTGCAATGAAGCGAAGGGCCTTGGCCAAGAGGTATCTCTTTCGCCTAGGCCGCAATGTGCAAAAAGCAAGGAAATACCCAATATTAAATCGACACATTGCCCTCATGTCTGCGAAACAGCTATTGTCGAGAATGAGTAAATGACTACCGATGAGGATGTGAGTTTTGGCCACCATCAACAAAGGTGATACCTTTGCCAACAAGTTCTCGATTATCGAACGAGTGGGCATTGGTGGCATGTGTGAAGTCTATCGTGCAGAACAGATAGACTTACAAAGAGTCATTGCTCTGAAAGTACTTAGAGAAGAGTTGGCCAAAGATCCCACTGAACGTGAACGTTTCCTCAGAGAAGCAAAAAACTGCTCTCATCTCAATCATCCCAATATTACGGCAATTTACGAAACAGGTGTCTGTAAAGAACAACCCTACATTGCTATGGAATACGTTGAAGGACAAACACTGGAATTCCTATTGCAAGAAGGC
The DNA here is from genome assembly GCA_964643655.1 of uncultured bacterium. GTDB lineage: Bacteria > Muiribacteriota > UBA6191 > CAZXTJ01 > CAZXTJ01 > CAZXTJ01. Next base: position 19,368 of record CAZXTJ010000065.1, read on the forward strand.
CTTAGTCAAAAGTGGTCTCTGACCATAATTCAGCAAGTCTCGGCGGCTCTGGAATATGCCCATGAGAAAAAAATCATTCATCGTGATTTGAAACCAGCCAATATTTTGGTTCGCAATGATGGAGAAGTCAAAGTTGCTGATTGGGGATTGTCCAAGACAGAAAAAGACGAGAGTAATCTAACAAAAACTGGCATGGTCGTTGGCACTCCCCAATACATGGCACCAGAACAAATACTCTCTGCCCAAACAACTGCAGCGACAGATCTCTATTCCCTCGGAGTAATCATCTTCGAGTGTTTTGCAGG
>CAZXTJ010000066.1:0-19662 GCA_964643655.1 uncultured bacterium
ATATGGTGGTGAGCGTGTTTACACGGTGAGAGAGGTGAGGATAGAAGAGGGAGTGGACAAAGCCAACATCAGTTGGCGAAGTGAAGAGGCTTATCCGACTGTCCTTCAGTTCGGTACCTCCAAACGATCTATGTCCATTGTCGAACAGTCACCTAATGCCTTGAGAAACCACTCTGTTTCCCTTGAAGCTCTCAAGGAAGATACTGACTATCTTTTCCAAGTCGTCTTTCCCGAAGGAAAACGTTCTCCTGATTATAAATTCAGAACGAAACGTTTCCAATTGACCAATGTGGCTTGGTCCTACAATCGTTTTGGTAAACTCGATGTTTCTTGGAAGACCAATGTGCCATCAAAAGGACGGCTGCGCTACGGGCAAGGTGCTGACATGCGCACTGTACGCGAGCGAGAACCTTCTGTTATCCACCGTCATTTGGTTGATATTGGAGATCCCACTAAGGATTTGAGTTTTCTCATTGTCTCAGTAACGGGCGATGGTAAAGAACGTGTGTCCGAGAAACGTAATGTGCCTTCTGCTTTTACTCTTGGCCGTGAATTGAACAAATCCCTTCGTTCATTTGATGGTAAAGCATTCATTCGTCAGTTAATGTCCAGTAATCCCTATTTGACGCGCGATAGGTCCAAAACCGTTGCTTTTGCCAGGGAGCAGCTGGAGAGTATGGTTTTTTACAAAGAGCTGAAGGCCTTTAAACCTATTTCCAGCGTCTTTTTCAAAGACAGACGCGTTCCTCTCTCTTGGAAGACACAGCTCTATCATAAGTTGATTTCTTTGGTGGCCGTTGACGCTACATTGGCAGCCATTGGTGGTGAAAGAGTCACAAGGGTGACAAATATGATTAGTGGCGACTTTGCCTTTGGTGAAGAGACAACTTTGAAAGATTCAGGTGTAGAAACAGTACCTGTTTCCATTCCAGAAATGGGTGGCCTCAAATATTCGCCTGCAGCGCGTAACACAATCGAGTTTCGAGCAATGGGATTGCGGGAAGAGGTGGAATACCCCCTTTTGCTGCTCAATGCAGGAAGGTTTGTCAAAGCTGAGGTGCGTTTGCAGGTGACAGGTTTCACCAATCTGCTCAGGCTAGATTTCACAGTTAATGGCCGAGCAACGCTCTCTTTTTATAACCTCAGACCCAATTCGGCCAAAGAGCGAGTCGAATTGGCTCATCGTTTCCCTGCAAACCTTCTTCGTGAAGGAACAAACCTCTTCAAATTGTCCATTGGTACGGTGAATGGCAAGTCAAATGACGCCGTTGTCCGTATCAAGGGAGTCACAATCGCCTTTGTACCCAAATGACAGCGTGATTGACGCTTTCGTTTAGGGGATCTAACTTACTAGACGATATTATTATATATATGTAGAACTTTGTTTTCGGGACGATTATTAGGAGCCCCGTTGATGTTGCGTGTCATTTTGGTCTCTTTAGCCCTCGTTATATTGGTATCACTTGCCTTCAGAACTCAGCATTCAGCTAAAGTTCCCAACTCTTCGGTCACAATTGGTAAACCCAATGTTCCCATTCAGTTGACGACTAAGAGTAGTGGTTTGGCTGAAATAGGCAGTCTTGTGACAATCGATGTACAGGCAAAACCCCAAGTGGATGCACCTTTGTTCTCAATTGACGTGAGATTACCTCAGGGTGTGAAAGATGTTGGTGATGGGCTGCAGTGGGAGGGACCACTGAGCAAAAATCAGGAACGTGCTTTCACAGCCAAGGTTACTTTGACTGAACGTAAAAGGGCTGTCGTAACAGTACTGACAGGCATTCATTTCAATGATGGGTCACGAGTCTACAAAGCAGCTGAAGTGACTCTGGAACCGTCTGGTACCTTCAAGGCCTCTCCTCCGGGTAACGTCGTTTCACGGAGCGGTGCTCGGGTCATTGAACATCAGGGGGTAGAGCGATGAGAATGATTACACTTCTCTTTCTGCTACTACTACTCAGTGCATCTCTTCACGCAGACACTTTTAGTGATACGGTCAACACTGCCATCCCTGATAACAATGTGACAGGTATCTCACGTACGCTCTCTGTGGTAGATCCGATTACCATTACTGATGTGAATGTTGCCATCGACATTACCCACTCGTGGCGCAATGACTTGTATGTCACTCTTACATCACCAACGGGTCGTACAGTCATTTTGCAGAATAGAACTGGCGGTTCAGAAGACGATCTCAAAGTGACATTTGATACAGGTGCCATACCTGATCAGAGTCTCGTGGCTTTTAATGGTGAGGATGGCCAAGGTATTTGGACCATACACGTAAGTGACCGTGAAGGTGGTGATACTGGTACCTTCAACAGCTGGAGTCTCATCGTTGAAGGTTATCTCGGTAACAACTATTCCACAGTCACGGGTTCAATACGTTATGAAGACAGGATACTGACAGGCTCTGGGTTCAGCGGTACGACAGAGTGGAAACCTGTTCGTTATGCTGACGTTGAATTGGTTCGTCAGTCTGATGGTTTATCGATTGGTTCTGCTAGAACTGATGGTTCTGGTGCCTACAGTCTTGCTGTGGAAAGGCAAGGGGTCATTGAAGTTTATTTGCGCGTTTACGCCCGTTCGGTGACTGACTCGCAATTAGTGCAAGTTCTCGATGATACGACCTCAAAAGCTCTCCATACCGTAGTCAACTCGGCAAGCAATCGTGACACGAATGCAGATTTTTCCATCTCGCTAGATGCACCTTACAGTGCTGGATCTGGCCCTGCCGGGGCATTCAATATTCTCGATACAGTGCAAACAGGCCAATCTCTGGTCACTTCATATGGTGCAACTCGTCCGCCTCTGCTCACTTGTTATTGGGAACAGGGTTCCACAGATGGCACTTATTATTCCTCCTCAAAGAAGTCGCTTCATATCCTTGGTTCCACCTCTGATACAGACGAATTCGATGACTCGGTCATCATGCACGAGCTCGGACATTACATTGCCGATGTTTATTCCATTGATACCTCCCCGGGAGGTAGTCACACCTGGTCAGAAGAACATCAGGATTTGCGGCTGGCTTGGTCAGAAGGATGGGCTAACTATTTCTCCAGTTTAGGACGTAATGATCCCGAATATTTGGACTCTTATAACGGCGGAGTAACACAGCTAGAGATTGAAACACCATCCCACGCTTCAACTGCACTGGGACAAGACAATGAATCTGCAGTTCACTCCATCTTGTGGGATCTTTATGACAAAGAAGATACTCCTGACTCTTCTGTTGGTACTGATGACGATCCCATGACTACCTCTGTTGGTGGAGAAGCCATTTGGAAAGTTTTCCAGTCTCAGATGGCCACTGGATTCAATACTGATGTCATCATCTTTGAAGGTTTTTACAATGGATGGGTGTCACTCCATGGACCGGGCTATTTCTTGACTGAATTCGAAGAGATAGCAGCAAGTAGAAACGTCACTTTTGATAGGTACTATCTATGGTCAGACGATGCTGATAGAGCTATTCCAGACCAGGGGCAAGCCATAGCACCAATAGACGTTTCAGCTGATCTCACTTTGACGGAAGTAAATGTCTTTTTGCAGCTCGAACACACCTATCCTGGTGATTTGATTATCTCCTTGAAACACCCTGATGGAACGACTGTCCGTCTGCACAACAGAAGTTCGGGAACGGCTAGTCAAGCCATTGTGGCTTGGTATGAAGCTGATGAAGCTACTCCTGCAGACTCCTTGTCCGTTTTTAATGGAAAGGGTGCAACTGGTCAGTGGCAACTCGTTATCTCTGACAATGCTGCCAACGACACGGGAACATTGAAGTTGTGGAAGTTGCACCTCGAGGGAACACCTGGAACGGCAGATTTGGTTGTAGACTCCATTTCTGGACCTACGGCTGCCACGAGAGGGCAACAGGCAACTGTCACAGGACGTGTGCGAAACCGTGGTGGCCAAGCTGTGGCAGGTCAGTTTTATGAGAGTTATTACCTCTCCACAGACCGCACTATTACAACGACAGACACTTTCCTCGGCTCTTTCACCGTAAGTGGATTGGCTGCTGGAGCAACATCAGAAAATGCTCGCACAGTGTCCATCCCAGGTAGTTTGCCTACTGGCGTGTATTATCTCGGAATGCTCGTCGATTGGGACGGAGCAACGGGAACAGTTAGCGAAGCCATTGAGGTGAACAATGACGGTGTTGCTGCGACTAGCATTAGTCTTGGTGATCCCTCTGCTGGAATTGATTTATATGCCGCTTCCATTGATGGTCCAGCTTCGGCTACGAGTGGAACGACCATTCCTGTAGCTGTAGTCATCTCCAATGGTGGAGGTAATAGCGCTGGCGCTTTTGTTAATCGTTATTATCTCTCGACGGATACCTTCATCAATGCAGCCGAAGACACCTTGCTTGCTTCATATTCCTGGGCGGCTCTTGGTTTTGCCACTTCACAGAGTGAAAACCGTGTTGTGACTGTTCCAGCTTCATTGGCGGCAGGCACATATTATCTAGGTGTCATCGTTGACGCTGACGGGCAAGTCACTGAAACGAATGAGGCCAACAATATTGGCGTCGATGCTCAGTCCATCGCCCTTTCTGAACCGGTGAGTGGTGTTGATCTCGTTGTCACCGAGTTTTTGGCGCCTGCTTCAGCAACAATGGGTACGACAGTGTCTGTCTCTTCGGCCATACGTAATGACGGAACATCGGCAGCAACATCTTTTACTGAAACTTATTACCTCTCGCCCGATGCTGTCATCGATGGCACGGGTAATGATGAAAACCTGGCCTCGTGGACATTGGGGACTCTGGCTTCTGCAGCAACAACGACTGCAAGTAGAGAATTCACACTTCCTGCCACTACCGTTCCAGGTAACTACTATCTGGGGTTACTCGTAACTTCAGCTCAAGACACCATTACGGCCAACAATGCATCTGTTCGTGAGTTCACTGTTGCACCTGCTTCCGGTGCAGATTTAACTCCAACCAATGTGCAAGGACCAACGACTATTTGGCCTGGTTCCATTGCAAACATCACTTACTCTGTTGGTAATGTTGGCTCTTCTGATGCAGATGCCATGTTTGTTGATTTCTATCTTTCCACTGACGCCAACATAACGACGACAGATGTTTACGTAGCCCGTGTCAATTCTCCAGCTATTACTGGTGGCAGTGGTGGTACTTACACTATTACGACTACAGTTCCGCAAACCGTTCCCACTGGCACATATTATCTCGGCTGTATCGTAGACGCTTCCAACTTGGTCACTGAAACCAATGAAACGAACAACGTCTTGGCAGCCTCTTCTACCTTGTTGGCTACAGATGGTGACAGACCTGATTTGTCACTCTATGGCTTATCAGCCTCAGGAAGTACCAATGCTGGTGCCTCACTCAACGTAACTTGGCGTGTACGTAACACTGGTGAGGCTGCCACACCTGGTTCTTTCACGAGCCGCTTTTATCTCTCGCTAGACCAGACGCCTTCTGTTACTGATATTGCCATTGGAGATCACATCGAAACTGGCAACCTTTTGCCAGGTGCTGATCTTTATCGCTCTACCATTTTGACCATACCAACCTCTGTTGCTTCTGCCAGTTATTACCTTTGGGCAACGGCCGACGCGGCTGCAGCCATCTCAGAAACCACTGAAACCAATAACTTTGTCTTTACGAGTTCACCTATTGCTGTCAGTGGTACCATTAGCGGCATTGACTTGACCGTGGCTTCCGTGACCACACCAACTACTGTTTCTGTAGGAAATCCAATGTTTGTCACAGCCATTGTGGCCAACAATGGTCAGACGGCAGTACCTTCAGCCACTCAGCACAGAGTAGAGTTTTACATCTCTACTGATCAGACCATTTCGGCTGCAGATACCCTGATTACTTCTGTCACTCTGACAGGAATGGGGGCAGGGGCTTCTGTACCACTTACGCTTTTGGGTAATGTCCCTGCTGCTTTGACTCCAGGGGATTATTATCTCGGCGCTCTCGTCGATGCTGGTGGGCAGGTAAGTGAAACGAATGAATCCAACAATGCCGGTGCAAGTTCTACAACTTTCACTGTGCAGGTGACACCAACTTTGGCAGATCTCATACCTTTGCTCATTGATGGGCCAGAGGTCGCTCCTGTTGGTGGAACCTTCGATGTAAACACAGTCTTTGCCAACTATGGAAACACTGCAGCTCCAGCACCATTTATCATCCGCTTCGTATTGACGGCAGATGCAATAGTGGATGGATCAGATCCTGTCATCGGTCTATATCCACAAGGAGCAGCTGTTCCTGGTACGACCAGCACGACGGCCATCTGTCCCTGTACGGTCAATTCCTTCATCAGTCCTGGCGTTTATGGTTTGGGACTCATCCTTGACGATTTGAATGCCATCACAGAATCTAACGAGACCAACAATACCATCGTTTCCAATGGGACTATTACCATTACTGCAGTATCTCAACCTCCTGATCTCATCTGTACTGACGTAGAGATATCTCTGTGGGGGCGTGTTGGTGGTCTCATTGGCGTTGAGCGTACTCTTCGCAATATAGGTCAACAGAATGCGAAAAAAGAGTTCCAGGTCATATATTACCTATCTTCAGACGTCATTCTCGATGGTGGAGATACCTACCTGGGTTCTTTCACAATGCAAGGTCTCGATATGGGGGCAGAGGATCAACGTCTGCGTTCCGTCCAGATCCCATCAACAGTTGGCCCTGGCTCATATTGGGTCATTGTGAAAGTTGATGGTGATAACGACATTATCGAAGGTATTGAAACGAACAACACTCGACTTTCTGACAATAAGGTCACAGTTAGTGGTTCACCAGATTTGACCATTGATTCCGTCTCTGCAACGACGCCTGTATCTGTTGCCTCAGTAGTTACCATTACCCGTTCCATACGCAATCCTGGTACTGCTGCTCTCACACGGCCTGTGGCAATTCGTTATTATCTTTCAAACGATGCCGTCATTAATTTTGGTACCGGTGGCGACACAATTCTCTATACGGAAACCTATTACGGTGGCTTGGCTGCAGGAGCCTCTACAACAGGCACTACGCAGTGTGTTGTTCCTGCCCACGTGTCCCCTTGGGATTATTACATTGGTGCTTACGTCGATGTCGTAGATTCCATTTTGGAAGAAGATGAAACGAACAATGTGACTGTCTCTGCTTTGACTACGATGACTGTCGATGGTGCTCCTGATTTGCGAGCGCTCTCCGTTTCGGCAGTATCGACAGGAGTACAAGGTACGCCAATCACGGTTTCTATTTCAGTGCAGAACTACCAGAATACGACCTCTCCTGCCTCCACAGCCAACATCCGTTTGTCTACGAACACAGGTTATGACGTGAGTGACGCTTTTGTTGGTGCCATCAATATTGATGGGTTGGCACCTTTGGAAAATCGTATTTTCTCTTCCACCTTCACCATTCCGGCCTCTGCAGTTGGTAACCTCTATTCAGTTGCTTGGGTAGATCCCGAGACAAATGGTTCCATCAATGAAACTGTTGAAGGTTATCTTTCCAACAGTGTTGTATCGCCAACTTCTTCAACGTACACAGTGCCCGATACTACGGCACCGACTGCCAACATCTCTTATTGGCAAAACGGTGTTGAGATAATGGACACAGAAAATATTCCTGCAGGTAACTTGCAGATAGTGGCTCACTTTGCTGAAGAACTAATGCCCACTCCCAACATTAGTCTCAACCAAGAAGGAACTGGTGACATTCCTGCAACGACTATGACAGGTGTCATTGGTAATGCAGCCATTTGGCTCTTCTCTTACACGGTCAATGACCACGATGGAGGAGTCAATCAAGATGGTTGGGTTGATCTCTCCTTTACGAATGCTCGTGATTTACAGGGCAATTCTTTTGCAGCTGGAGTGGCAGATTCTTTCCGTGTGGACACTATTCCACCGGCTATTGTCGTCACTTCACCAACTTTGGAATATCCGGCTGCAAGAATTAATGCTGTTAACTACACACTCGCCGGTACCTTGACTGATGCCTCCACTGTAACTGCCACCTATTCACTCAACTATTCACCACCTGTAACATTACCGCTCATAAACAAGTCTTTTAACCTGCCAATGACTTATACGGGCGCAGCTTCACGCCAAGCACCCGATATAGTCATCGTTCAGTCCAAAGATTTGGCTGGCAATGCAGCAATGACACAAGTCATTCAAGTCACACTCGATAGCGACAACGATGGAATTGCCGATTGGTATGAACTGCAATATCCATCAGTGCTCAATCCTGCTGTGCCAGGAGATGCAGGCAATGATCCCGACGGTGATGGCTTGACCAATATTGAAGAGTACCAAAATGGTACGGTGCCAACTGTGTCCGATAACACAGTTCCCATAGCAGATGCCGGTCCAGATCAAAGTGGTGGTGTTCGTCTAGTCATTCTCGATGGTAGGAATAGTCACACCAATCCTGTTGGTGGTGCCCTCACCTACAATTGGAGTTTCGTTTCAGGACCAGTACCAAATGTATCACTCTTGCCTTCGTCAACTTCGGCCACGCCCAATTTCAACGGCATTATTCACGGAACCTATACATTCTCCTTGCAAGTACACGATGGAGTAAGACTTTCTACGCCCGATTTGGTCAATGTAACTATCTCCAATACTCCACCAATGGCACATGCTGGCTTTGACAGTGTCGCCCCTGTGTCAGTGCTCTTTAATCTCGATGGTTCCCGTTCCCTCGATCCTGAAGCTGCAGGTGCTCTCACCTATTTGTGGACGGAAGACACTGACAATCCCGTTACTGGCTTGCTCGTTGGTGCCAATACGGCGACACCCAATTTTACTCCACCACAGGCAGGTCAATATGTCTTTTATCTCGATGTCGATGACTTTGAAGGGGAACCGGCCACACAGACAGCTTCAGTGACTGTATTGGTCGTCAACACGGGTGCAAATTCCACACCTCCTTATGCCAATGGTGGTCCCCTCCGTTCAGTCAACGTTTCTTCCTTGGCTAGACTCGATGGGCGAGTGTCAGCCGATCCTGATCCTGCTGGGATCACTGACTGGTGGTGGACATTGGTGGAAGGTCCGGCAACAACGCTCACTTTCCAAGATCAACCTCAAGTGTATGCATCAATCGTGACCCGTGGTGCTTATCGTTTGGCCCTCAGTGCAGAAGACTCCATTCCTCTCACTTCACCTCGCGCCATTGGTAGAATCTTGGCTCATACTCCGACGAACAAATTGCCAAAAGCCAGTGCAGGCTCTGATATACGCTCGCAACTTGGTCAAGTTGTCACTCTCAATGGTTCAGCTAGTGCCGATCCTGAGGGAGGAACGCTTTATGCCCTTTGGCAACAACTAGAAGGGCCGCCTGTCGTTTTGTCGAATGTGAACGTTCTGTCGCCTTCCTTCGGTCCTACAGTGGCTGAACGTTATCGCTTCCGTTTGCACGTAAGTGATGTGGCTGGCACGTGGCAAGATTTCGATGACACAGTCGTTGTTGTCAGCCCTGCAGCCAATCAACCACCTTTGGCTAGTGCAAGGATACACCCCGTAAGCGATCCCGATGCAGACGGTCGGGTGGCAGCTGGAGGTCCAGTCTTCTTGGATGCCTCAGCGTCGACGGACGTTGATGGACCAAGTCCTCTGACCGTTCGCTGGGTGCAAACTTCTGGTCCTTGGGTTGCACTATCAGATCCAACTCTGACACAGCCCAACTTCACGCCACCTATAATTGGCAGATACACCTTTGATTTGATTGCTTATGATGGTGCTGCTGAAACGAGAGCAACTGTCAACGTGTTGGCTGAGATTGGTCCTGTTGGTCCTCCAACTGCAAGCGCTCGATTGTCACTTGCCAGTGATCCAGACGGTGACAGCATAGTGAATGGTTATACAGGCCAGGCATTGACCTTGGATGGCACGGCAAGTTTCACCAAACCCACTGGTGGTACTCTCTATTATCAGTGGCAACAAATTGGTGGTCCTTGGGTGGTCTTTGACAATCCTGAATCTGCCACACCCTCCTTCACACCCTCTGGTGACGGCATCTATACCTTCGAGTTAGTCGTTTATGATGGTCAGGCACCATCTGTTCCCGTTTATGTGAACGTGACAGTCACTTCAGCTAGCTCACCAGGTGCCGTCGTTGGTGGCGGCGGTGGAGGTGGCGGTGGAGGTTGTACACTATCAGGAAATGGGCAGAGTTCACCTTTTGCTTTCCCATTCATCCTGCTTCTGCCCATTGTGCTCGCCATTTCGTGGCGAAGAAGGGGACCGGTGCGCTCCTCCCTGTCCTAGTGGTACACTGCAGAAAACCTAAGTCGACCACATCCAGGAGGCATGCGTGGGACGGAAGAAATATATTGGTGAGATTCTCGTTGAAGAGGGTCTCGTCAAACCTGAGCATTTGAAAGAAGCTTTGGGCGAGCAGAAGAAACAAATCGGTCAAATACTCATAGATAAAGGCTATCTTCAGGCTGAAGATCTCGACAAAGCTCTCAAGGTACAAGTTGGCATTGCTCGTTCAGAAAAGTATGCCGCTTACCTCCGAGGAACGCTCGTCTTTTTGCTCGTTGTTGTTGCTGCATTGGCTGTGCAGTTTCTGCGCGTAAATGCCCAAGCGAGTTTTCTCGAGCGCCTCGGTGATGGGTCATTATCAGTTGAAGAGGTGCGAAAAATCATCTCTGAGCCCGGAGCTCCCCACAAGATGGAAGCCCTTCGTTCAATTGACAACTACACACCAAGTGAAAGGGAAGAGCTGCTGAAGAAAGCGCTTCAGTCCAAACTGTGGTACGTACGTCTTTATGCTGTAATGTTCACACAGAAAAAAGGCAACGTCAGGTTTGTACCTCATCTCATACCGCTCACTTTGCAAAAAGAAGAACCAGTCGTTCGTTTTGCCGCAGGTGAAGCCTTAGAAAAAATCACAGGTGTGCCCAATGGCACCAATTTTAATGCTTGGCTCAATTACGCGAAGTTGCAGAAGATGAAGGTTTCGGTGCCGAAAGATCCTGCGGCGCCCTAAACTTACCATCAATAGTCAATCTGGCCCTTATTTTCTTGATGGCTTTTCGAGCCAAAGGACTGAGCTTTTTCAATTCCAAACCAGATATTCGTTTCAGTGACGGCAGAGCGCGAGAGTCACCAATATTCCCCAGAGCTTTGACTGCAGCCCTTTCAATAGGCGGTTTGCCAATATCCACAAGTTTTATCAGTGGTGGAACTGATGGCCTATCTTTGATGTGACCTAACAAATTCGCACCTAGCTCAATTACACGGGAGTCTTCATCGTAAATGGATTCTCGCAGACTCTTGCGACTAGCAGGTGTAAGTTTCTTTGGAGCAATAGCGGCAAGAGTCTTAAAAGCCGAAGCACGCATGTCCGGAGAGGCGTCATAAGTGAGCGCTTGCAAATCGTCCTGGTTTTTGGCTGACAAATCGGAGTACCGCAGTGGCTGAGTTTTTTCGTCAGGAACGGGAGCTTCTTTTACGTCACCTGCACCTCTGACCGGTGTTCCGCCTCTCAGTCCTACTTCGAGTTTGAGTCCCGTATCGCGACTCTCCGGGGGCTGCGACGCCCCGCCCGTGAAGATGACCTGGTCGCCATGCGTGAATTCCGCTGCTTGTGCGTTGCTGAAGAGGAGTATAGCGAAGATGAGCGTTGTGACATAGGTTCCCATCGTGGATTTCCACCCTTCTTGCGCCGTTCGCTCGGTCTGCCTTCGATCATAACCTTGTGAAAGAGCAGACTTTGAGCATTGATGGCCCTCATTCGAAGATGAACACGCGAAAACTTCTTAGGATCTACTTTGTTGAATTTTTCTGGAAGCTGAGGAAACCTCACCGGAGCACCATCAATAATAATGGTTGGCAATTCATCTTCCGATATCTCTATCCTCACCTGCTGTTTGATGCCTTGACGGATGTAGTTAGGTTTTTTTGCTACCGTTCTGGCTAATTCCAATCGACCTCCACCCATAAACTTTGCAACCGCTAGAAAAGCACCAGCACGTCTTCCCGAAGATCTATAGACAAACTCACGAGACTTTCCGTAAATACTCTCGAGTGGTTTGGCTAGCTCTAGTTCAAACAAGCCTTCTTTCGCAATCAATGTGAATTCCAATTCGATTGTGAATGAACCACTAAGAGCGGGTGACGCCATAATTCCCGCATCACCTCGATGATCCAACACAACTTCAGCTTCACTGCCCACAGGTTTGATCATGTTGCTAGGAATGAATAGCTTTCTATCAGGATATCGAGAGAAATCGTAGAGTGCTCGGAAACGTTTATCCCCAGCTTGAAGTACATTGGAACAAAAGGCTGCCTCAACCATTTCAGCTTTGATCCAAGGTTTTTTCTTGGGGGCAGTGCTTTTTTTAACTTTTGCCATTTTTGACTCAGTTTGGACTATCTGACTTTTGGGCTTGTTCTTGGTTTCGGCAGCAGGCCAAAAACTGTAAACAAGGATAGTCAAGATGACAACTAAAGTTCCACCTACAGCAATGAGTCTCTTTTTTCTAGCTGTTGGCTGTTGAGTTTGAGGAGCTGGGGGGCGCGGAGCTGCTAGCCGAAAAGCCTTTTGGCATTTACCACAGCGTAGAGTTTGACCTTGATTGGAAGCAGCCACGGCCAATTTCGTTGCGCAATGTGGACAGGCGACAACTACGCGCTGAGCAGTCATCAGAGGCTCCTCTCGTCAATATGAATGTTAACACGGTTTCCACCGCGTCGGCATATCGACTAGGAGTTATTCGTTTTGCTTTCGGAGCGCTTTCAGTCTCTCGACAGCTTGTGCCTCTTCTTCTCTACGCTTTTTCTCTTCCTCTTCTTTGATGAGGTTGAGATAACGTTTTGCATAGAGATTGTCAGGATCATAGTCGAGGTACTGTTTGAACTTCTGTTTCGCCTCTTTGTGACAATCGAGCTTAAAGAGGGCAATTGCGTGCTCGAGAATGAATTCCATGTTTTCTGGTTCCATCTTCGTTGCTCGACGCAAGAAGTCCATGGCTTGGCTCATGACTTTTTTACCGGCATAAGCTTTACCCAACAATAGATAAAGTTCTGCAGAGTCTTTTTGATGTTCGAGTACACGGTTGGCGTATTCGATTGCTCTATCAAAGTCTTGAGTCAACAAGGCTGTTTTGGCTGTCTCCCACCACTCAGAAAGCTCTTCACAATCAAAGAGTTCAGAGTCTGGATCAAAGGAAGGATTCTCTTTGAAAGCCTGAATGTCTTTGATGAGGTCGTTGGCTGTTTCATAGCGGTTGTTGGGGTTCTTCTCCAACAACTTCATAACTATTTTGTCGAGATTTCCAGGAATCTCAGCTACGACAGTGCTCGGCGTTGGAATAGCCGACCTCATTTGGAAGGCTGTAACTTCGAGTAGAGTGTTACCCATTAGGGCTCGTTTTCCAGTGAGAATTTCATAGAAAACTAGGCCCAAGGAATAGAGATCTGAACGTTCATCAATCTTTTTACCTTGGTTTTGCTCTGGTGAAGAGTAGAAGAATGTACCAAGAATTGAGCCCGTAACGGTTTTGACCAGTCCATCATCAGTCTGTGCAATACCGAAGTCGAGGAGTTTGACTACTCCTTCTTCGGATATCATAATGTTCTGCGGTTTCAAATCGCGGTGGATGACGCCCTGATCATGGGCGTGGGCGATGGCATCTGCCAAATGTCCCATAATCTTGACTGCTGAATCAAAAGGAAGAGCACCCGAATTCTTGATGATGGAATCAAGGGCTTGTCCCTTGACATGCTCCATTGCAATAAAATAGCTGCCGTTCTCGAATCCGGCATCAACAAAGGCGACGATGTTGGGGTGATTCAGCTTTCGGTACACTTCGGCTTCTCTTTGGAAACGGCGAACGTAGGCCTCGTCGCGAGAGAACTCGGAAAAGAGGGTCTTGATCGCTACAAGCATTTTTGTACGTGAATCGAAACCAATATAAACGCCGCCCATACCTCCATGACCGAGATCTTCGAGTATCTGGAAGGTGTGGAGCTTATCGCCAGCCTTCATGTTATCAAGACTCCCTAGAACATATTCCTATACAAGTGGGCAGTAGAAGCTCAGGGTCACTATATCGTGGCTGGAAGCAGCCGTCAAGTTTAGCCATAGCACGAGCTTGCACCACTGCTTGCAGCCCGGTAGACTGACATATACGTATATGGAGGGAATACAATGTCTTTGCGATGTGTTTGCTCGGAACAGGATAGGCCCCTTTGCGGCCGCTTCATTGAAGACCTTTACGAGCATTTTTCAGCTACTGCCGGCCTTTTCTTAGCGTTCCGTGAAGACCCTGATGAGCCAGTCCCAATTGGCACTGCCGGCCAGGGGGAAGAGTATTTTGCTCAACTCGAGAAAGAGCAAGAACCGTCATTTGTCGACCGTGTAACGGCTCGAGCTCCTCAGTGGGCAGGGCCTGCAAGTGATTTGTGGCCAAGCTGGAAAGGCAAGGCCATCATTGCTTGTGTCGGAGCTGTTGTCAATGACAGAGACAAACCTTACGCCAATGGATGTCTCGTCCTTTTCCGTAGTGAAGATGCCGAAGACTTCAATGATGGTGATGATGTATTGCTGAGCCTGTTTGCCATTCAAGCTGCAGCCTGTATTGAACAAGTGGATATACTTGCTCAACAACGTCGGTTAATCAAACAGCAGAGTCTGCTGGCCAATTTGGGTGCTCTCCTCAACTCTGAGCAGGATAGAGAAGTTGTCCACGAAAAAGCTATTGATGCTGTACGCACTTTGCTCGAATGTGAAGCCAGTTCACTCATCATGGTTGATGACAAGTCGAAGAAACTCCAGTTTGCCGTGGCAACTGGGCGAGCAGGGGACATGTTGCGACGTCTCGAGCTCGAACCCGGTGAAGGTATAGCAGGCTGGGTGGTGGAAGAAGGAAAAAACTACCGTTGTAATGCCCTCGACGTAGATGAAAGACACTCAAAACGTATCGATGAAGTTGCGGGTTTTGATTCTCACAACCTCGTTTGTGTCCCACTGCTTTATCGCGGTCGTGTTTTGGGTGCACTACAAGCTGTGAACAGTGAAAACGGCTTTTCAGAATGCGATGAGCAGCTGTTAGAGTTATTGGCACAGCATGTGGCCACAGCGCTAGAAAATTTGCGTCTTTATCAGTCCCTTAAAGAGAGTCTTGTTCAGCTAAAAAACCAACAAGATGCCTTGGTGCAGACGGAAAAACTCTCTGCCATGGGTTTGTTGGCAGCCGGAGTGGCTCATGAGGTGCGTAGTCCTCTGACTGCAATATCAGGATATGCACAGCTGCTGAAACGCCAGCTACCACCTGATATGCCTTTGGCAAAGAAAATCTCTATCATTGAGCGATCGGTCGAGACTATCAACCGTATCGTTAATGGTCTCCTCGATTTCTCCAAGAAAGAAGAGACCTGTTGGGAAAATGTCAATGCCAATGAGGTCGTTGAAGATGCACTTATGCTGTCTGAACACACCCTCAACCGCTTCAAGCGGGTGAAGGTTGAGCGGCAGTTTGCTGAAGACTTGCCCATGGTCGAGGCTGACAAAAGGCAATTACAGCAAGTTTTCGTCAATCTCATACTCAATGGCGCCGAAGCCATGCCTGGTGGAGGAACACTTACCGTTCGGACCTCATTGGATAGACGTGATGGTGTGCCTGACGATGAATCAATTCATCGAGTGGAAATCGCTTTCATCGACAGTGGAGTTGGTATTCCCAAGCTGAACCGTGACCGGGTTTTTGAGCCATTCTTCACTGAGGGGAAAAAGGCTGGAACCGGTCTTGGTCTCTCCATTTGTAAATCCATTATGAAAAAACATCGTGGTGAGATAACCTTTGAATGTCCAGAAGATGGTGGCACCATCTTTTACATTTACATTCCAGTTCTCACCAGTACTAGGGAGCAGCAGAAGTGAAGGTAAAAGCCTCACAAAAAGAAGGTTTCGTCTTGCTGGGCATACCAGAAGATGTGACCTTCCAGAATTGCAAGTCACTGAAGGCTCAAATCGACAAAGCTTTGCAGGTTTTTCCTGACAAGTGGATGGTTCTCGATTTCCACCGTGTTGATTTTCTCAACTCTAGCGGCATTGGAATCCTCGTTGATACCTTAAAAACGCTGCGCTCTCGTGGTGGTGGGCTTTTCATCATTCGTTGCGGTGGTCCTGTGAAGCGTTTGTTCGAAAAAACACGGCTTCATGAGGACATCATGCTGGTGAAAGACGAAGAAGCTGTTAAAGCCAGGATAGAATCTCCTGATTCATGGGATTGACACTCTCTGACACATCTGCATAATTCCTTCAAACGTCTAATAGACCTTTTGGAGGATATATAAAATGACTCGTCAAAAACTTCGCATAGTGGGCTTGGCCCTCGTTTGTTTTATTGTACTGAGCACTGTTACAGCTTATGCAGGTGGAAGAAACCTCTCTCGCCGTCGTGCAGCAGCACGATCAAGCGCAAAATCTTACGGCTCTCGCCGTAGCACCAGTCGTAGAGCACTTGGCGCACCTGTTCGCAGAAATGCTCCGATGAACAACAGCTATGGCAGTTACAACAAAAATTCTTATGGTCGCCGTGCAGTGAGCACCGTCTTCAAATTGGACGCACGTGGTGGCGGAGTTCACAACACTATTGGTCAGCACATGGGCCGTAACGGTAACGGTCGTAGTGCCAATAACTGGCGCAATGGTGTAGGTTACGCTGTCAATGCAGGTCGTGCCGCTCGATACCTCGGTCACGTTCTCGGTCGCTAAAATAGCTTCTACAGCGTAAAAGAGCTTGCTATAGCAGGTGTTTGCCCCATATAATAAGCCAACTTTTACCGAGCTTTTTGGAGCGAGCAATCCATGCCTGAGGGCTACCTGATACACGGCAATAGAAAGTATCGGCTTGGCAAAGAGTTTTGCCTCATTGGTCGAGACCTCAATTGCAATATATATTTCCAGGACGAGCTGTTGTCGCGTCGTCACTGTTTTGTTGTCTACAACGGCGAACGATACCTCATCATCGACTTCAACAGTTCCAATGGTGTCTCCGTTAACAACAAACGGATAGACTTCCAATATCTCGAAGATGGCGACTTCATCTCTATGGGCACTCAAGAATTCACCTTCAAAATAGAAGAGAGTGAAGAAGACAAAGCGCCCAAAGCTCCTGTCCTATTGGATACTGATGAGTCTGGGGTGGAACGTTTCGAAAAATCCATGCGTGAGGACACCCTCAACTTGTTGAAGAGTCAAGCTCTTGACCGAAACGACGCATATAACCGCCTCCTCATTCTTTACAAAGTGTCTCGTGTCATCGCCTCTGTGCGAAACATTGATGATCTGATGAACAGGATAGTGGACTTGGCTCTAGAAGTGATCAACGCAGACCGCGGTTTGATCATGCTTTATGACGAAAAAGAGGGGGCTCTTGTTTCCAAGGTCTCCCGGACTAGGCATAAAGAGAGCTTAGAGAGTGGTTTGCGCAACATCAGTCAGTCAATCGCTCGTTACACCTTCGAGAAAGCCAAACCCATACTGACGCAGGACGCTCTCATTGATCCGCGTTTCCAAAGCTCAGGCTCTATTCAGCTCTTTAACATTCGTTCTGCTCTATGTTGCCCATTGTCGAGTAAAAACAACGTTTTGGGTGTTATTTACGTTGATAACCGTATTCAGAGCCATTCATTTGCAGAGTCAGATCTCAAATTGCTCGAGGCATTCTCTGATCAAGTGGCAATCGCCATCGACAATACAAAACTCTATGAGGACTTGAAAGACAGCCTTTTGCGTTTGAAGAAACAGCAAGAGGCCTTAATCCAGAACGAAAAATTGGCAGCTATGGGCCAGCTTTCAGCTGGTGTTGCCCATGAAATTAGGAATCCGCTGACAGCCATTTCTGGATATGTGCAGCTCTATTTCGCCAAAAACAAAGAAGACGCCCCCTTCTTCAAGAAGATGAAAGTCATAGAGCAAGCACTGCAGCAAATCAACCGCATTGTGGAAGGTCTCTTGGGTTTCTCGCGTAAATCAGAGACTACATTGGAAAAAACAACATGCGAGAAAATCATCGAAGACACACTAGTTATTGCCGAGCACTCCTTGTCTCGCTATAGCTCAGTAAAAATCGAACGAAAGTTTGGGCAAAACGTGCCCACAGTGCATGTGGATAAACGCCAAATACAGCAAGTGTTCCTCAATTTCATGATGAATGCGGCTCAAGCCATGCCCGAAGGTGGTTCTCTAACTATTCTCACCCGCTGTGTGGCTGACAAGAACGATCCAACCCGTCGTTTCGTCGAGACTATCTTCCGTGACACGGGCATAGGTATTGCCAAAGAGAAGTTTGACAGTCTCTTCCAGCCCTTCTATACATCAGGCAAAGAAGGTGGTACTGGTTTGGGACTCTCCATCAGTAAGTCCATCGTGGAAAAACACCAGGGCTGTATCTATTTCGAAAGTGAAGTTGGCAAAGGAACGACCTTCTTCATTCGTTTGCCAGCAGCTCCTTAGTCGCCATTAGAGCAACATTTCTCCAGAGCCTAAATTCCGTTGTTCAGCCTTTTCTCTCACAGGCTTTTGCTTTATTGCGGCATAAAAAAATCGCCCGGCGAACCGGGCGATTTGAATATTGTTTAATAGTGGTCGACATCCTCATCCCACAGGTCGAGCCAGAACTGTGGTGACGCGTTACTGTTAATCCACGTTGCGTCGCCCTCATTTTCTCTTACGCGAAGACGAATGATACAGTTACCTGAGCGGTGTGGTGTGATGCTGGCCGATGGATCCCAATTGAAGGTGTGTCCACCAAGAGCACGTGTGACAATTGGACCATCAACCCAAGCTCCAGTTGGTGGATCGAATTTATACTGCAGTCTAACTCTGAAACCTTGGTCTCCATCCACATCAGAAATGGTGTAGGAAACAGCTGCATTATCAGCCACGCGGTTAGTTATAGTCATCGTTGGCGCAGCAGGATTCGTAATACCAGAGTTGTCATTGAACATGATTGAGTGGTCACCACTCTGGTTACCAGCCAAATCACGTTCACGAATTCGAATCCGGCCAAAAGCGCCGCCGTCAGCCCATCGCATCCAGTCTTTAGCACCATTGACACCAAGGCTGGCGTTTCCTGAGGTCAGTGCTGCAGCACCTGGAGTTAATGTCACCTCGAAACCACCACCATCTGTATGGTCAACAAGGATTTGAGAATTGACCTCGTTTTTGTTACCAGAGAGATAATCAGGAGTGGGGTGATTTGGATCTCCAGCAGTTACGCTAGTTGGAGCTGCTGGTGGATCGTTATCGATGTATACCTGTTGAACATCCATCCAACCTGATGCGTTTCCTGCATTATCCCAAATTCGCACCTGCAATTGGTTGTCAACACCACCATTTGCATTATCGGCATTATAGGGACTCCCTGGTTTTCCATCAGGATCCCAGCTTCCACTCCAAGAAGTAGTACCGCTGGCATTCCTTGGAGTCTCATCAGAGGGACTAAAGCGGAATCTTACATAGTCGATGCCCGAACCGCCTGCGTTGTCTGAGGCACTGCCTCCAAAGCTCGTTCCATCACTGTTGATCTGGACAGTTCCAGAAGCAAGCCAATTATCAGTTATGGTGTCACAAGTGGCAGAGCTTGGTGCCGTTCTATCAATGTAACAGTGGTGAGTCATTACACTGGACCAGCTTCCGGCTTCATCTTGTAC
>CAZXTJ010000067.1:0-19659 GCA_964643655.1 uncultured bacterium
CTTCCCCTACCATGGCAACGATATGTCAAAACCAGGAGCAAGTGAGCCTTTCGTCGGACGAGCACTCAAAGACGGCTATCGCGACAAAGTCAAAATAGCCACCAAAATGCCTGCCTGGATGATTCAGAGTCGTGAGCAAATGGACGAGGTCCTGGAAGGTCAACTTGAGCGCCTACAGACTGATTGCATCGATTTTTATCTCGTCCACACAATAAATAAGGTCTTTTGGCCAAATCTCATGAAACTTGGTGTTTTCGACTTCCTCGAGAAGGCAAAAAAGGCAGGTAAAATAGGGCACATTGGCTTTTCTTATCACGACAATCCACAGTACTTCAAAGAGGTCATAGATGTTTATGACTGGGAGTTTTGCCAAATCCAGTACAACTACTTGGATGAGGAGTTTCAGGCAGGCAAAGCTGGTTTGGATTATGCAGCGTCAAAAGACATTGGTGTCATAATCATGGAACCTCTGCGTGGAGGTAGCCTTGCCAATAACCTACCTCAGGATATACTCGCTAAATTCGATGAGGCTGAAGAAAAACGAAGCCCAGCAGAGTGGGCGCTTAGATGGTTGTGGAATGATAAGAACGTTGGCCTCGTACTCAGCGGAATGTCAACGATGGAGCAAGTGGAAGAAAACGTAGAGGCTGCTGATAAAGGTGTTCCTGAATCTCTCTCAGACAATGAGCTTCTCATCATTGAAAAGGTACAAAAGATCTTCCGAAAGAGGATAAAGGTCAATTGTACAAAGTGTCGTTATTGCATGCCTTGTCCAGTTGGTGTGAACATTCCTGAGAACTTCTCAATCTACAATAGCCTTTTTCTAACAGGTGATGAGCGTCACTCTTCAATGATGTACAACATGTTTCTCGAAGAAAAAGAGAAAGCGTCCAGCTGTGTGGAATGTGGAAAGTGTGAAGAACACTGTCCACAAGATATCAAGATCATAGAAGAGTTGAAGAACGTAGTGAATACCTTCGTTAAACCGGAGATAGAGTCTTCCTAGGTTCCACAGCTTAGGGGGTAATTTTGTGAAGCAGTACCGAAAAGAGCGCTCTTGGTTGTCTCGTGGACACAAAGAGGGTAAAGTAGCCTGGTGCCGTGGTGTTCAATTCTTTTTGTCCGCAGCCAGAGCGGGCGAAGACATTACCGCTGCAATTGCCTCCTTAAAGCAGTTCTTCAAAGTAAATGTCATTGGGGCAGAAGCTGATATTGCTCGTACTTTGCTTCTTCACAGCTACAACAAGAAAGACGTAGAGCTCCTTGCAGAACTATTGGGAAGTGATAGGTTCAATAAATATGTAGTCGATGCAGCCATTGAAACGCTGGATGAGCGCGTAGCTCTCTACATCTTCCCACAGTTACCAGGTATGCTGGAGAACTCAGAGCAAGAGAACTT
Source organism: uncultured bacterium (assembly GCA_964643655.1). Classification (GTDB taxonomy): domain Bacteria; phylum Muiribacteriota; class UBA6191; order CAZXTJ01; family CAZXTJ01; genus CAZXTJ01. The sequence continues at coordinate 1,400 of CAZXTJ010000067.1, forward strand.
TCATCTTTGGCGCTTGCTGAAGGCTTACATAACCCAAAAACACAGAAGAGTAGACCGTACCACTAGACTAGAGGTCTTGCTCGAGCTATTCGCGAAAAACCAAGCTGGTAAAAAAATGGTCCCGCGATTTCTAGAATACATTCTGTCGGATGTAGATATTTCAGCTGCATTGAATTCAATGAAAGAGCAGCTGCTCTCTGCAGACAAATACACAAAATACGCTGTAACAAATACAGTACTCTTTGCGATTAGTGCTGGCTGCAATGTGTCGAGATTTGTTCCTGCTTTAGAAAGAGCTCTTGGGGATACCATCGCGGGGGTTCGATTGCGAGCAGCACAGGACCTAGTTTCTTGGGGTGTTCTCAGCCGCCGGCTGGGCTGGCGGAAAATCGACAAACTTCTGTTCCACAAGGACGTGCATATTCGCCAGGGAGCAATAGAGGGATTGGAACATGTTTGGTTGAAGAGACGAAAGATCGACAAAGCTTTTGTTTCGCGAGTAGCAAGAGCCTTAGCTGACTCATCTGTTGAAGTTCGAAAGCTGGCTGCTGAGGTATTGGTGGATGCCGAACGAGACGGACTAGAAACCTGTTCAGACGACAAAACACTTCGTTTGCTAATAAGAGAACTGTCTCGAAACAATGAAAACAGGTTTTTGGAATCATATCTACGTACCATAATCAGTAACAATAGAGCTGCTGCAAAGAAAATAGCAGCGTACCTTTCATCGAAAGAGAGCAGCTTCTGGTCAGATGAGTTAGGCCAGTTTTGCAGAGAAGCTTTGAAGACCAAATTACGTCCCTGTGCTGTGTGCAAACACATACCTCGAGAAGTGGAAGTTGTTCGCGAAAGCGACTTGCCCAGAGAGTTTAGCTGTTTAGAATTTGTGGAGAAGCGTAAACCTTCTGGTGGCGATGAGCTCATGCGTTGTCCTTGCTGCAACAGTTATTTCATCTATAACTATTGGTATGAGTGCGACGTAAACTGTATGTTCGAAGAGTTTTCTTTGAAACGACTCAGTCCTACGAAGACTCTTGCCCTGTTAAAGGGAAAACGAAAACAGCTGTACAACAAAAACTTCTCCAAGCACATCAAAGCAAACAAGGATAAACTATCCAATTATCAACAAGCTCTGCGAATTGAAGCTGCTTGGATTTTGGCTGAGCATTATGTCAAATCAGGTGAGTTGGAGAAGCTGACCAAGGAGTTGTTGCTACATCCAGATAGAGCTGTCATCAAAGAAGCACTTACTACCTTTCACAAAGAGATTTCAAAGAAGAAGCGTTTAGGTAAGCTAAAAAGAAGGCTTTGCCAACTCCTTCGCAGTGATGACGCAGACCTAAGATCTCTCTGTGCAAAACTATTGCTGCGAGACAGTGTCATATCTAAAAAATGGTCTGAAGGTTTTGAACTACTGAATGATGACGATGTGCCAATACTAAGAGGCTCTTTAGTGCAGCTTGCTGAGATGTCTCATCAAAAGGGGGTTGTAACCACATACCTCCCCAATTTGTTGAGTCTCATAGCTCATCCAGATGAAACCGTAAGTAGGTTGTCAGCTAGAGCTCTGCGATGTTTTGTCGAAAATGGTCCTCCTCAGTTGATAATGGACGAGTTGGTAATTTGCCTGAAATGTGAGAATGAGAAGGTTGTTATCGTTGCCATTCGAGAATTGGGGGTATTGGCTCGTTTGGGCCAGTCAATCGAGAGTGCTATCAATGAACTAGTAGAGCTAGTCCCAGCAAATGATGTTGGTAGGGTAGTTGTTCATACCCTCTATTGCGCGGCCATTAGAGGGATGAATGTGTCACGAGCACATGCGGCCCTGGCCCAGAGGCTGACAAAAGGAGACAAATATTCCGATGAAGAGATCCTCAAGACACTCAGGGCTGAGTTAAAGAGAGATGTGGATATATCAAAAAGTCTTGAAGCCGTAGCAGGTGTTTTGGGTAGAAAGAAAGTCTCCTATCTGGCTGCTCAAATCCTTAAAGAAGCAGCGCAGAAGGACTTGGATGTTGCAGCTGTCTTGTCATCCTTGAGTACGGAAGATATTTGCAATATACCAAACGATCCATGTGCATTGATAATACGTACGTTGACCTTTTCTCTTCTTAGAGGTGGGCGCTGGCTAGATTTGCTCAAACTGTTTTCAAGAAAGAATCACAGAATTAGAGGCACTATGTGTGCAGTTTGGGCCGAGGAGGCTAACAAAGGTAAGGACATTTCTCCGACCATAGAGCCCATTATTGTTTGTCTTGGTGAGGCGAATATTTGGTCTGAGAAAGAGGCGTTCAAGGCAGCTTTATCCATTGCAAAGCAGAGTGAAAAGATGACTGAGAGCGTACTAACAGCAATTGAGCAGAGTTTGTCATCGAGGAAAATGAAGAAGCCCCTTGTCAAAAAACTCATAGAGGCTTGCTGTGAAGTAAAGAACTGATGGCGCAATCCGCTAGTGGAGTGGCACTATCTGCTATGAGATTGGCGTGAGATTTCCCTTATTGTATATTCAGAGGCTCTGAGAACAGCCTTGAGATGCCCGTTGTACATGTTCGTCAGTGAAAGGTCAGATTATGCTCTATCGCACAGTTCCCAAGAATGGCGATAAAATCTCTGCACTTGGTTATGGCTGTATGCGTTTCCCCGGTGGCATGTTTTCAGTTGATGAATCAAGAGCTATCAAACAAATTAGGATGGCTATCGATGCTGGATTGAACTATGTCGACACTGCATGGCCTTATCACAATGGCAATAGTGAGGTCATTCTCGGTAAAGCACTCAAAGATGGTTATCGCGAGAAAGTCAAAGTTGCAGACAAACTTCCCCATTGGATGTGCAAAAGTTCAGATGATATGGAAGCAAAGCTCGACATTCAACTAGAAAGATTGGATATATCAACCATCGATTATTATCTCATTCACAGTGTTGATGGAGATAGTTGGCAAAAGGCGAAAGCCAATGGTGTACTCGAGTTCATAGAGAAAGCCAAGAAAGATGGCAAGATAATAAACGCTGGCTTCTCTTTTCATGGTGCTCCTGCTGAATTTGCGCCAATTGTTGATGATTGCGAGTGGACCTTTTGCCAGATTCAGTACAACATTCTCGATGAATTCAACCAGGCCGGTAGGGCAGGCCTCGAGTATGCAGCTGAAAAAGATTTGGCTGTTTTTATAATGGAACCTCTTCGTGGTGGCACGTTGGTAGCTTCTGTACCACAAGAAGTGTTGGCTGTTTATGACAAAGCACCGAATAAACGAGCGCCTGTAGAGTGGGCCCTCAAATGCCTTTACAACCAGCCGGGAGTAACTTGTGTTCTCTCTGGAATGAACGAAGAGAAACACATTGAGCAGAACTTGACCATCGCAAGTGGCTCACCTGTAGGTTGCCTTTCAGAAGTAGAAGTTGACTTGTTAAAGGAAGCTGCTGAGACTTATAGAAAGCTACAAAAGGTTCCCTGCACAGCATGCCAATATTGTATGCCTTGTCCATTCAAGGTGAACATTCCGATGGCATTCTCTTTGTACAATGCAAAGTTCCTCCTGAAGGATCCTATGGCCCATCTATTCTACATTGGCCAACTTGGTGGAATGATGAGGCGGAAGGCTGGTTTGGCTAGCCAATGTACAGGATGTGGAGCCTGCATCAAGAAATGCCCACAACATATCGACATTCCGAAGGAACTCGACGCCGTTCGAAGTGAATACGAGGGTTTCTTTACGAGAATTCTCCTTCGAATTTTGCGAATTTTTTTCTGATATAGATCGGTTATTCTCAGCCTAGTCTTGTCTATTTGGCTCCCTTCGGCTAGCATTGACTGCTGCCAGTATGTGATATCTTCACAAATTGGTATCCTGTGTAAGAGCTAGCAAGGTGTTTTATGGCTGAAAGAGCGCCAATAATTGTCATTGATAGAGAGACGGGGAAACCCTTCGAAGAAGCCGTCTTGGGCGAGAAATGGATACGCTGGGCCTATCAAGATTCTCGCTCAAGGTTAGTCGAGCGTATTCTCTTTCGCTCTTCTTTTCTCTCCAGGTTGATGGGGAGATGGTATGACTCTGCTCTTTCGAAGAAAAAGATTGATGCAGTCATCAAAGAGTTGTCTATCAATGTTGATGAGTTTGCTAATCCAAAAGAGAGTTATCGCTCTTTCAATGATTTCTTTACACGCCATCTGAAACCCAATGCGCGCCCTTATAACCAAGACCCCAAAGAGATAGTGTCTCCGGCTGATGGCCGTGTTTTAGTCTTTCCAAAGCTGACTGAGGATACTTTTGCACCAATCAAGGGTCGCCCTTTTTCAATACGTACAATGCTCCCTGAGCATTCTGAACGGTATTTAAATGGTTCCCTTGCTATCGTTCGTCTTTGCCCAGCTGATTATCATCGATATCATTTCCCATGTGCTGGCAAAATTATTTTTAGCAAATGTATTGAAGGCGCATTGCATTCAGTCAATCCAATTGCCCTGGCTAGTGGCTCAGATGTTTTTGGTGGAAACAAACGATGTTATACTTTGATTGAAACCGAGATTGCTGGAACTTTCTGTTTCATCGAGGTAGGGGCATTTGGCGTTGGTTCCATTGTTAACACAAAGTGCTCTGGACAAGTAGAAAAGATGGACGAAAAAGGGTACTTCAAATTCGGTGGTTCTACTGTCGTTTTGATCTTCGAGCCTGGTCGCATTGAATTCTGTGAAGATCTCGTTGCCAATAGTCGAGCTGGTAGAGAAACGCTCGTCAAGGTGGGACAGCCTTTGGCTAGTGTTCTTGCCTAGCTGTGAAAGCTCCAAGAAACTTATCTTTGGTCATCATGGCATGTTTAACTCGACTAACTCGAGCTCGAGAAAACTGGACAATAGTTTAGCTTTGCCTTTGCCTTCTTCCATGTACTTTACTCTGTCTACTTCGAGAGCCTCGTCCTTTTTGTTTTTGAGTTTGATCACAAAACTAATGTGAGTGCTCGAACCATGTTTTCTACTGCGAGTTCTAGTCACACATCGTTCGAGTATGACCGCTTGGAAAGAAGACAAAGGGTAAGTCTCTTCCTCATCTTTACCCATTTTTTGGTCAGAAAGGCCTGTAACGCCTTCTAGGAAGTTACTAGGCATCATATTGCCAAGAGGACCAAGATCCGAATGGTGTTTGATGGTAAGTAAATCTTTGTCCTTGTCATAGACGCAGCGAGTCCACGAGGAAAGAACATGCCAAGCCAGCATTGCCAGGATGATGCCAAAGGGTACTGTGAAAACTGTGGTTATGAGGGCTACAAAAAGTGGCATATTGGCCCAGCCGAGCAAGTAAGCTAAGAAAGGTCCAAAAAAGCAAGCAGCACTTATGACAGCAAACACATAACCAAGTATTTCTTTGTCCAGTTGCTCTGTTTTGGTTTCTAGAATATTGTTGTTCGCTGTCAAAGGTTCTGTTCCCCCTCCGTAGCTGTGACGCCAGATTAAGCGAGTTTTGCTTTCATTGATAAAAAGTCAGATAACTCTGTCGCAAAAGCTTGAGCGCTGTCTTTGTCTTCGTAAGAACGAATGTCGAAACAACGTCCATCTTTGGTGACAAATACAACTGAGTACTTTGCAGAAGTGAGTCCTGTATGGCGGAAAGAGACACCCTCCATAACTGTAATCGGTTCGAGATCGTCGGCGTGGAAAATCTCGTTATCTCCCTTGCCATAAGCGAGATCCCAATAATGTACCGTTCTTTCACTTTGGTTTAGTGTTGCCCCACGAGTACGAGCAAGTTGGTTGATGCCGATGAATGCTATGGCAAGTCCAATGAGCGCAAAGAGAGGCATTATTGCGGCATTGTCACTAGTAGAGTAACTTATTCGAAACCATATGCAATAGACAAAAGCGCAGAAGCCTACGAATAAAACAGGGGCACCAATACAAGTGCCAATGTTACCGCCCTCTTTGAATAAACGAATGGCATCGTTCTCAGAGTACATTTCATCCATGAGCCCTCCCAACCATAATCAGCGTAACACATTGTTGTGACTATTTTTTCATAGGCTTTCAAGGGTATCATCGTGGTAGCGATGGGCTTGCACTTGGATGATGGAGGTCAGCCGTTCTGATGTTACCAAGAGATGAAATCGAAACCATTGTTGCCAAATATAATGTTGCTAACTACAGGTGGATAAAAGGCGCTGATATTCAGGTGAAGCAGTGGGTGCGAATGAAGTGTCGCTTTGGCTGTTCTTCCTATGGGAAAAAAGGTGGTTGTCCTCCAGCCGTTCCCTCCGTTGCTGAATGCAGAGAATTTTTTAGTGAGTACGAAAATGCCTTGGTTCTCCATTTGCAGGCCAAGTTCGAAAATCCTGAGGATAGAGCCAAGTGGAGTCGCGAAAATAATAAGAAGCTACTTCCATTGGAGAGGGATGTCTTTCTCGCAGGTCACCCCAAGGCCTTTCTTCTTTTCATGGATGAGTGTCGTCTGTGCAAGGACTGTCCAGGTACTCGGGTGGACTGTAAAAACTTGGCCATGGCCAGGCCCTGTCCTGAAGCTTTTGCAGTTGATGTTTTCTCCACGGTGAAGTCTGTTGGGCTTTCTATTGATGTACTGACTGATTATGAGGCGACGATGAACAGGTTTGCCTTGTTGATGGTCGAATAGTGATCTCAGTTCCTGCTTTTTTTTCTCACTAATCGTAGGCATTTTTTACAGGTTACAGATTTAAGATCGTCAGTGGCAATTCCCTCTACCTCTGCTCTGTGGGCAGCTTCTCGGTCGCGTGGATTGCAAGCGACCATTCCATTGTCATTAAGAAAATGGAGATCTCTTTTTGTTCTTTTATCTGTTCGTTTCATTTTGCACCAAATTCAAGCAGGATTTTTTTTACATCCTCTGTAAGCGCCATCTTCAATGGACTGTCTCCCTTTTCGTCAACAACGTTTGGATTTGCCCCCAACTTTAAAAGAGCTCTCGTGGTTTTTACTAGGCCTTTGTAGGAGGCAATGTGTATGGGACGATAACCACGGAAAGCGACAAACTCATGGGAAACACCCTTTTTGAGTAAATGTACTGCTATGTCATCTCGGTTTTTTGATAGAGCCGAATATAGAGGAGATCTTTTCCAGTAGTCTCCCGAACCATCGTTTTTAGGCAAGGTAAATCCTTCGCTAAAGAGCCAATTGACGAAGCTCGGTGAACTGCCTGCGGCATAGAAAAATGGGTTACCCTTTGTTTTATCTGCTCCGTGCGACAGGAGAATAGCAGCCATCTCTGTGCTCGAGGCTTTGGCTGCCCATTCAATGGGGATTAGTCCATCTCCATCAGTCTGATTAGGATCAACACCGCTGTCGAGAAGCCTTTTGGTTATAGCAGGACGTTTTCGATAGACGGCCAAATGCAGAGGGCGAGTTTTTTTGTCCACACACATCGTATCCATGGTTGTGTTCGCACCAAAAGTGATGAAGAGGCTTGCACAGCTAGGGCGATTGGTCTGGATTGCCCAATGTATTGGAGCTCTCGTTAGAAGCAAAATGCTCCATTTGATCTTCTTCCTGAATGGTGAAAGGACAAGACAGATGGCAAGTATGCCAACAGTAGTTGTAGCAATGGCAATACGATAGGAGCGGGACCACTCTCCCTTTATATATGAAAGCAGAAAATAAAGGAGAGCAGTTAATAGAGGTATAGAACCAAAAAACAATAACAATACAGCAACGAGACCTATCCACTCACCGCCATGTCCTCGTTGGCTCCATCGACGCTTCAAAAATCGATTATTCATATAGTCCCCCGATTAACACACACAAACTCAGTTTTTTTGTGGCCATACAGTTTTCACGTCGGTTTGAACATCAGTGATCTTCGTTCCGTTGAGGTTGGCTTTGCTCAAATCGGCTCCTCGCAGATCGGTTTTCAATAGTGTCGCTCCCGATAGATTTGCTTTCCTCAAACTGGCGTTACGTAGTGACGTCCAAGTTAGGTTGGCAGAAGAAAAATCAGCCTCATTGAGCTGGCCATTGGAGAGATTTGCGCGATATAAATCTGCATTTTGAAAGCTCGTTTGCACCATGCTTGCGCCAGTCAATACGGTGTCAAAAAGAGAAACACCATCGAGGTTTGATTTGTCGAGATTCGCATTGACCAACTTCAGGCTCTCCAAAATGTATCCTCGCAGGTCGACTCCTGATAAATCGAGGTTGGCAAGATTCAAAGGGAAGTCACTGGAACTTTTGGCAAACTTGCTCCTGATTGAATTCCATATTTTGAGGCCATCGCGAACTTCACCTCTGAGTAATTGCTGAGCTTCTTCTGGAAGTGGCAAGATGAGAGCGACAAATTCACTCTCACATAATTTTTTTATAGAAAGACCCGACTCAATCAGTGAATCTACCTTCTTTTCCATGGCTGTAGGCTTATGTGGTAGATGGCCAGGTGATGAGATGACTAGATCCGTAATCTTTTTTGATACGCTCTTGGAAACCCTGCCACCGAGGGCCCGTACCCGTTCATCGGCAAATTTGGTGGTCACACCTTTTAGTTTACCTACGATTTTGAAGCACCTACCAAACAGACGAGTCTCGAATAGTTTTCCAGCTTCCTTTTGATCAGCTCTGGGGATTGCTACAGGGGTTACATTGAGTTGTCCAGGCTCAACATCCCATAGGTGAACATTCTGATCAACTCCTAGAGCTGCAAGACACCTTGCGTCACGTGAAATAGCTAAGGGCCATAGGCTATTGCGTATGTCACCTTTGCCGTCTAGGCGACAATCTAGTTTCTCTTCCCAACATTTGTTCGGTAACGAGGCTAAATGGACACATCCACGAGAGTCTGTAACGGCTAAGCGGTTCTCACCCAAAAATCTAGGTTCATGTAGTGAAGGAGGGATAGCAGCTAAAGTTGAATCTATCTCCTCTGTTTGTACATCTAAGATGTGTATCCTGTCAGTGACTGACAAAGCAATTTTTGAGCCGCTAATGGAAATGGCAAGACCTTGGGCTTCAGAAGGGAAAGCATGTTCTTGAACAAGAGTTGCATCTTCGTCAATTGACCAAATGCGCAGGGTACTCGAGGCAGTAACGAGCCAATCAGAAGTTGGTCCGAATGCGCTGGCTCTAATAGTTTCTACGTGGGCGAGACGGTGTATACAAGCACGATTTTCTATATCCCAAACTTCACAAACATTGCCGACAGGTAGAGCCAGGAAACTGCCATCACTGGAAAGACTGATTGAGCCGGACAGATAACTTCCTATTTTGAAACTTGCAATCTCGCTGTGGTCAGTAGTTTGGATTAGCCGAACAACATTATAGTCTACGACGGCTAGCCAACTACCATCAGGTGAGTAGCAACAATCTGCTCGGCCAAAACCGCTTATTGGCAGAGAAAACGTAACCTCACTTTTTTGTACATTCCACTCTTGTAAACAGTTAGAGCCAGCAGTAGCAAGCGATTTTCCACTGGGTGCAAAGCTTATTGAGGTACAACAATAAGGAGGAAGAACAGACTGGCGAAGTGGAGAACCATCTTCAACGTTCCACTGACGTACTATGTCGAAAGTGCCACCAGTGGCGATGCTTGCGGTTTTCGATGAGATTGTCGTTGCGCAACCACGGATGTGGCTTTTAGGTACATCGGCTCGCCACAGCTGACTTCCGTCAGTGCTCGCCCAACACCTGAGAGCATTTTCGTTACCTAGAGAGAAAACCCTTGCTCCTTGAGTGTCAAAGTCAACCCATTGCACACCAGCGTTACCGCCTGCATCAAACTCATGTTTTGCCTGAAAGCTATGATTTCGTTTTAGTTTAGGTACTGACCAGAGGCAGACATCTCCATTTCCACTTCCGCTAACAAGGAGATCTCCAGATGGAGAAAAAGCCAGACTACGAACGTTATTGCACTTTCGTTTAGTGACTTGAGAATCCGTGGCTAAAGACCACAAAAAAATTGTTCCGTCGTAACCACCACTAGCCAAAAACGAACCGTCAGGTGAGAAAGCAACCGTCCAGACAGACCTTTTGTGTCCCTTGAAGTGATGAATGATAGAGATTGTGTCGAGTTCCCAAATCAGCACCTCATTATTGTCACGACCAGCAGATGCCGCGAACCTGCCATCAGCAGAGAAAGCAACGTCCTCTACCACATCTTCGTGAGGCACATGTGTTAGTGCTCCACTTGCTCTATCCAGCAAAGCCCAACCGCCGTCACCTGATTTCCACAGTGCTAGCTCATTGCTGTTAGGTCGATGAGAAAGATCTCGCCAGCTACCATCAACCTTTACTTGCTCTTCAAGTTTTCCATCGTTGACGTTCCACCAGTAGACTGTGCTCTGCGGTGACCAAGGGGCGATGGCAGACAAAAGCAAACCATCGACAGTGTAATCCACTCCGCAGGCCAATCCTATGGGGCAAAAGTTCCTGCTGCCCAGTATCACTTTTTTCGCCTCTATTTTTTCAAAAACAGGTACATCGCCCAGCCAAGGCAGTGGCGCCCCCATTTGAAATAGGCCTCTCTATTTGAGTGGACCTTGCTCAACAATTCATCATTGTCTGGATCGTCTGGATTGGAAAGGGCATAGCGTTCTGCTGCCTGCCACTGCAGCCCTTCATAACGGTCCCAGTCATCTTCGTTTGAGACAACTGAATAAAGGTATGCCAAGCCCAGTTCTTCACCAGTTTTGGCATTGCTCATATGAGTACCGTGTTGTCCAAGTTCCATTCCCATCATCTTCAGATACTCATCGTCTGGTTCGCTTCGCCAGAATGGCTCTCCAACTAGAACGAGCCCCCCAGGTTTGGCCATTTTGGCAAGGGCCTCGAGTGTACCTTTGTGACCTTGAAAGATCCACGAACCGCCAATGCAAGACGAGAGGTCGTAAGATTCAGGAGCGTCAGGTTTGAAGGCAGCCCCGTCCATATTGAGGATCTCGATAGAGTCAGCCAAAGCCCTGGCTTTGACATTCTCTACTGCTGCTGCGTAAGTAAAAGGAGAAGCGTCAACACCCGTACCCGTAATTTTGTAGCGTTCGGCTACTGTGCACAAAAACTCTGCTTTGCCACAGGCAATGTCCAGTACTTTGCTGCCTTTTTCGAGCTTGAGTAATTCTATGACTTCATTGGTTTTGGCAAGACTCATAGGATCCATTACGGTGTGATCGGTGTGGGTTATACCGAAAAACTTCCACATATCCATATCTGGTAACTCCTTCGTTTAGTTGATAACAGCCTAACACCTCAGGACCCTATTGCGTGAGTTTGAAGAAGCAGTCTAGGCTCGTAACTGAGTTGCTCTGACTATCAGTATCTCCTAGAAAGTAATGGTGAAATCAAGTGAGTGGCGTGCTTCTGAGTACAGTGCCTTCAGCAGTGAGAAGCTTCAATCCAAACCTGGGTCAGTTATATCTCGCCTCTTCGCTTCGAAGAAATGGGATAGAAGTCAGATTGTTGGATTTGGCAAGTGTCTATGGTGCTTGTGATGTTTCTTGCATAGAGGCAGCAATAGATGACCAAGAGCCAGAAGTTCTGGGTTTTACTCTCTTAACCGAAACTGCCTTGTATGCTTATGATCTGATTTCTTCGCTAGGGTATAGAAGAGATTTGTTCTTGGTTGCAGGTGGCCCTCATGCTACATCAGAACCCAAAGAAGTACTCGAGCAAGGATTTGACGTTGTAGTTCTCGGTGAAGGTGAAGAGACCATTGTTGAACTAGTTCAGCAGCTACGAAGTGGTGGTAGCATTTCAGATGTGGCTGGAGTGGCGTGGCTTGATGAGAGTGGGCAGCTTCAAAGGAGCTCACAGCGCACACAAATCAAAGACATAGATTTACTGTCTAGTCCTCTCGATGTTATCGATTTGATAGACAAAGAACGTTATGTTGCTACAGGCATGCCTTTGTTACCACCAATTATCACGAGTCGTGGTTGCCCTGGGCGCTGCACATTTTGCTCGAACAATGTCAGCGGAAAGGAATACCGCTTTCACTCCCCGGAACGCGTCATTGATGAGGTTAGAGCCTGGCAAGAAGGTGAAGGCGCTACTTCAGTGTTCTTTCAAGATACTGCCTTCACTGCTCATAAAAAACGCACACTCGAACTCTGTAGGCAGCTAGAGGATTTGCCATCTCCATTGTCCTGGATATGCAAATCACGCTGCGATCAATTGGACAGAGAATTGGCACTGGCAATGGTCGAGGGGGGATGCTCTTCAGTGTTTTTTGGTGTGGAGAGTGGAAGTGATGAAGTCCTCGAAAGAGTGGGTAAAGGTCAAAGTGTTCACGATGTTGAAAAGGCAGTAGAGATAGCCTTTGAAGCAGGTTTGAATGTGTATGTACATTTTATGGTTGGTTTCCCTGGGGAGACCGTAGAAGAGCTAGAGGACACCTGCGTTTTGATGGAAAGACTCGCTCCCTTTGTGAAAGGATATCCTACTGGAGGCATATTGCTTCCTTATCCAGGAACGACCATCTATCAATCACAACATGAACAACTCAGCTGCACTAAATGGTGGTTGGACCGAGAGCGTATCGAATGCATAAATGTGGCAAAACGAGGGCCTGGAGAAGCTACGCCTACAAGCGTGGACGATGTCATAGCTTTACACGCTGCGATTGAAAACGCCTTCTTGGAAGCCGAGGTTCTCAGTTATAGTCCTGACGTGAAGGCAGCCATAAAACAGTGTCTCAGTGTGCGCAGAGATCTCAATCGGCAATTGATGGAGAAGCTGGCGTGAGCTTGAAGAAATCGAAGCAATAGGTCATTTACTTGATGGCATATACCACAAGAGATTGTTTGTAACGTAAATAGAGTTTATCGTTTGCTACAACTGGTATGGTCCACGCTGGTTTAACATCAGGACCAAGAGCTTTTTTCATCTCGCTTACTTTGATGAATTTCTCTGGATCTGGCTTCATTAAAAAGAGGTTGCCCTTTATATCACAACACAGTAGGTAACCATCTACGTAAACACAGGTACCCCAGCCCATTTCGTTAGTACTCCATTTGAGAGCGCCGCTTTTAAGCTCTATACACTTAAAACTGCCTCTGTTTTGGAAACTCTGACCAGTGTATGAATAAAGGTAACCATCCAAGATGAATGGATCCGAGTGATGTGAGGCAATCTCTTTGTTCTCATAAACGACGGTGCCCTTGGCCTTAGTCATTTTCACAAATGCGCACCCCTTGTTGTAACCAGAGGAAATGAAAACATGGTTTCCTTCAATGACAGGTGTTGTTGCATTGACGAAATAATCTGTATCCCAAGGTAGATTCCAGAACTCTTTACCTGTTTTGGCATCGAGCAGAGCTAATCCGCTGCCGTGAAAGGATATAAGGCAGGAAGTGCCATCAATTGTTGTTGGCACTAGAGGAGCATAACCAGCTTCCCCTTCGCCGCTCTTCCAGACCACTTTGCCTGACATTTTGTCGTAAGCGATGGCTCTTGCTGTTCCTCCTGCATGTATTATGAGAAGGTCTCGCCAAATGATAGGGGAGGAGCTGTGTCCCCACTCAGGTTCTTTACCTCCCTCTTTGCCTACATTTCTGTGCCACGCTTTCGCTCCATCGAAACCACTCCAACAAACGATATCTCCACTACGACCAAAGGTATAAACTCTTCCTTCGTCGATGAATGGTGTTGCACGTGGACCAGCTCCATGGCTAGAACCTGCTTCAACCTTGTATCCCGATTTCCAAAGCAGCTTTCCATCGTTACTATTGAGGCAGAAGAGAAGATCTTCCGTATCGCTTCGACCACAAAGGAAGACGCGGTCACCTACCACTACTGGGGCTGACCAGGATCCTCCCGAATCTCCTTGGCACAGAAAGTCTATACTCCAAATTTTATTGAGACCGCCAGACCAATCGCGACGAATACCTTTTACTTCGCTGCGACCATCCCCTTTAGCTCCTCGCCAACAGATCCAGTCTGTTGCTCCCTTGGTCAAGGGTGGAAGTTTGTCCAAGCAAGGAGCAGGTATGGGATTTTGTTCACCATCGATGTTGCCAGAGTTGATCAAGATAGAAAGCTCAGAGCGAAACCAAAACGCTGCAAAAACTATTGCAGTAGTAGCAAGGGCAACGACAACACCAATACGTTTCAGCCACTTCTTCATTATGGTCCAACCTTACGCGTCTGCCAGCTAAGACGAAAAAACACAATCTCATTGTACGTCATGAAAAGCCGATGCAAAGAGTAAGTAAACTATCTTTTCGTAACTTTACATAAGGGGTGATTCAGCAAATTCCCACAAAAGAGCATGACGATTGGCATATGACGCAAGAAGCTTTGTTCCATCAGGAAAGAAGCTAAGACCAGTCACCCGAGTGGATGATGGGGGTGAAAATCGTCTCAACTCCCCCATTGACTCCCTTTGATAGAGTATGACGGAACCGTCAAAGAGTCCCACAGCCAAGAGTGTGCCTTCAGGTGAAAGGGCAAGTTTCTCGATGTGTCCTGGAACTACGATGGTCGACTCCAAAGCACCATTTTCCAAACGACGTAATTCCAAGGTTCCGTCAGTATGACCAAGAAACAAAGTCGCTTTCTCAGCACAAACAACAGCAGCATTGGGTGCAATAGAGCGAAGGGACATCCCCTTCATTTCAAGGTTGCCGTTGATTGTCAAAACTCGAGTCCAATGACTCGTATCCAACAAGGAAAACTGCACCTCTCTTTTGGTTGGGGAAGAAGAGAGCAAAGCGGCTTTGGTCGTTCCTAAAGCACCAATGATTGGACTCGCTAAATCGAGATATAAAGAAGAAGGGCAGATCGAAACAGTTGTGCCATCAATCGACGAAACGACTCCAACTTTTCTGCCTGTACCCACCAGAAGTTTGTTGTCATCGATAAAAGTGATAGAACCATCGAGGCCAACACTCCAGGGAACAGACCACAACTCTTTTCGAGTGTGACAGTTCCACAATCTCAAAGTCGAGTCTTCAGATAATGAGGCGAGCGTACTTTCATTGGGAGATAACGCGACCGCAACTACAGTTCCGCAATGTCCCTCAAAATGCGCTGTTGGCAACCAACTATCTGGAAGATAAGGAAGAACTGCACAAAGTGAAGAAGCAATGTACACAGTTCCATTTGAGCCGACATCTGTTCTCACCGCGAAGGGAAAGTGAGCTATTGCTGCAGCAGGTGATTCAATTTGAGTAGTTGGTTCGTCGGGCTGAACGATTTCAGTTGAGAGTTTGGTCTTATCAAAAATCGTAATTACTGTGTCCATAGCTGCAATTGCAACGTGCACTTCATCAGGTGAAATGGCTACAGCGCTAATCTTGCCATATACTTCAGCTCGACTTATGCCAACTTCTATTCTGCTGTCCCAAAGGATTACTGAACCATCGAGATGACCTGCAGCAACAACGCCACTATCAGAAATCGCGATGGCTACAACAGAGACTCCACTACCTATGTAGCTTGCCTTTTTCGCTCCACGCTGGACATCCCAAACGTAAATGGCTCCAGAACGATCTCCTGATACGGCAAGCTCAGCTGATTGAGAGAAGGCGACTGACAAAACCTCTGAAGAGTGACCAGGCAGGCGTTTGAGAGAACCTTTTTTTAGATCGAGAAACCCAATAAACTGTCTGTCAGAAGGGAAGGCGGCTAGCTGCCCATCAGAGGAAAGAACTATGCAGCTGCTTGCTTTGGCAGCTGGATAAGTCTTGTTGTCAATCTTTACTTCTCCCCTGACCGAATAGCTAACAGGCAAAGTAGAAGTGTCTGTATCTCTCTTTGTGACTGTCTCGCTTTTAATGTCCCAACGCCAACTAGTCTCATCTTTGCATTTCACAAGCAGATGGATATTGTCATCATCAAAGCGGAGTTCACTGACAATAGAGGAGTGAGTCAATGTCGTCGAGCTATAAGTGGGGGAGTCACTGATGAACTCTATTTTGCCATTTCCTGTTCCCCAACCAATTGCTTCATTATTGTCCATAGCGAGACAGAGAGGATTAGTGATTTCGCAATGAATGCACTTTTCTTCACCCTGAAAAGATAATGACTGAACCTCTCCTTTGTTTGCAAGCAGGACTCTTCCTTTGGAATTGATGACCATCTTTTGGGCCGGAGTTGGAAGCTGATGACGCTTTATTTCCGCTCCTGAGGTAGGGTTCCAAAAAACGACTGAACCATCTTCCGCGCCGGACAAAAGCTGATAGTCTTCTTCCGTTGGAACAATCTGCAGCGCTAAAACCTCGAGAGGTACCATCTCTGTTTCATCAAAGAGCGTACCAGCATCAACTTCTATTTCGCCGTGACCTGCAAACTCCAGAAGCTTGGTTTTCGAAGAGAGCTGCCACGCAGAGATAACCTGTCCTCCTCGACCAGCAACAAATAGAAGTTGACCATCTGGTGAAAAAACCAGGGCAGTGATTGTCTGCTGCAGTGTTCTGAACCTTCCAACGGAAAGGCCAGTCGACAAGTCAAACAATTCAACATATCCTGAGCTGTCACCAACGGCGACCAAGGTGAGGTCGAATGAAACTGCCAGTGCAGATGGAGTGCCTTTTGTGTTGGGAAACTTCTTTTCTATTTCTCCCCAAGAGCGTAGTGAACCATCTTGGCCAGCTGACACAATGGTCGAACCTGTGGGGGTAAAGGCTAGGGCCTCAACTGCACAAGCATGCCGCAAGCGATTTGAGCCCAAACGTGCAACTATGCCATTGTACTCTTTGTCCTTCATTAAGAAGAGCATAGATCGTATCTAGGGCTGTAAACAGAACCTCTATTTATGAAAGAGCATTGCTGTTCCGCTTTTTACGAGACCACGGAGTTTTGCCCAATTGAGCTTTTCGGGACTCAGGGGAAACAGTCCATCGTACTTCCCGCCGATTTGCACGGTTTGCACCATCAACAAAGGGACATTGTGATCGAGGAACAATTTGCAGAAAGTGTCGAATGTACGACGGGGCAAAATAGAATTTCTCGATGCCGCATATGCGTCGAGTACTGAGAATGCATTGTTCTTTGCCTGGGGGAATTGGAAGCTCTCTCTGTTGGTTAGATTGACGAGCCAATCGTCGCGCCACACTCTTTCGCCACCCGTGGGCCAGGGTACTCTGAAAAACTCGCCAGAGAGCCCTCTTTGTTTACCTGCTGATGGGTAACCGTAAAATTCACGGAGTGTTCGCCAGCGTTGGGCCGTTGCTGCATAGTTGTTCTCGTCCTCAGCCCATTGGCGTAGTTTCTCCAGTCCGGAATATTTCTTTGAAGCAGACCAAGGCTCAGAATGAGCTGAGAAGATTGATGCAAATGCCAAGAAGGTTCCTTGTGTGGAATCCTGTGCACAGGAACTCAATTCACTAATGACAGATACTCCAACACCAGCTCCCGTCCTATATGCGGCCATCACTCGCTCGAGACTATCTTCCAAAACTCTTCGTACGGATACTTCTCTTCCTTGCAATACGTAGGGTTGGGTGAGTGATGGAAAGTCCACCAGCACATCGGCATTAGGGCGCAAATACATCCAGCCTCGTAACAAATTGCCATTGTAATGAGACCAGCTCATGGAACCACCAATAATGTCTTCGTTGTTGAGGCCGTATACTTGTTTGTACTCAATGTTCAAACGGCGTTCGTTAGTAAAAGGGCATATTGTCACATCAGCAAAACCGATAGAAAAATGGCCTGTTCTTAGTGCCTGTTCTCGTTCAGCTTTGCCGTTACGGCCCCACCATCCAAAGAGATTGAGTACGAGGAAACTGCCGTGTTCATCCATGGATGTAAGGCAGCTTTGGCTGCTCTCAGTCCCATCTGGTTGAAGCAAGACAGAGCGAAAACTTTGCTGAAAGTTTGCTAGTGAACTTTCTTTCCAAAATTCGTGTTCTACGAAACGACGACTAGCTTTACGGCCTTGTACCACCTCTGTCGCTTGAAGCCTCATTACTGATCGAGGTTCTAATGCTTCGAGAAAAAAGCGGCCAGAGTCGAAATGACCGTATGCGTACCAACCTTCATAATTAAGAGGTGAATTCCAGATTTCATCAACTGACGATTGGGGAAGCTGTCTTACTGGATCGTCATTGACTGTCAAAGGAACGTTATCTGGCAAAAACACTCTGACTGTGTCTTCACCAAAATCTTGAAGAGAGGTGCTCCAAGGGGTAGCACTGAGAGAACCATCATCGTTCCTACCAAGGAACCTGAGTAAGGCATAGTGTGAGCCTGAAATCTGTACTGGCTCTTGAGAAATCTCGAGTTTGATGCCTGATGGTGCCGTATCGTCAGGGACAACTTTTACACTCTTCAAGGCCACGACGACATCGTCCTCAGGCCGATGTCCTGCAAGGGACTC